>JBJXFU010000076.1:0-51179 GCA_046155885.1 Paracoccaceae bacterium
GAGTTTTCGCTAAACGTCTGCCCGGCGGCAAAGTTTTCGTGAAGACTTTGCCCCGCCCGGCCGCCGAGGGCCCCGGCCATGACCCGCCCCGACCACATCGTCATCGGCTCGGGCATCAACGGCCTGACCGCCGCCGCCATGCTGGCGCTGAAGGGCGACCGGGTGCTGGTCCTGGAGCGCGAGGACCGGGTCGGCGGCTGCATGATGACGGCCGAGATCACCCTGCCCGGGTTCCGCCACGACGTCATGGCCGCCACCTTCGTCCTCTTCATGACCGGCCCGGCCGGCGCGGCGCTGGGCCCCCACCTGGCGCGCCACGGGTTCGAGTACTGCCACAGCCCCCACCCCACCGCCGTCCTGCGCCCCAACGGCGAGGCGCTGGTCCTGACCACCGACCGCGCGGCGAACGTGAAGGCCATCGGTAACGTCTGCGAGGGCGACGCCCGGCGGCACCTGACCGACGTGGGCGGGATCGAACGCGAGGCGCCGTTCCTCTTCGCGCTGCTCGGCGGGCGGCTCTGGTCCTGGCCGACCCTGCGGCTGCTCATCGGCCAGGCGCGCCAGCGGGGCGTCGGCGGACTGGTGCGCTGGTTCGGCGATGCGCTGGCCCCGGCGCGTGCCTGGCTTGAGGACGGCTACGAAAGCCCGCTGGTGCAGGCGCTCTGGGCGCCCTGGGTGCTGCACACGGGGCTGACGCCCGACAGCGCCTATTCGGCGAAGATGGGCAAGGTCATCGCTTTCGCGCTCGAGGCGGCCGGGGCGCCGGTCGCCAAGGGCGGCGCGGGGGCGGCGGCGCAGGCGTTCCGGCGGCTGATCGAGGAAAGGGGCGGCACGGTCCGCACCGTCGCCGATGTCACCCGCATCCTGACGGAAGGGGGCCGGGTGACGGGCGTGCGGCTTGCCGATGGCGAAGAAATCGCCTGCGCCTCGGTTCTCGCCTCGGTGACGCCGGGCCGGCTCGCCCACCTGCTCGGCGAAGCCGCGCCGCCCGCAGATCAGGCCGAGCGGATCAGGTTGCGCCACGGCCGCGGCAACTTCCAGCTGCACTATGCGCTTGACGCGGCACCGAAGTGGCGGTCCCCGGGGCTCGACGATGTGGCGCTGATCCACCTCGCGGACGGGATCGACAGCGTGTCGAAGTCGGCCAACGAGGCCGAACGCGGCATGCTGCCCGCGACCCCAACGATCTGCGTCGGCCAGCCCAGCCGCCTTGACCCGACCCGCTGCCCCGACGGCAAAGCGATCCTTTGGCTGCAGATCCCCGACGCGCCGCGCGCCCTGAAGGGCGACGCGGCGGGCGAGATCGAGACCGGGGGGGCCTGGAGCGAGACGGTGCGCGAGGCCTTCGCCGACCGGATCGAGCGCATCCTGTCGCGCCATCTCGAAGGTTTCGACCGCATCATCCTGAAACGGCGCGCCTTTTCGCCCGCCGACCTTGCCGCGATGAACGTCAATCTGGTGGGCGGCGATCCCTATGGCGGCTCTTGCGCGCTGGACCAGTTCTTCCTCTGGCGCTCGCCCGCCGAAACCCATCCGCGCCGGGGCACGCGCGGGCTTATCCATATCGGCGCCTCTACCCATCCCGGCCCGGGCCTCGGCGGCGGGTCGGGGCTCCTCGCGGCGAAGGCGCTGGGCGCATGAGCGACGGGGGCATGAGCGACGGGGGCATGAGCGACGGGGGGCAGCCAACGCGCGCGGACAGCCTGGCCGAAACCGGCCTGCAGAACTTCGCCCCCTACCTGATGAACCGGCTGATGGGCCGCTACAACGCCTCGCTGCGCGACGAGATGGCGGCGCTCGGCCTGACCACCCCGAAGATGCGGGCTTTGGCGGTCCTTTCGGTAATCGAGGGGCCGACGATCGGCGAGCTTGCCGTCTATACGGTGACCGAACAGTCCACCCTGTCGCGGGCGCTCGACGCGCTGGCGGGCGAAGGCCTGGTGCGGCGCGACACTGACCCGGCCGACAGCCGGCTGGTGCGGGTCTTCGCGACCGGCGAAGGCCGCGCGGCCTTCGAGGCGCTCTGGCCGCACATGGCGGCGGCACAGGCACGGATGTTCAGGGGGATCGGCGAGGGCGAAAGGCGGGTCTTCGTCGGGACGCTGCAGAAGATGCTGGCGAACATCAGGAAGCACGAGATCTAGATGGCGGAACGGTCTTTCAAGGCGGAAGTCGAACACCTGCGTCTGGGCGGAGGCCAGGTCTTCACCGGCGAGGGCATCCTGGCGCTGACCAAGGCGCTTCTCGAAAACGGCGTGGGCTACGTCGGCGGCTATCAGGGCGCGCCGATCAGCCATCTGATGGACGTGCTGGCCGACGCGCAGGAGCTTCTGGCGGAACTCGGAGTCCGCTTCGAGGCCAACGCCAACGAAGCGGCGGCGGCGGCGATGCTGGCGGCATCCGTCCACTACCCGATCCGGGGGGCGGTGACGTTCAAGGGTCCGGTGGGTGTGAACGTCGCCTCGGATGCTCTTGCCAACCTTGCCTCTTCCGGCGTCACCGGCGGCGCGCTGGTGATCGTGGGCGAAGATTACGGCGAAGGCTCCTCGATCATGCAGGAGCGGTCGCACGCCTTCGCGATGAAGTCGCAGTTCTGGCTCCTCGACCCGCGCCCGAACCTGCCGTCCATTGTGGGGGCCGTCCGGCAGGGATTCGAACTGTCCGAGGCCACGAACACGCCGGTGATGCTGATGGTGCGGATCCGGTCCTGCCATGTCACCGGGCAGTTCACCGCCCGTGACAACAAACGCCCGGAACTCTCTGTCCGGGATGCGCTTTCCGCCCCACGGTCTGACTTTTCGCGGGTCGTCCTGCCGCCTATGTCCTACGCGCATGAACAGGACAAGGTGAAGAACCGCTGGCCGGCGGCCCAGCAGTTCATTCAGGAGAACCGACTGAACGAGACATTCGGGCCCGGGAAGGCGCCCGTCGGGATCGTCCTGCAGGGCGGCATGTACAACGGCGTCATCCGGGCCCTGCAAAGGCTTGGCCTGGCCGACCTTTACGGCGACACGAAGCTGCCGCTTTACGTGCTGAACGTCACCTATCCGCTTGTCGCGCCGGAATTCCTTGCCTTCTGCGAGGGCAAGGAGGCGGTGTTGGTCGTCGAAGAAGGCCAGCCCGAGTTCATCGAGCAGCAGCTCGGCTCGGTCCTCTACCGGGCGGGGTCGGGGGTGCGGCTGCACGGCAAGGACGTCTTCCCGATGGCCGGCGAATACACCGGCCAGGTGATGCTGAACGCGGTCGAGGCGTTTCTGCGCAAAGCCGCGCCGGGGCTTCTGCCCGCGCAGGTCCGCGCACCCAACGAAGACCGCCCGAAGCCGCCCGACCTGACTCGCGTGGTGCCGATCCGCCCGCCTGGTTTCTGTATCGGCTGCCCCGAACGGCCGATCTTCGCGGCGCTGAAGCTTGTCCAGAAAGACCTTGGAAAACATCAGATTTCCGCCGACATCGGCTGCCACCTTTTCGGCGCGCTGCCGCCTTTCGAGATCGGCGGGGCAACAATGGGCTACGGGCTCGGCCCCGCCGCCAACGGCGCCTTCGACGGCGGCGGCGAAAAGCGTCCGATCAGCATCATCGGCGACGGCGGGTTCTGGCATAACGGCCTCAGTTCGTCCTTCGGCAACATGGCCTTCAACAAGTCCGACGGCGTCGCGGTGATCGTCGACAACTTCTATTCCGCCGCGACCGGTGGGCAGGACGTGCTGTCCTCCCGCGCCGACAACCCGACGAAATCGACGAAACATCCCATCGCAAGTGCCTTGAAAGGCATCGGAATCCCCTGGGTGCGTCAGGTGGACCGGACCTATGACGTGGCCGGGTTGCGCAAGGTGCTGACCGAGGCGCTGACGACGAAGGAACCGGGGCCGAAGGTCATCGTCGCCTCGTCGGAATGCATGCTGAACCGCGAGCGGCGCGAAAAACCCCTTCGCCAGCAGGCGATTCGCGATGGCCGCCGCATCGAGGCGCCGCGCTTCGGGGTGGACGAGGATGTCTGCACCGGCGATCACGCCTGCATGCGGCTGTCGGGCTGCCCATCGCTGGGGTTGAAAAAGCTCGACGACCCCCTCCGCGACGATCCGGTGGCGCATATCGACCCGTCGTGCGTGGGCTGCGGCAACTGCGGCGAGGTGGCGGACGCGGCGATCCTCTGCCCGTCCTTCTACGAGGCGCGGGTGGTCCATAACCCGGGGCGGTTCGAAAGCTGGCGGGCGCGGGTGGCGGCCCGGGTGGCAGGCTGGCTGCAACAACGGCGCGCGGCGCGGCGGCTGAGCTTCGGGGGTAGCGCATGACGCTGCACGACCTCCCCGCAGCCGCGCCCGACCCGGCGGTCGGGGGCATCATCAAGCTTGCCGTTATGGCGGTGGGCGGGCAGGGCGGGGGCGTCCTGACCGGCTGGATCGAAGACCTCGCCCGCGCCGGCGGCTTTGCCTGTCAGGCGACGAGCGTTGCGGGAGTGGCGCAGCGCACCGGGGCGACGGTCTACTACGTCGAGATGTGCCCCGCAGGCGACCGGACGCCGGTCTTCGGCCTGATGCCCGCCGCAGGGGACGTCGACATCCTGATCGCGGCCGAGGCGATGGAGGCCGGCCGCGCGATCATCCGGGGTTTCGTGACACCCGACCGGACAGTGCTGATCGCGTCCACACACCGGGCGCTGGCTGTCAGCGAAAAGGTCGTGCCAGGAGATGGCATCGCGTCCTTCGACGAGGTGAAGGCCGCCGCCGAAGTGGCCGCGCGCGCAGCGATTTTCGCCGACTTCAACGCCGCCGCGCAAGACGCTGGATCGGTGATCTCGGCCACGCTTTTCGGCGCGCTTGCCGCCAGTGGCGCGCTGCCCTTCCCCCGCGCGTCCTTTGAGGCGTCAATCCGGGGCGGCGGACGCGGGGTGGATGCGTCGCTGCGCGCCTTTGACGCGGGCTTCCGCCTGGCGGCCGAGGGGGCCGCGCCCGCCACAGCCGCGCCGCCGCCGCCGGCCACCACGCCCGTCGGCCCGGCGCGGCTGCTCGCCGATTGGGACAGGCTGGAACGCCGCGTCCGGGCTTTGCCGCCGGAATCGGCCGGTATGGCGATGGCCGGGCTTCGGAAGGTTGTGGACTTTCAGGACATAGCCTACGGGGACGACTATCTTTTCCGGCTAGAGGCCATCGCCGCGAATGACAAGGGCCCCGTCCACGCCCTGACGCGCGAGGCGGCCAAGTACCTGGCCAACGCGATGGCCTATGACGACGTGATCCGTGTCGCCGACCTCAAGACCCGCGCCCCCCGCTTCGCCCGCATCGGGCGCGAGATGGGCGCCGAGGGCAAGGTCATGCGCCTGACCGAGTACTTCCACCCCCGCGCCGAGGAAATTGTCGGTCTCTTCCCCGCCCGGCTCGGCGCGCGCACCCGGGCCAACCCCAGGGCGATGGACCGGATCGGGCGGTGGTTCGGGCGGGGGCGGCGCATCCGGACGGACGGGGTGCCGGGGTTTGTGGCGCTGTGGCTTCTGGGGGGGCTGCGATTCTGGCGGCGGCGGACGCTGCGGCATGCCGACGAGGTGGCGCACCGCGAATCCTGGCTGGCCGAGGCGATGGGCTATGCCCCCACCAACTACGCGCTCGCCGTCGAGGTGATTAGGGCGCGGCGGCTGATCAAGGGATACTCCGACACGCACGCGCGGGGGCACTCGAAGTTCGACCGCGTACTCACTGGAATCGCGCAGGTTTCCGGGCGCGACGATGCCGCCGACTGGGCCCGTCGGCTGATCGCGGCGGCCTTGGCCGATGAAGAGGGCAAGGCGCTGGACGGCGCGCTGGCGACAATCGCGAGCTTTTCCTGACGGCCAAGCCTGACGCTTCCCGCCTGCCCCGGCGCGAAAAGGGACCATCAGCGACCGATGAGCGCCCTTACCCCCTCAGGCCCGACAGCGCCTCGACCAGCCGCTCCGTCCCCTCTCCGGTCGTCATCGCGCCGGGCGACAGGCGCAGCGTCTGGCCCCGGTGGTCCGCGAAAATCCCGGCCTCGCGCAGCCGCCCCACAAACTCGCGGGCCGGATGCGTCCCAGGCAGGCGGATCATCACCGACCCGCCGCGTTCGGCCTCGGCCACCGGCGTGACCAGATGCAGGCCAAGCTCCCGCGCCGCGCCGATGATCCGCGCGGTCAGGGTCCGGTTGTGTGCCAGCATCGCCGCCTTGTCCTGCCCCGCATGCCAGTCGAGCGCCGGAAGCGAAGCAAAGGCCGCGACCACGCCGGGCGTTCCGCTGTCGAAACGACGGATATCAGGGGCATAGCTGAACGCGTTGATATCCCAGTTGAAAGGATCGGGCTGGCTGAACCAGCCCCGGCCTTCCGGCGCCAGATGCCGCAGAAGGCGCGGAGAGACGTAAAGCGCCCCGGCCCCGGGCGTGCCGCACATCCACTTGAGCGAGGTCGAGACGGCGAAATCCACCTCGGGCGACATCACGTCGAAGGGCAGCAGCCCCGCCGCCTGCGTGATGTCGACGCCGACAAGGCTGCCCATCCGCCGCCCGTGGGCAACCGCCCGCCGCAGGTCGATGCGGTGCGACGAGGTGGACGAAACCCAGGTCAGAAGCGCAAGGCCCACATCGGGGGTCCAGGCGTCCAGGAAATCCTCATCCTCCACCCAGGCCGCGCCCTGCCGAAGCGGAACCGTGACAAGCCGGAACCCCTGCGCTTCGGCCAGCCCCTGCAACAGAAAGTGGTTCGAGGGGAAGCAGTCCTCCGCCACCAGCACCGCACGCCCCTTCAGATGCCCACTCGGCAGTGCGCGCATCACCGCGTGGACCCCTTGGGTGACGTTCTCCACCGTCGTCACCGATCCGGGCGGCGCGTTCAGGATCGCGCGCCAGCGGTCGAGGAAGCGGGCGCGGGCGGGCAGCACATGGCCCCATTGCCCGTCGTCCGGTCGCCCCCAGACGGCCGCGAACCCGGCCATCGCGGCGGCAAGGTCGCGATCCTTGCCGGGATACATGCCGATCGAGTGATAGAGGAAGTAGCTGTCCGACACAGGGGCACCCATCCGGTTGGGTGCATCATCGTCCAGGCGGCAGAAATTTCAAGCTTGAAATTTCTCCGCCTCGGTGCCAACCTCTCCGTGGACGCGCAAGAGGGACCGAAGACATGCGGATTCTCTGCCTCGGCGGCGGCCCCGCAGGGCTCTACTTCGCCATCTCGATGAAGCTCCGCGATGCGTCGCATCAGGTGACGGTGCTGGAACGCAACCGCGCCAATGACACGTTCGGCTGGGGCGTGGTCCTGTCGGACGACGCGCTGGCGCGGATGACGAAGAACGATCCCGTCTCGGCGCAGGCGATCCGGGCCGAGTTCATCTACTGGGACAACATTGCCGTCGAGCATACCGGCACCCGCACCGTCTCGGGCGGCCACGGCTTCGCCGGGATCGGGCGGCGGCGCATGCTGGTCCTCCTCCAGGACCGCGCCCGGCAACTCGGGGTCGAGATGCGTTTCGAGACCGAGTTCCGGTCGGCCGAGGATTACCGCAAGGACTACGATCTGGTGGTCGCTGCGGACGGGATAAACTCCCTGATCAGAAGGGAATACGAGGCGATCTTCAAGCCGGACATCGACATCCGCAAATGCAAGTTCGTCTGGCTCGGCACGCACCAGAAATTCGACGACGCCTTCACCTTCCTCTTCGAGAAAACCCCGCATGGCTGGCTCTGGGCGCACTGCTACCAGTTCGACCACGAGACCGCGACCTTCATCGTCGAATGCTCCAAGGCCACCTGGGACGCCTGGGGCTTCGAGGCGATGTCGAAGGAAGAGACGGTCGCCACCTGCGAACGCATCTTCGCCGCGCATCTCGGCGGCCACGCGCTGATGTCGAACGCCGCCCACCTGCGCGGCTCGGCCGTCTGGATGCAGTTCCCGCGCGTCATCTGTGAAAACTGGTACCACGAAAACGTCGTGCTGATGGGCGATGCGGCGGCCACCGGGCATTTCTCGATCGGCTCGGGCTCGCGCCTCGCCTTCGACAGCGCCATCGCACTGGCCGAATACCTGCATTCCGAACCCGACATGCAAAGCGCCTTCGCCCGCTATCAGGACGAGCGCCGCGTCGAGGTTCTGCGCCTCCAGTCGGCCGCCCGCAACAGCCTGGAATGGTTCGAGGAGGTCGAGCGCTACCTCGACATGCCCGCCCCGCAATTCGCCTATTCGCTCCTCACCCGCAGCCAGCGGATCAGCCACGAAAACCTGCGCCTTCGCGACGGGGCCTGGCTCCGGTCGGTCGAAGACTGGTTCCAGGCCCAGGCCGGGGGCACGCCCGGCCGCGCGCCGATGTTCGCGCCCTTCGCCCTGCGCAACATGGGCCTGAAGAACCGCGTCGCGGTCAGCCCGATGGCCCAGTACAAGGCGGTGGACGGGTCCCCGACCGACTGGCACTTCACCCACTACGCCGAACGGGCGAAGGGCGGCGCGGGGCTCGTCTATGTCGAGATGACCTGCGTCTCGCCCGAGGGCCGGATCACGCCCGGCTGCCCGGGGCTCTACGCGCCGGACCATGAGGCGGCGTGGAAGCGGCTCGCCGACTTCGTCCATTCGGAGACCGACGCCAAGCTCTGCATGCAGATCGGGCATTCGGGCCGCAAGGGCTCGGTGCAGGTCCCCTGGGCGGATGACGAGATGCCGCTGACCGAAGGCGGCTGGCAGGTGATCGGCCCCTCGCCCATCCCCTGGTCGCCCCGCCACCCGGTCCCGCGCGAGATGACGAAGGCAGACATGGGCCGGGTGCGGGACGAGTTCGCCACGGCCACCCGTATGGCCGCACGGGCGGGGTTCGACATGCTCGAACTCCACGCCGCGCATGGCTATCTGATTTCCTCCTTCATCTCGCCCGCCTCGAACTGCCGGACCGACGCCTACGGCGGCAGCCTCGAAAACCGGATGCGCTGGCCGCTGGAGGTCTTCGGCGCGATGCGGGCGGCGTGGGGCGAGGACCGGCCGATGTCGGTCCGCATCTCGGCCAACGATTGGATAGGCCCTGCCGGTGTGACCCCGGACGAGGCGGTGGCGATCGCGAAGATGTTCGCGGGCGCAGGCGCCGACATCATCGACGTCTCGGCCGGCCAGACCACACCCGAAGCGCGCCCCGTCTACGGCCGCATGTTCCAGACCCCCTTCAGCGACCGCATCCGCAACGAGGCGGGGCTGGCCACGATGGCGGTGGGCAACATCACCGAGGCCGATCAGGTGAACGGCATCCTGCTGGCGGGCAGGGCGGATCTCGTCTGCCTCGCCCGGCCGCATCTGACCGACCCCTACTGGACGCTGCACGCCGCCGTGGCGCAGGGTGACGCGGCAACCGACTGGCCGCTTCCCTACCTGCGCGGCCGCGATCAGGCGCGGCGGCTGAGGGAGCGCCAGCAGGAGGCGATCCGGGCATGAGCGGGCTGGAAGGAAAGCGCGTGCTGATCACCGGCGGCGGCTCCGGCGCGGGCGCCGACCTGGCGCGGGGCTTCGCCGGGGCGGGGGCCGGGGTGGTCATCGCCGGGCGGCGGGCCGATGCTCTGGCCAAGGTCGCCGCGCGGTTGCCGGGCATGCGGACCGTCGTGGCCGATGTGACCGACGAGGCGAGCGTCGCGGCAATGTTCGCCGAGGCGGGGCCCTGCGATATCGTCATCGCCAATGCCGGATCGGCGGCCAGCGCACGGTTCGAGCGGACGACGCTCGCGGAATGGAACGCCATCCTGGCAGTCAACCTGACCGGGGTCTTCCTGACCTTCCGCGAAGCGCTCCGCCAGATGCCCGGCTGGGGGCGGCTGATCGCCGTCGCCTCGATCGCGGGCCTCCGGGGCGGCGCGAAGATCGCGCCTTACGCGGCGTCCAAGCACGGGGTCGTCGGGATGGTCCGGTCGGTGGCGCTGGAAGTGGCCGAGCGGCCGGTGACCGCCAACGCGATCTGTCCGGGCTATCTGGACACCGAGATGACCGGCCGCACCGTCGCCAACATCGCCGCCAGGACCGGCCGCGGCGCGGACTGGGCGCGCGGGTATCTGGAAGGATTGAGCCCGCAAAAGCGCCTCTACCGGCCCGCCGAAGTGACGGCGACGGCGCTCTGGCTCTGCGCGCCCGGGGCCGAGGGGGTGAACGGCCAGGCCATCGCGATTTCGGGGGGCGAGCCGTGAGCGAGGCGCTGTCGAAACGCCGGCTGAAGATGTGGGTGCGCCTGCTTGCCGTGACGCGGCGTGCCGAATCACACCTGCGCGAATACCTGCGCGCCGAGCACGCCACGACGCTGCCGCGCTTCGACGTGATGGCAGCGCTCTGGCGCCGGCGCGACGGCGTGACGATGAGCGAATTGTCGCGGATGCTCCTGGTCTCGAACGGCAACGTGACGGCGGTGGTGGACCGGCTGGAAGCCGACGGGATGGTGCTGCGCTCGCCCTCCGACACCGACCGGCGGACGGTCTACGTGACCCTGACGGGCGAGGGCGCGCGGCGGTTCGAGACGCTCGCATCCGGCCACGAGGTCGAGGTCAGCCGCCTGTTCGGCGCGATGCCCGAAGACGACCTCGACACGCTCGGCGGCATTCTCAAGCGGATGGGAGAGGCGCGATGACCATGGCGGGTTTCGCCCCGGGGCATTTCCTGTGGGACCTGGCCGACGGGGTCGCCACCATCCGGCTGAACCGGCCGGAGCGGAAGAACCCGCTGACCTTCGACAGCTACGCCGAACTCCGCGACACCTTCCGTGCGATTGCCGGGGCGGCGGAGGTGAAGGCGGTGGTGCTGGCCTCGAACGGCGGGAACTTCTGTTCGGGCGGCGACGTGCACGAGATCATCGGGCCGCTGGTCGGGCGGCCGATGCCGGAACTCCTGGAATTTACCCGGATGACGGGCGATCTTGTGAAGGCGATGATCCGCTGCGGCAAGCCGGTGATCGCGGCCGTCGATGGCGTGGCCGCCGGGGCGGGGGCGATCCTTGCGATGGCATCGGACCTTCGCCTTGCGGCGCCTTCGGCCACCTGCGCCTTCCTCTTCACCCGCGTCGGCCTCTCCGGCTGCGACATGGGCGCCTGCGCCATGCTGCCCCGCATCGTCGGGCAGGGGCGGGCGGCGGAGCTTCTTTATACCGGCCGCGCGATGCGGGCCGAGGAGGGGCTGGCCTGGGGCTTCTGGAACGCGCTGCACCCGGCGGAGCGGCTGGAGGAGGAAGCGCGCAAGCTGGCGCTGCGGCTCGCCACAGGCCCGGGCTTCGCCCATGCGATGACCAAGGCGATGCTGGTGCAGGAATGGGCGATGGGGCTTGGCGAGGCGATCGAGGCCGAGGCGCAGGCGCAGGCCGTCTGCATGGCGACGAAGGATTTCGAACGGGCGTACAGGGCCTTCGCGGCGAAGGAACGTCCGGTTTTCGAGGGGAACTGAGGCGGGCAGGGCCGGGGGGCCAGCCCCCCGGACCCCCCGGGGATATTTGCGGACCGAAAATGCCGGACAGATCATTCCTTTCCTGGCCGTTCCTCGAGGACCGGCACCGCGCGCTGGCCGAAGGGCTGGAAGCCTGGTGCGCGGCGCATCTGCCGGTCGGGCACGGCGATGTGGATGCGGCCTGCCGGGGTCTGGTGGCGATGCTGGGGGCGGCCGGCTGGCTGCGCTGGACGGGACCGCAGGGTGACGGTCCGGGCGGCGGGCGGCTCGATGTGCGCGCCCTCTGCCTGATCCGCGAGACCCTGGCGCGCCACGACGCGCTGGCGGATTTCGCCTTTGCCATGCAGGGGCTGGGGATGGGGGCAGTGACTTTGTTCGGCACCGCCCCGCAGCGGGACTGGCTGGCGCGGACCACCTCGGGCGCGGCGATCGCGGCCTTCGCGCTGACCGAGCCGGCATCGGGGTCCGACGTGGCGGCGACGGCGATGACGGCGGTCCGGGACGGCAACGGCTGGCGGCTCGACGGCGAGAAGACCTGGATTTCCAACGGCGGGATCGCGGATACCTACACCGTCTTCGCCCGCACCGGCGAGGCGCCGGGGACGAAGGGGCTGTCGGCCTTCCTGATGCCCGCCGATACGCCGGGCCTGTCGGTGGTGGCGCGGCTTCAGGCCTCGGCCCCGCACCCACTCGCGCATCTTCGCCTCGACGGGGTGCGCCTGCCCGCCGATGCGCTGATCGGCGAGGCCGGCGCAGGGTTCCGGGTGGCGATGACGGTGCTCGACCACTTCCGCCCGACGGTGGGTGCGGCGGCGCTGGGGCTCGCCCGGCGGGCCCTGGACGCGGCGCTGTCGCGGGTCGCGTCGCGGCGGGTGGCCGGGCAGGCGCTGGCCGAGATGCAGATGGTGCAGGGGCATCTGGCCGACATGGCGGTGGAGATCGACACCTCGGCGCTGCTCGTTTACCGGGCCGCCTGGGCGAAAGACATGGGCGCCGCCCGCATCAGCCGCGAGGCGGCGATGGCGAAGCTTCACGCCACCGAGGCGGCGCAGCGGGTGATCGACGCCTGCGTGCAGCTGCACGGTGGCGAAGGGGTGCGGGCGGGATCGGTTCCCGAAGCGCTTTATCGCGCGATCCGGGCGCTGCGCATCTACGAAGGCGCGTCCGACGTGCAAAGGATCATCATCGCCCGGTCGGTGCTCGGCTGAGGCGCAACAGGGAGGAAGCGAAGATGGGCAGGCTCAAGGGCGGGATCACCCGCAACGGCGAAGGCTTCGGCGGGGTGGAACTGAACATCCTCGGCCAGCGGTACTTTCCGAAGGCGGAGTGTGACTCGTCCTTCGCCTTCGAGACGAATTCCGAGCCCGGCCAGTTCGTGCCGGTGCATGTCCACCCGCATCAGGACGAATTCATCCTGGTGCACGAGGGCCAGGTGGAACTGAAGCTCGACGGCGTCTGGCAGACGGCGAAGGCGGGCGATCTGGTGCGGATGCCGGCGGGCGTGCCGCACGGCTACTTCAACAAGTCCGACAAGCCGGCACGGGCGCTGTTCTGGGTCTCGCCCGCAGGCAAGCTCCGGGCGCTTTTCGCGGCGCTGCACGGTCTGACCGATGTGCCCAAGGCCATCGAGCTGTCGGCGCTTCACGATGTCGATTTCCTGCCGCCCGAGGCGAATGACTGATCCGCCGATGACCTACACCCGAGCCCTCCGGGTCGAGTTCGGCCACTGCGACCCGGCGGGGATCGTCTTCTATCCGCGCTATTTCGAGATGATGAACTCGGTGGCCGAGAACTTCTTCCGCGATGTGGCGGACTATCCGTTCGAACGGATGATGGCAGCCGGACACGGCGTGCCGACGGCGCGGGTCGAGGTGGACTTCCGCGCGCCCTCGCGGCTGGGCGAGGTGCTGGACTGGGCGCTGACGGTGCGGCGCGTCGGCCGGTCCTCGGTCAGCTTCGCCGTCGCCGCGCATGGCGGGGGCGCGCTGCGGCTGGAGGGAACGCTGGTCGTCGTCTGGGTGGGCGCGGGCGGGCGGGCCGAAGCCTGGCCGGAGGAGATTGCCGTGAAACTGAAGGCTAGCGAGGCGACATGACGACACCGCATGACATCCTGCACCCCGCCCGCTGGGCACCCGCCAAGGGCTACGCCAACGGCATTTCGGCGCGCGGGCGGATGATCTTCACCGGCGGGCTGATCGGCTGGACCGCCGAACAGCTTTTCGAGACCGACGACTTCGCCGGGCAGGCCGCCCAGGCCTTGCGCAACGTGGTCGAGGTGCTGGCTGCGGGCGACGCGCGGCCCGAACATCTGGTCAGGCTCACATGGTACGTGACCGACAAGCGCGAATACCTCGCCAGCCTGCCGTCGCTCGGCGCGGCCTACCGCGACATCATCGGGCGGCACTATCCGGCGATGGCGCTGGTGCAGGTCGCGGGCCTGGTGGAAGATCGCGCCAGGGTCGAGATCGAGGCGACGGCCGTGGTGCCGGACTGAAAGGGGAGGGGGGAAGATGAAGCTGGGGCCGAGCGGACATACCGACACCTTCACCCGCAACCGTCTGCCACCGGCCGCCGACTGGCCGGAGCTGATCCTCGACGGCTTCGACTACCCCGAGTGGCTGAATGCTGCAGTCGATCTGACCGACCGGATGGTGGACAAAGGCTTCGGCGACCATGTGGCGCTGATCGGCAACGGGCGGCGGCGGACCTACAAGGAACTCAGCGACTGGTCCAACCGCATCGCCCATGCGCTGGTCGAGGACTACGGCGTAAGGCCTGGAAACCGCGTGCTGATCCGCTCGGCCAACAATCCGGCGATGGTGGCCTGCTGGCTGGCGGCGACGAAGGCTGGGGCGGTGGTTGTCAACACCATGCCGATGCTCCGGGCGGGCGAGCTTTCCCAGATAGTGGACAAGGCTGAAGTCGGGATCGCGCTCTGCGATACCCGCCTGATGGAGGAACTGGTCGCCTGCGCCAAGGAGTCGCGCTTCCTGAAGACGGTGATCGGCTTCGACGGAACCGCCAACCACGACGCCGAGCTCGACCGTGTCGCCCTGTCGAAGCCCGTCCGCTTCGAGGCCCCGCCCGTCGGGCGCGACGATGTGGCGCTGCTGGGCTTCACCTCCGGCACCACGGGCGAGCCGAAGGCCACGATGCATTTCCACCGCGACCTCCTGATCATCGCCGACGGCTATGCGAAAGAGGTGCTGAAGGTCACCCCCGACGACATCTTCGTGGGCTCGCCCCCCTTGGCCTTCACCTTCGGCCTCGGCGGCCTCGCGATCTTCCCCCTCCGCTTCGGCGCGGCGGCGGCGCTTCTGGAACAGGCGAGCCCACCGAACATGATCCAGATCATCCAGGACCTGCGCGCCACCGTCTGCTTCACCGCGCCAACCGCCTATCGCGTCATGCTGAAGGCGATGGAGGAGGGCGCCGACCTCTCCTCGCTCCGCGCTGCGGTCAGCGCAGGCGAAACCCTGCCCGCGCCGGTCTACGAGGAGTGGATCGCCCGCACCGGCAAGCCGATGCTGGACGGGATCGGTGCCACCGAGATGCTGCACATCTTCCTCACCAACCGCTTCGACGACCACCAGCCGGGCGCCACCGGCAAGCCCGTCACCGGCTACCGCGCCAAGATCGTGGACGAGGCGATGAACGAAGTGCCGCGCGGCGGGATCGGGCGGCTGGCGGTGCAGGGCCCGACCGGTTGCCGATATCTGGCCGACAACCGTCAGGGGAAATACGTCCGCGACGGCTGGAACCTGACCGGCGACAGCTTCATCCAGGACGCGGAGGGCTATTTCCACTTCGCCGCCCGCTCCGACGACATGATCGTCAGCGCGGGCTACAATATCGCGGGCCCCGAAGTCGAAGCGGCGCTTCTGAAGCACCCTGCGGTGCTGGAATGCGCGGTGGTGGGGGCGGCGGACGCGGAACGCGGGCAGATCGTCGAGGCGCATGTCGTCCTGGCGGCGGGGCAGGCGGGCGACGCGCTGATGGTGAAGCTTCTGCAAGACCACGTGAAGGCGGTGATCGCGCCCTACAAGTACCCCCGCCGCGTGGTCTTCACCGAGGCGCTGCCGAAGACGCAGACGGGCAAGATCCAGCGGTTCCGGCTGCGGAAAGGGTAGACGGACATGGACCTGACCGGCCGGACGGCGATCGTGACAGGGGCGGCCGGAGGGATCGGGCGGGCGATTTCGCTGGCGCTGGCCCGGGCCGGGGCGAAGGTCGCGGTGGGCGACATCACCGAAGGCGAGGCGCCGACCACCGTGGAGCGGATCGCCGGGGCCGGAGGCGAGGCGTTTCACCGCCCCTGCGACGTCGCGTGCTGGCAGGACATCGACGGCATCGTCACCGAAACCGTCGCCCGCTGGGGGCGGCTCGACGTGCTCGTGAACAACGCGGCGTGGTTTCCCAACACCGACCTGCTCTCGACCGATGATAACCGCTGGAACCGGGCGCTCGCCGTGAACGTCACCGGCATGTTCTACGGCTGCAAGCGGGCAGTGCAGCAGTTCCTGACGCAGGAACCGCTCGAAGCTGCCGGGGGCGAAGTCCGGGGCCGCATCGTCAACATCACCTCGCAGCACGGGATGATCGCGGCGCCGCGCGACTTTGCCTATGGCGTTACCAAATCCGCCGGCGTCTACATGACGCGCCAGATCGCGGCCGACTACGCGAAGGACGGCATCGTCTGCAACGCCGTGGCTCCCGGCAAGATCCTCTCGGGCGGTCCCTTCTCGGACCTCAGCGATCAGGCGCTCGCCTATTCCCGCTCGCGCACCCCCTGGCCGAGGCTCGGGCGGCCCGAGGATGTGGCTTCGGCGGTGGTGTTCCTCGCCTCCGACGCAGCAAGCTACATCACCGGGCACAACCTGATGGTCGATGGCGGATGGATGGCCTCGTGATGCGGCATATTCTGGTGACCGGCGGCTTTGGCTTCGCGATGGCGCATGTGGTGCGCCAGTGGCTTCAGGCCGATGCGCGGAACCGCGTAACGGTGGCGGACCTCGGCCCCCCCGACGCGGTGGCCTTGCGGTTCTTCGGCCCGCTGATGGGGCGCATCGCGGCCATCGCCGGCGACGTGCGCGACCCGGGGCTTTATGCGCGCCTGCCTGCGGGCGTGGACGCAGTCGTGGCCGGCGCGGCCATCACCCCGCACGCCTGGCGCGACCATGACGGAACGCACGATCCGGAACGCGACGATCCGCTGGCGGTGATCGACACCAACATCACCGGCCTCGCCCGGCTTCTCGACTGGTGGCGCAAGGCGCCGGGGCAGGGCGCCTTCGTCACCCTCTCCTCCGGGTCCGTTTACGCCCGCGAGGCGCCGCAGGACGCGCCGGGCGCCAGCTTCGTGCGCGAGGACCAGCATGTCGCCCCCGACGGGCTTTACGATGTGACGAAGCTCGCGGCCGAACTCGTCACCCGCCGCTTCGCCGCACTTTACGGCTTTCCGGCCGTCTCGCTGCGGCTCTCCGGCGTCTTCGGCCCGATGGACCGCACCACCTCGGTCCGCCGGGTGCGCTGCGTGCCGCAGATCGTCGCGGTGAACGCGCTCCGGGGCGAGCCCACTTATGTCGTCTCGACCGAGACGGCGGGCGACTGGGTGGCGGCCTCGGACGTGGCCCGCGCGATTCTGATGATCCTCGCCGCGCCCGCGGGCGCGCTCCGGCACGATGTCTACAACATCGCCGCCGGCAAGCTGGTGACGCTGCGCGAACTGGCCGGCCTTGTGGCGTCCCTGACAGGCGAGTGCAGGCTCGAGGAGGCGCCGGTCTTCCTGGCCGAAATCGCCCAGCCGCGCGAGCAGCGGACAGCCCGCTGGGGGGCCTACGACTGTTCGCGGGCCCGGGATGATTTCGGCTGGGAGCCGAGGCGGCTCGCCGAGACGCTGGCGGAGTACGTGGACTGGCTGAAGCGCGAGATGCGCCTCTGACCGGCGCTCGTCGGCGCTGACGGGCCTTCCCGCTCGCGGCCAGACGGGGCCGTCCCGTTCCTGAATCACTCGCAGGCTCCCCCCAACCACGCCCGGGCGTCAGGGGCGCGCCTCGGCGGGCAGGGGTCAGAGCGGTTTGTTTCTTTTCTGCTCCGCCCACCTCACTGCCCCTCTTGCCCGGAACAGCCGCGAGAGCCACCCGGGCGGCGCCCGACCGCCCCTCCCCATTTGCGTTCAGCGGGCGGGCGCCACCGCAACGGCAGCCTGCGGGAACACCGTTGGGGCTGGAGGGACCATAAAGTGCGGGACCAAAGCCGTTGGGGCGCCCCCCCGCAGTCGGGCGCCGCCCTCTGGTGCGGGGGGAGGGAAGGAGGAGGCGATTCAGGTCGGATGCAATGCGCTTTAACGTTAACTTAACCCAAAGCCATACGATCGTATGGCATATTGCTGGCATATTGCTGGGCGGTTTCTGGCACCCTGCGAACGCTCCGGTCGCAAACCGTTACCGCAGCGTTCGCAAGGGTTTGGGACCGGTCCGCGCGCCTTCCCCCCCACCCCGGAAAGGGAGGCCTGTCCTGCCCAATTTCATCCCACTTTGCCGAGCGCTCGGCGCGCCTACCGGGCATTATCGCTTTCGACCGCGCCACAAGGGCGAAGCGACGAAGGCCGCCCGGCCCGACGGGCAGTCAGAGGCCAAGGTGACGGCGCAAGGCACGCGCGCCCAGCGGCTCCACCCCCGCCTGCGCCAGCACCCCCGCCGCGATCGCCGTCAGTTCCGCATTCGTCACCGCCCGCCCCGCAAGCACCGGATGATCCTCGATCCCCGTTCTGATGCCGCCTCCCCGCTCCGCGATCAGGGACGCCAGCGCGTGATGCGCCTCGCCCTTGGACCCGGCCGACCAGTCCGCGCCCTCGGGCATCAGGTCCAGCATCGCCTGCAGCGCGGCGGGGCGGGGGGGTGCGCCCCAGAGCATGCCGAAGACGATGCAGAAGGGGGTGTTGGCGGGAACCGCCCCGTCGGCCAGCATCCGCACCGCGAGCGCCATCTGCCCGAGATCGAAGACCGTCAGCTCCGGCCGCACCCCGATCTGCCCAAGGTACGCCGCCTGCCGGTAGAGCATATCCGTAGGGGCCAGCCACACGTCACCCCCCATCCCCCAGGAAAAGCTGCCGCAGTCGAGCCCCGTCAGATCGGCGCCCGCAGGCCCCAGATGCGCCAGCCGTGCCTCCGGCGTCTGGATCGCCGCCGCCGCCCCGGCCGTTACGGCGGGCGCGCTCAGCGAAGTTGCCAGCGCCCCGCCGCCGCCGCCGGTGAAGTGGATCAAGAGGTCAGCGTCCCGCGCGCGAATGCGGTCGGACACCTCGCGGTAAAGCGCCACCTCGTGCGAAGCGCGGCCCGTCGCGGGGTCTCGGACGTGGATATGCACCACCGCCGCGCCCTCGCGCGCCGCCGCCAGCGCGTCGGCGGCGATCTCGGCGGGGGTGACCGGCACATACGGCGTCTCGGCCCGCGAAACCCCGCCGCCGTTCACCGCGCAGGTGATCCAGACGCTCACGCCGCCCCCTGCTCGCGAAAGACCAGCCGCCCATGCCCGACAGCCCCGTCGGCCACCGTCCCGTCCTCCGCCACCAGCCGCCCGCGCACGAAGGTCATCACCGGCCGTCCGGTCAGCTCCATCCCCTCCCAGGGCGTGAAGTCCACCCGGCTCAACATGTCGGCCTGCCGCACCGTCCAGCGCTGCGCGGGGTCCCAGAGCACCAGGTCGGCGTCATACCCGACCGCGATCCGCCCCTTCCGCCCCGCCAGCCCGAAAAGCCGCGCCGGTGCCCCGGCGGTCAGTTCGGCGAAGCGATCGAGCCCGATCCGCCCCCGCACGACCCCTTCCGAGAAAAGCACCGGCAGGAGCACCTGCAACCCCGGCGAGCCTCCGCCCATCTCGGTGAAGGGCGTGGCCTCGCCCCGCGCCGCCCGCTCCTGCGCCCGGGCGATCTTCGCCATGCGGTGCGAGGGCGAATGGTCCGAGGCATAGCTCGCAAGCCCTCCGTCGGCCAAAGCCGCCCAGAGCGCCGCGCGGTCCTCCGCCCCCCGGAGCGCGGGCGAGGCGAGGAAGCGGGCGCCGTCGAAATCCGGGCGGTCCAGGTCGTCCTCGCTGAAGGTCAGGTACTGCGGACAGGTCTCGCCGGTCACGCGCGCGCCAAGAGCCTGCGCCTCGGCGATGGCGGCAAGCGGCAGGCGCCCGGTGACATGATAGACGTGGACCGCCGCCCCGGTTACCCGCGCGTAGGTGGCAACGCGCGCAATCATCCCCGCCTCGCCCTCGACCGGCCGCGCCTTGGGCTGTTCGGTCAGCCCCGTGCGCCCCTCGCGCAGCGCCTTCGCGGTGGCCCAGGTCAGCAGCGCGTCATCCTCGGCATGGATGCAGGACAAGACGCCGAGCGGCGCCGCGGCTTCCAGAACGCGCAGAATCTCCGCGTCGGAAAGCGTGTAGCCCTCGTAGGTGGTGAAGATTTTCAGCGTCGGAAAGCCCTCGTCCACCAGACGGGGCAGGGTGGCGGACAGGAACGCGGGGTCCGCTTCGGGCATCTGGATTATGGCCGAATAGTCCACCACCGCGCGGCCCCCGGCCTTGGCCAGATACTCCCGCAGGTTGGCCGCGATGTCGTCGCCCCGCCCGCTCATCGACTGCGGGATCACGGTGGTGACGCCCCCCGCGGCGGCGGCCGAAGTGGCGGTTGTGAAGTCGTCGGGGTGGACGCCCTCGCCGTTTACGGGGCGCTGGTCCATGTGGCAGTGGCTGTCGATGCCGCCGGGCAGAAGCAGAAGCCCGCCCGCGTCGATTTCCGCAGCAGCGCGGGGCAGGGCGGTCGACAGGCCGGGACCGATGGCGGCGATCCGCCCGCCCGCGACGGCGAGATCGCCCGTCACCTCGCCCTCCGGCGTCAGGATGCGGGCGTTGCGGATGGTCAGGTCGGTGGTCATGCTGTTCCTCCCCGGCATGAGCCCGGTCTGTCCCCGAGACTGGCCGCACCTGCGGCGCGGGTCGCACCGGATTGCGACATCGCCTGACGCGCCTGGTGTCGGAGCGGAGCCCGGTGTCGTCTAGAGTTGGCGCCGCGCGGTCCGAGTCGGGGATCGCCCCGCGACAAGGAGAAGGCGATGACAGACTTGGCCGGCTGGGTGCCGCCGCGCGATTTCACCGGCTACGGGCGCATCCCGCCCCGGATCGGCTGGCCGGGCGGCGCGAAGGTCGCGGTGAACCTCGTCATCGTCTACGAGGAGGGATCGGAGTATTCGCTGATCGAAGGCCACGGGCGCAACGAAGGCTGGGGCGAATACGCCTTCACCATCGATCCGCCGATCCGCGACCTCGGCACCGAGACGCATTTCGAATTCGGCGCCCGCGCCGGCATCTGGCGGCTGGCGCGGATGGTGGACGGACTTGGCGTCCGGGCCACCATCTCGGCCTGCGCCGTGGCGCTGGACCGTAACCGGGAGGTGGCGGCCTGGATGGGGGAGTCCGGGCACGATCTTCTGGGCCACGGCCACCGCTGGTTCGAGGCGTTCCGGCAAACGCGCGAGGAAGAGTCCGCCGACCTGACCCGCGCCATCGCACTTTACAGGGAGGTACTCGGCACCCGTCCCATCGGCTGGAACCAGAGGTCTTACCCGTCGGTCAACACGCTCGGGCTTTTGATCGAGGAAGGCGGGTTTCTCTACACCTCCGACCCCTGCAACGACGAAATCCCCTACTTCGTCGCCACTCCCGATGGGCGGGTGCTGGTCGTGCCCTATTCCAAGACCTTCAACGACAGCCGCTTCCTGATCGCCCCGGGCTACGGCAATCCCGGCGACTTCGCGACGGATGTGATCGCCGGGATGGACTACCTTCTGGCCGAGGCCGAGCGCGGCGAAACGGCCGGGCGGATGATGACCGTCGCCGTCCATGCCCGCTGGACCGGCCAGCCGAACCGCGCCTCGGGCCTCAGGCGGATCATCGAGCACGGGCTGTCGCGGCCGGGCGTGGCGTTCCTGCGGAGGGACGACATCGCGCGGCACTTCCTGGCGGAGTACGGGCATCTGCCGGCGCTCAGGGGGACGGTCGGCTGAGGCGCCATATGGCGGCGACGGGCGGGTCGCGAACGGAACTTCGAAGGTCCGTCCCTATGCCGCTTCGAAGCGGCATCCCTCCGATCTCAGCCCCCCGCGCCCCCCGACGTAGTCCTCCGCATCAGCACCCAGGCGAGCCCCGAGGCGATGACCGCCCCTGCCACAACCGGGGTCGCCGTTCCGTCGAAGGCCAGCCCCACCGGCGCCGCGATGGCGACCGCCCCGACCGTCGCCACCGAAGTGACGATGGAGGCAGCCATCCCCGCGATATGGCCCATCTTCTGCAAGGCGAGCGCGTTCAGGTTGCCGAAGGTCAGCCCCGCCATGAAGAAGATGCCGGTCGCCCAGAGGAAGAACAGCGCGAAGGCCGGCCAGCCGCTCAGCAGACCGCTTTCCATCACCGCAAGGACCGCGACCGAGGCCAGCACCTGCACCGTGTAGGCCCGGATGCAGAGCGCCCGCATCCCCAGCCGGCCCACGAGCTGCGAGTTGATGAAGGCGGCCGAGGCCGAGAAGACGGCGATCAGCGCGAACCACTGCGGGAACCAGACGCCCTGACCGTAGGTGTCGGTAAAGAGCTGCTGGATCGAGGAGAGGAGCGCGAACATCTGCCCGAAGCCCAGCGTCATCACCGCCGTGTAGCGCAGCACGTCACGGTCGGCCAACACCTCGCGGGCGGCGGCGAGAAGCGAGCCGGGAGAAAGCGGCCGGCGGTGCCCGGGGGCCAGCGTCTCGGGTTGGCGGAGCGAAAGCCAGAAGGCGCCGGCGGCGGCGAAGATCACGAAGGCCAGGAAGATCGACCGCCAGCCGAATAAGTGGATCACCACCTGCCCGATGGACGGCGCGACGGCGGGCACCACCATGAAGACCATCATGACGAACGAACTGACCCGCGCCATCTCGCGGCCCTGGTAAAGGTCGCGGATCAGCGCCATCCCGACGATCCGGGGCCCGGCCGCGCCCAGGCCCTGGATTAGCCGCGCGGCCAGCAGAAGCTCGAGCGAGGTGGCCTGATGCGCAAGCAGCGCGCCGACGGCGTAAAGCGCGAAGCCGCCGACGATCGCCGGCTTGCGGCCCACGGAATCCGAGATCGGGCCGGCGAAAAGCGTGCCGATCCCCATTCCCATCACAAAGGCCGTCAGGATCAGCTGCGCCCGGTTGACCGCATCGGGCGTCAGCTCGGCCGCGATCTGCGGCAGCGCGGGCAGCATGGCGTCGATCGAGAAGGCGATGGTGGCGAAGAGCATCGCCAGCATCGCGGCGAATTCCGGAAGGGCGAGGCGGCGCGCCGACGGGGTCGGGGCTATGTCGGTCATGCCGGATCCCCGGTGCCGTCGCGGTCAAGCCCGGCAAGGTCGTTGAGGATGCCGAGCCAGGCTTCCGTGGGCTGCGCGCCCTGCACCACGTAGCGGCTGGCGATGACGAAGGCCGGAACGGCGTTCACCCCGCGCCGGCGGCTGTGGTCTTCGCGCGCAGCGATCTCATCGCGGTCGCTGTCGCCGGCCAGCAGGCGCGCGATCGCCGCCCGGTCGAGCCCGGCTTCGCCCGCAAGCTCCGCCAGCACGGTCGCGTCGCCGATGTCGCGCCCTTCGGCCCAGTAGGCGCGCATGATCCGCGCCACCGCCGGGGACTGGCGTCCTTCGAGACCCGCCCAATGGATCACCCGGTGCGCGTCGCGGGTGTTGGGCGTGCGCCGGATCGCGGAAAGGTCGAGCGCGGCGCCGGCCTCGGCGGCGCGCGCGATCAGGGGTTCGTGCATCCGCGCCACGGTTTCGGGGGGGCCGAAGCGGGCGGCAAGGTATTCGCCCCGGTCCATCCCCTCGGGCGGCATGTCGGGGTTCAGCTCGAACGGGTGCCATTCGATGGCAAGCGGGTGATCGGGCTTGGCTTCAAGCGCCCGCCAGAGGAAGACCTGGCCAAGGTAGCACCACGGGCAGGCGACGTCCGAGACGATGTCGAGCTTGATCATGTCGCCTGCTGCCGAGGACAAAGCCGGGTCCGGCGGGGACCGGATGCCAAGTAGACCGTGGGTATTGCGGGCAAGAGGGTGCCGCCGGTGAGCGGCCTACGCGCCGGCCGGGCGGCTTGCAAGGGGCGGGCGGTCACGCGACGGGGATTGCGCGCGCGGACCCTGTACATTCATGCGCGCGGCGTGGGGGCCAGGGCAAGCGGGGCTTTCGCCGCTCTCGCCGATCCCGGTGCCGATCCCAGTGCAGGTTCCGAGGGGCCGGTCGGAAAGCGCCGTCCGTCAGGCGGTGCGCCGGGCCGGATCGCGCGTGCGCGCCTCAGGCCGTCGCGTCGTCGTCACCGTAGCGGGCGTCGTCGTCATAGACGTCCTCGCCGTCCGGCAGGTACTTGCCGGAGTTCTGGATCGAATGATCGTCGTGCCTGGGGTCCATCACCACATCCGAGGGAAGCTCGCCCGCGAGCCATTCGCGGATTTCCTCGCGCGCGTCGGCGGGTTCCTGGCCGGTGAGATCGGCGATGTAGGCGACAAAGGCCCGCTGGTCGCCGTCGACCTCCTCAAGCCCCGCCTCGTCGGCATCGGGCCATTTGTCGGTGATCGCCTCGTAGAAGGCGGGCCAGTTTTCCTGAACGTGATGCCATCGCATCGGTCCTGTCCTTCCTGCCGTCGCCTGCCGGGCGGGAAAGACGACAACCGCGCCCGGAGGATGCAACACCATGCCGCACCAGAGTTAATGCGCCCTTGCCATCGTCGCAAGCGCGGCCGCGCCGCCGACCGGGGTCAGAAGATCCGCTGCACCGACCTTGCCCCTGCGGCGACATCCTCGCCGAGGCCGGCCACGGTGTTGCAGGCGGCGAGCGTCAGAACCGCGAGAAACAGGACGAATATGCGCATCGGGGTCATTCCTCGTACCACCAGACTTCGGGCTGAAACCCCGGCCAGTCGCCGTAGAGCGGCAGGCGGTCGGGGTGGCGCAGGTGCCGTGAATAGGCCATGCGCGAAACCTTGGCATACCAGACCGGTATGACGTAACGCCCTGCGATCAGGATGCGGTCGAGCGCCTGCACCGCCGCAGTGAAATCCTTCTCGTCCCGGGCGTTCAGCATCGCGGCGACCGTCGCCTCGGCGGCGGGCGAATTCATGCCCATCCAGTTGCGGCTTCCCGGTTCGGTCACGCCCTTCGCCCCCCAGTAGAGAAGCTGTTCGTTGCCGGGCGAAAGCGAAAGCGCGCGCGTGTACCAGGCCATGTCGAACTGGTAGCCGTTGGTGCGTTCCTTGTACTGGGCGCTGTCCACCAGCGTCACGGTCGGCACGATGCCGAGCCGGGCAAGTGACGAAAGGTAGATGTCGACCACCTTCTGGCTGTCGTCGGCACCCTGGGCGAGGACGATCTCGAAGGTGAAGGGCTGGTCATCGGCGTTCCTGAGGATGCCGTCCCGCACCGTCCAGCCTGCCTCTTCAAGGAGCTTCGTGGCGGCGCGGATGCCGGCGCGGTTCACCGCGTCCGCGGGGGCGAAGACCGGCAGGGAATACCCCTCGATGGTGCCCGGGGGCAGGTCGGCCGCGAAGGGTTGCAGCAGGGCAAGCACCTTGCCGGCGGCCGGCCCGTGATCGGTGGCGAAGGGGGAGTTCGAGAAATACGACGAAATCCGGGGGTCGGCACCGCCGTTGATGGTCTGATTGACGAATTCGAAGTTGAAGGCCTCGATCATCGCCTGCCGCACCCGCCAGTCGGCGAAGACCGGGTTGCGCGTGTTCATCACCAGTCCGGCGATGCCCGAGGGGCGGCGGTGCGGGATTTCCTCTTTCACCACCTCGCCCGAAGCCATGAGCGGAAAGTCGTAGGCCGTCCGCCACTTGGCGGCGTTTCCTTCGCGGTAGCTGGTGACCTCGCCCGCCGTGAAGGCCTGGAACGTCACGTCGCCATCGCCGTAGTAGTCGTAGCGGATTTCGTCGAAATTGTTCAGACCACGGTTTATGGGCAGGTCCCTTCCCCAGTAATCCGGGTTGCGGCGGAAGCTGATGAACCGACCGGGTTCGAACTGGTCGACGACGTAGGGCCCTGATCCCACGGGAACTTCGAGCGAGCTTTCGGCGAAGGCCCTGCCGTCCCACTGGGCCTTCCTGAGGATCGGGCGCAGGCCCATGAGAAGCGGCAGCTCGCGGTCGGGGGCGTTGAAGCGGATCGTCACGCCGCGCGGTCCCGCCGGTTCCACCGAGGCGACCTTCTTCCAGGCGGTCTGATAGCGCGGATGGCCCTCGGTGCCGAGGGTCTGAAGGCTCCACATCACATCTTCGACGGTGACGGGCGAACCATCTGAGAAGCTGGCGTTTTCGCGCAGCGTGAACGTGACGGAGGTGCGCGAATCGTCGGTGTCGACCGATTCGGCCAGAAGCCCGTAGAGCGTGAAGGGCTCGTTGATGGAACGGGCCATGAGGGTTTCGACCGTGTGCAGGCCGAGGCCCCAGGGGGCGTTACCCTTCAGGATGTAGGGGTTCAGGCTGTCGAAGCCCCCCGGCTCGCCGAAGACGATCCGCCCTCCCTTGGGCGCGTCGGGGTTGGCATAGGGCAGCGACACAAAATCCGGTGGGAGCGCGGGGTCCCCATACATAGCTATACCGTGGCGCGGCTCGGCGGCGGGGGCGGTCGCCAGGGCCCCGGCGAGGATCGCGGCCAGCGCTCCGACCCGGGCCGCCACCAAGAAATGTCGCATCCGTTTCCGCTCCGTCATGGATTCCGCCTGCGGCCCGAGGCTATCCCCGGTCCTGAGCCTTTTCAAACTTTTAGCTTGGAGAGCCGCAGGGATACGCGTATAACAAGGGCACTGCTCGATAGGTTTCTTGCCTGTATGAAACCTGCCTCAATGACTTAACGCCCGCCTCGTGCGGGCGTTTTTTTTGCCCTTTCACCCGCCAGCCCGGGACACGCTTTCGGCATCGGGGCTGCCTTTCGCATCCGCAGCATCTATCATCGCGGCAACGCAACATGGGCGAGGAGCGGCGGGCATGACCCTGAACGGCAAGACGGCGGTTGTCACCGGATCGAATTCCGGCATCGGGCTCGGCATCGCCGAGGCGCTGGCGGCGGCGGGGGCGGATGTGGTGCTGAACTCCTTCACCGACCGGCCCGAGGATCATGCCCTGGCCGACACGCTCGCGGCGCGGCACGGGGTCAGGGTGCGCTACATCAGGGCCGACCTGTCGAAGGCCGAAGAGGCGCGGGCGCTGGTGACGATGGCGGGGGCCTGCGACATCCTGGTCAACAACGCCGGCATCCAGCACGTCGCACCGGTCGAGACCTTCCCGCCGGAGCAGTGGGACCGGATCATCGCGATCAACCTGTCCTCGGCCTTCCACACCACGGCTGTCGCGCTGCCGCTGATGCGCAAGGCGGGCTGGGGACGGGTCATCAACGTGGCCTCGGCCCACGGTCTGACCGCGTCGCCCTTCAAGTCGGCCTATGTCGCGGCCAAGCACGGGCTGGTCGGGCTGACGAAAGTCGTGGCGCTGGAGACGGCGGGGCAGGGGGTCACGTCGAACGCGATCTGCCCGGGCTATGTGCTGACACCTTTGGTCGAGGCGCAGATCCCCGACCAGATGAAGGCCCACAACATGGACCGTGAAACGGTGATCCGCGAGGTGATGCTGGACCGCCAGCCCTCGAAGCAGTTCGCGACGGTGGAACAGCTGGGAGGGACGGCGGTTTACTTGTGCTCGTCGGCGGCGGACCAGGTGACCGGCACGACGATCAGCGTCGACGGCGGCTGGACGGCAATGTGAAGGGCACCGTGGGGCTGCCCGGCTTGCCGGCCGCTTCCGAACGGCGCCAGGAACCCGTTGAATTCTCAACCGGAAAGAAGAAACGGAACATGGCACCCAACGTCCGGAAGATCAATCTCGCCTTGCAGGGCGGGGGCGCGCACGGGGCCTTCACCTGGG
This sequence comes from Paracoccaceae bacterium, assembly GCA_046155885.1. Taxonomy (GTDB): domain Bacteria; phylum Pseudomonadota; class Alphaproteobacteria; order Rhodobacterales; family Rhodobacteraceae; genus JAOADN01. The sequence goes on from JBJXFU010000076.1 coordinate 27,344, forward strand.
GCGTGCTCGATCGGCTTCTCGAGGACGAAACGGTCGAGATCGCCGGCATTTCCGGCACTTCGGCGGGGGCGCTGAACGGGGCGGCGCTGAAGGCGGGGCTCCTGTCGGGCGGGCGGGCTGCGGCGCGGGAAAACCTCGACTGGCTCTGGGGCGAGGTGATGGACATCGCCGACCTGCGTTTTCCGCGCTGGATGATGGGGCCGCTGGCCTTTCCCGAAGGGCTTGCCCGGGCCTGGGCCGAGATGGCGGTTTCGCCGGCGGTTGACGCCTTCACCCGGGCCTTCAGCCCCTATGACTGGCCCTTCGCGTCGGACAACCCCCTGCGACCCATCGCCGACCGGTTCCACTACCACAGGGTCTGCGCCGACGAGGGCCCGGCGTTCTTTGTGGCGGCAACGAACGTACGCACGGGGAAGATCAGAGTTTTCTCGGGGGCCGAGATTTCGACCGACGTTCTGCTCGCTTCGGCCTGCCTGCCGACGATTTTCCGGGCGGTCGAGCTTCGCGATCCGGTAACGGGAAAGCGCGAGGCCTACTGGGACGGGGGGTATACGGGGAACCCGGCGCTGTTCCCGCTTTACGCGCCGGACCTGCCGAACGACATCGTCATCGTCAACATCAACCCGCTGGTGCGCGACGCGCTGCCGCGTCGTGCGTCGGAAATCCAGAACCGGATCAACGAGATCAGCTTCAACTCATCGCTTCTGCGGGAGCTGCGGGCGATCAACTTCGTGAAGGAACTGATCGCCGACGGAAGCCTGACAGACCGGCGGATGAAGGATGTCCATGTCCACATGATCGCGGATGACGATCTGATGAACTCGCTCGACGAGACGACAAAGATGCTGGCGCTGCCGGGGCTGATGGCCGAACTGCGCGACGCCGGGCGGCGGGCGGCCGGGAAGTTCCTGACGCGCGACGGCGACAAGCTCGGCGTCGCCGCAAGCGTCGATCTGGAGCGGCTGTTCAATTAGGCGGGGCCGGGTCGCCGGCGGGCTTCCCCGGGACGCTGGGATAGACGAGCCCGGCCGAGATGATCAACTTGGCGGCGTCCTCGACGCTCATGTCGAGGAAGATCACGTCGCGGCGCGGCACGAAGAGAAGGAAGCCGGTGGGCGGCAAAAGGCCGGTCGCCAGAAAGACCGACAATATTTCCTCTCCGTCCCTGAGTCTGTCGGCAATTTCCCCCTTCGCAGCCGATGAGACGAAGGCGACGCCCCACATGCCCTTGTGGGGGTATTCGATCAGGCAGGCGCGGTCGAACTTCGCCTCGGACCGCGAGAAGACCGTTTCCGCGATCTGTTTCAGCCCGGCATAGATCGACCGGACAAGCGGCATCCGAGCGACCAGGCCTTCGGCATAGCGGATGATCGAACGGCCGATCAGCCCTTTGGCGATCCAGCCGACGATGATCGTGAAGATCACGAAGGCGATGACTCCGGCCCCCTGGAGGTCAAAGCCGAAATACTGGTCCGGTCGGAACCTCGAGGGGACCAGCGGCAGGATCCAGCTGTCGATCCAGCCGATGGCGGACCAGATGAGCCAGATCGTCAGCCCCACTGGCAGAACCACGATGAGACCGGTGAGGAAACTGTTGCGGAACCCGGCGAATGGCCGGCGCCGGCGGTGAGGATCGTCCTGGGGTTCGGTCATCGGCGCGCGTCGGGGTTCATCGGGCCGAGGTTATCGGGCGGGCCCCGGCGGTACAATGGCGCTCTGGAGAGTCAGGCGCCTCTCGCGAGTTCGATGGCGATGCGGGCGGCGAGGCGGGCGTTCGACCGTACGAGCGCGACATTGGCCCTGAGCGAGCGGCCTTCGGTGAGCGCCAGGATGCGGGAGAGCAGGAAGGGCGTGACCGCCTTCGCGACGATGCCCTGGGCCGCAGCCTCGGCCAGCGCGATGCCGATGGCGGGGGAGATGTCGGCGAAAGAAATTTCGGCATCGGGCGGCACCGGGTTGGCGACCAACTGGCCGCCCTCAAGACCGAGCGCCGCGCGCAGCCGGTGGGTGCGGGCGATTTCGCCGGGCGTATCGGCGCGGAGCGGGGCATGAAGGCCCGAGGAGCGGGACCAGAAACCGGGGAAGTCGTCCTGCCCGAAGGCGATGACCGGGACGCCGAGGGTTTCCAGGACCTCCAGTGTCTTCGGCAGGTCGAGTATGGCCTTGGCGCCCGAGGCGACGACGGTGACGGGGGTGCGGGCGAGTTCCTGGAGGTCGGCGGAGATGTCGAAGCTCGCCTCGGCGCCGCGGTGGACGCCGCCGATGCCGCCGGTGGCGAAGACCGCGATCCCGGCGAGGTGCGCGCAGATCATCGTGGCGGCGACTGTGGTGGCGCCGGTGCCGCCCGAGGCGAGGCAATGGGCGAGGTCGGCGCGGCTGAGTTTCTGGGCCCCGGGCGTCCGGGCGAGGCGTTCGAGGTCCGGGCCGGGCAGGCCGACGCGGATTGCGCCCTCGGCGACGGCGATGGTGGCGGGGATGGCGCCCAGAGCCCTGACCTCGGCTTCGACGGCAAGGGCGGTTTCCAGGTTTTGCGGGTAGGGCATGCCGTGGGTGACGATGGTCGATTCGAGCGCCACCACGGGCCGGCCGGCGGCGAGCGCCGCGGCGACCTCTTCGGAGGCGCGGGTGAGGTGATGCATTGGGGCCTGCCGTCGCTGCGCTCCGGCGCGGTATCGCAGCCGGACGGGGCGCGCGCAAGTTCGGCGAGATTGACGAGGCTGCTTGACTTGGTGCGGGAAGTGGCGGGACTCTGCCCCGAGCGGAGGCAAGCGCGATGACGGAGCGGAAGCGCGCTGGATCGGGGGACGCTGCCGATCCGGCGGAAGAGTTCGAGGCGCTGGTCAGGGAAATCCGGGCGCACGGGGCCGAGGGTCTGGCGCGGCTGCGCGCGGCGGCCGGCGGGAACTGGGCGGAGGGAGACTGGGCGGCGCTCGAGGCGCGGCTGGAGGCCGAGGTACGCGAGCACCCGCTGGGGGCGCTCGGTGTCGCGGCGCTGGCGGGGCTGGCGCTTGGCCTTCTGATCCGGCGATGAGGGGCGGCGTGCTGATGGCTTTGCTATCGCTCGCGGGGCTGCGGCCCAGCGAGATGAAGCGGCATGCCGGCGCGCAGGCGGGGCTGGCAGTCGCCCTCGCGGCGCTGGCCATCGCCGCATTCGTATTCGCGGCGGCGCTAGGGACGCTGGCGCTGTCCTGGCGGGTCGGGATGGCCTGGGCGTTGGCCATCGGCTGCGCGTTCTGCCTGCTTGCGGCGGGGGTCGCCCTGGCAATGCTGCAGGCCGAGGCCGCACGCCACCGGCGGCTTCGGGCCGAGGCGGCGGCGCGGGATCAGAGGAAGCTCCTTCAACTCGCGCTGGCGGCCGTGGGAGGGCTCGGGGCCAAATCCGCGGTGGCGGCGGTATTGGCGGCGTTGGTCGTGGGGATGCTGTGCGGCGGGGAAGACCGCGACGACGGCACAGACGGCTGACCAGCCGGCGCGGCTGCCGCGCTCAGCTCCCCGCGACGAATGCGGCGGCGGCCGCGAGCGCATCGCGGAGCGCCGCGCTGCGCCTGGCACCGCGAGCCTCGGCGACGATATGGGCGGCCATGAAGGTGTCGCCGGCGCCGGTCACCCGGGTTTCGGGTACGCGGGGCGGCAGGGCGGCGATGGTGCCGGCGGCGCCCGCGTCGGCGGCGGCGCGGGCTCCGTCGGTGACCAGCGCCCGCGTTGCGCCCGCTGCAACAAGCCCGCGCGCGGCGTCCTCGGCACCGGAAAAGCTGGCTCCGGCGAGGATCGAGGCCTCCTCGAGGTTCACGTAGAGGGTTGCCCTCGGGTGACCGAGAAGCGGCGCGAGGCGCGCAGCCTTTCCCGGCGAGGCCGGCGCGATGCGCAGGTCAGCGGCTGCGAAGAGCGGCGAGGCGGCGATCACGGCGAGAAGTGCCGCGGTCAGGTTGCCGTCGAGAACCACCGGACCCCGCCAGGGCGCCGCCGCCGAGCCGAGGCGGCCGTCGGCGAGGGGGGCGAGGATCGCCTCTCCTGCGGCCTCCAGCGTGTGCGCGTCGGCGATCGCGGCGATCAGGCCGTTGGTGCCTTCGACGGCCATGTAGCGGTCGGTGGGGCGGGTCGCGTCGCGGAAAACGCTGGCGGTGTCGAGCCCCAGCCGGGCGGCTTCGGCGACCAGTGCGTCGCCCTCGGCATCGCGGCCGACCGATGTCAGAAGCGCCGGGCGCATGCCGAGCCGCGCGAGGGTGATGGCGATGTTCAGCGCGACACCGCCGGGCTGGCGGCGGATGCGGCCGGGGATGTCCATGCCGGGGCGCACGGCGATTTTGGCGCGGCCGATGGTATCCCAAAGGGCGGAGCCGATGCAGAGGATGTCGGGCGCTGGCCGCATGCGGCCGTTCTGCGCGATGGCGGCGTAAAGCTCAAGCGACTGCGGGGCGGGGCGGGGGGCGGACCTTCGAAGGCCCGTCCGGATGCCGGGTCGAAGCGGCATCGCTCCGGCGCGGGCCCTTCGCGCAAGGCCGGGCAACGCGAACCGTTTCGGATCGCCTGCGGGATCGGCTATGCTGCGTCTGACCAGACGGAAGGTGACGGCGATGTCGGGCTATTCCGGACTGCCCCGTGGCACGGTGACTTTCCTTTCCGGTCTTGCCGCCAACAACCGCAAGGACTGGTTCGAAGCGCACCGGAGCGACTACGAAAGCGACTGGCGCGGCGCCGGTCTTGACCTGGTATCGGCCCTCGCGCCCTTCTGCGCGGCGGCCTCGCCGGGGCTCGAGGTGGTGCCGAAGGTGGGCGGATCGCTGCGCCGGATCAACCGGGATGTGCGCTTCTCGGCCGACAAGTCGCCCTATCAGGCGATGCTGCATATCGCGCTCTGGAGGCGGGGCGGGCCGGAGCATGGGGGCATGCATCTGGCCATCGGCCCCACGACGCTCGGCTTCGGCGCCGGGGAATGGGGGCTGGCGCACGACCGCCTGGCCCGGTTCCGGGAACGGGTCGGCAAGGCGGACGGGCGCGCGCGCCTTCTGAAGGCGGCGGCCCATGCCGAGGCAGCTGGCAGCCGCTGGGACGAGCCGGACCTGAAGCGGGTGCCGCCCGGGTTTTCTGCGGACCCGGACTGGGACCATCTCCTGCGCCGCAAGTCGGTGATCCTGCGGGGAGAGATGCCGCATCCGGACTGGCTGTTCACACCGGATTCGGCCGCGCATCTGGGCCCTCTGATCGCCGCGCACCTTCCGCTTCTCGCCTGGCTCGCGGGGCTGGACTGAGCCTGACGTCCGGCGCACGGAATCCGGCCGGCCGATCCCGGGCAAGGGCCGCCGGTCGGGGTCGCGCATCGGGGATCTTGCGAAAGGCGGGACCGCCACGACGCGGGAAGCGCGGCAGGTCAGAAGTCCGCGTCCTTCCTCGCCCGCATCTCGGCCGCACGGTCCTCGGGCGGCAGGCGGGCGAGGAACCGTCGGTCGATGACCAGGCCGGCGAGAGTCCGGAGGGCGGCCGCTGAAATCCCGTTCGCGACCGTGCCGAACGGCAGCCGGAGGAACAGCGCCACGCAGACCAGGCCGAGGCCGAGGTTCGCAGCCAGGCTTTGCAGAGCGTAGCGGGTTCGCAGGGTCATCGGGACATCTTCCGGGGGCCGGTCATGGCGGGCCGGCCGCGCGTCCGACAGCGGACGGGACTTGCAATCCGCCTGGAATGCCCATACACGCGCGCCACTTCACAGGCGAGGTGCGGGTCCGAGGGAGAGACATCCCCGAGGGTCCACCGGTTGTTCCGGGGCAGATGCTCCGGGATGAGATCACCCCGCCGCGGCATGAAACCGGAAAGGAATTGGACATGGCGCTTCCCGACGTCTCCCTGCGTCAGCTGCTCGAGGCTGGCGTGCACTACGGCCACCAGACCCAGCGCTGGAACCCGAAGATGGCCGAGTACATCTACGGCGACAAGAACGGCATCCACATCATCGACCTGACGCAGACGCTGCCGATGCTCGACGCGGCGCTGAACGTCATCCGCGAGACCGTGGCCAAGGGCGGCCGCATCCTCTTCGTCGGCACCAAGCGGCAGGCGCAGAAATCGGTCGCTGAGGCGGCCGAGAAATGTGCGCAGTACTACATGAACCACCGCTGGCTCGGCGGCACCCTGACCAACTGGAAGACCGTGAGCCAGTCGATCAACCGGCTGAAGCAGATCGACGAGCTCATGCTGAACGGTGCCGGCGGAATGACCAAGAAAGAGCGGCTCGGGATGGAGCGCGAGCAGGCGAAGCTCGAAGCCTCGCTCGGCGGCATCCGCGAGATGGGGGGGCTGCCCGACCTTCTCTTCGTGATCGACGTGGGCAAGGAGGACCTGGCGATCCTCGAGGCGCAGAAGCTCGGCATTCCGGTGGTGGGCGTGGTCGATACCAACTGCTCGCCGAAGGGCGTCCTGCACGTGATCCCCGGCAATGACGACGCCAGCCGGGCGATCGCACTTTACTGCGACCTCGTCTCGCGCGCGGCGCTTGAAGGCATGTCGGCGCAGATGGGCGCGGCCGGGATCGACATCGGCGCGATGGACGAGGCACCCGCCGAAGAAGCGCTGGCCGAGACCGCCGTTGCCTGAGGGCCTGCGTAGGCCGGATCCGGTCCCGGCCTTCACCGGCCATCTGTCATCAGACTGACGCCGGGGCGGGGGTATCCCCGCCCGGCACATTTCATCGGGCAAGAAGGAGCGTGACATGACCGTCACCGCACAAATGGTCAAGGAACTGCGCGATTCGACCGGCGCGGGCATGATGGACGCCAAGAAGGCCCTGACCGAGACGAACGGCGACATGGAAGCCGCCGTCGACTGGCTGCGGACCAAGGGCCTGGCCAAGGCCGCGAAGAAGGCGGGGCGCGTGGCGGCCGAGGGTCTGGTCGGGGTGGCCGTGAAAGCCGGCCGCGGCGTGGCCATCGAGCTGAATTCGGAAACCGACTTCGTCGCCAAGAACGCCGATTTCCAGGCGCTGGTGCGCGATATCTCGCGCGTGGCGCTCGACACTGCGGATTCGCTGGAAGTGCTGCGCGCCACGCACCTGAACGGCACCCCCGTCGAGGTGGTCCTGAACGAGGCCATCGCCCGGATCGGCGAGAACATGACGCTGCGGCGGATGCATGTGCTGGAAGGCGATTCGATCGTCCACTACGTGCACAACTCGGCCGCCGAGGGGATGGGCAAGATCGGGGTGCTGGTGGCGCTGAAGGGCCGGGACAACGGCATCGGCCGGCAGATCGCGATGCATATCGCGGCGGCCGCGCCGCTTTCGCTCTCGGAGGCGACGCTGGACCCGACGGTCGTGGAACGCGAGCTCGCCGTGCAGACCGCCAAGGCGCTGGAAGAAAACGCGACCTCTTCCAAGCCCAAACCCGAACAGGTGATCCACAACAACATCATCCCCGGCCGGATGAAGAAGTTTCTTGCCGACAACACGCTCGTGGGCCAGGCCTTCGTGGTGAACCCCGACATCACCGTGGCGCAGGCGGCGAAGGACGCGGGCGTCGAGGTGACGGGTTTCGCGCGGGTGGCTGTGGGCGAGGGCATCGAGAAGGAAAAAGAGGACTTCGCGGCGGAAGTGGCGAAGACCCTCCGGCACTGACATCGCGATTTCGCGCGACAGCGAAGGGCGCGTCCTTGCCGGGCGCGCCCCCTTCTTTTGCGCGGACACGCCAATGCCGCGACTTCGGCCCCGGTAGGGTGGGCCATCCGGCCCGCCGCGCGTCATGCCGTTGGGTTGCCGCCCGGGCGGACACGCAGTGGGCGGGATCGCCCACCCTACCCGGCGGTCAGGCGTTTTTCAGGTAGCAGGCGGTTCCCTCGGCCACCGCCGCCGGCGTGTCGTCGCTGCGGAAGAAGGTGACGAAGCCCAGGTCCGGCAGCATCAGGTAGGTCTGGGTGGAATGGTCGACCGGGTAATAGGGGTCGGCGCTTTCGTGCCGCTTGAAATAGGCCCTGAAGGCGGCCGCGGCAACGGCGACCTGGTCGGTGGTCCCGGTCAGGCCGAGCATCGCGGGGTGCATCGCATCGGTGAACTCGCGCAGGCGTCCGGTCGTGTCACGGGCCGGATCGACGGTGATGAAGACCGGCTGCACCGCCATGCCCCGCTCCGCCAGCAGGTCGACGGCCTCGGCGTTCCGCGCCGCGTCGGTCGGGCAGACATCGGGGCAGAAGGTGTAGCCGAAGTAGACAAGCGAGGGCTGTGCCAGCACCTCCTTGTCGGTGACCGTTTCGCCGGTTTCTGAGACGAGCGTGAAGGGCCCCCCGATGCTCGCCCCAATCGCCACGCCCGGACAATCGGCAAAGCGGTCGCGCGGGGCGAGAAGCGGCCAGAGGGCGATCGCGGCCACTCCCATCGCGGCCACGGCCGCGGCGGCGATCACCGCCATCCGGGCCAGGCCCGGTCCCCCCGGTCCCCGGTCTGTCCCGGTCATGGCGCGGTTCCCGTCGTGTCGTGGGCCATGCCTTGCATCGCGTCGGTCTGGCCCGCTCTCCGCGCTTCGACCGCCAGTTCGACCGCCACCTCGCCGGCCTTCTCGAAGACGAGCGTCACCGGAACCTTCGCCCCTTCCCGGAAGGGCTCGCCGCCAAGCCCCATGAACATGATGTGCACGCCGCCCGGAGCCAGGTCGACCGTCGCGCCCGGGGGGATTTCCACCGCTTCGACCGGCGCCATGGAAGAAACGCCGTCCGTCTCGGTGCTTTCGTGCAACTCGGTGCGGGGAAAGCCGGACTTCACCGCGATCAGACGGTCGGCATCGGGACCGTTGTTGGTGATGGCCTTCACGTAGCCCGCGCCGGTCATCGCCGTCGGCGCGGTTGCAAAGGCATAGGGATGGTGAATCGCCAGGCCGCCCGAGCTGTAGTCGTGCGCGGCGGCGGTCGAGGCCGCGAAAGTCAGCGCAAAGGCCGCAGACGACCGTGCCAGGTTCCGCCAAAGGCGCGCGGTGATGCCGATCCAGTTCATGGCGCAGGGGTTACGGTCTTCGCCCTTGCGCGGTCAATGGAAAAAAGCGCGCAGGGGAACCGGACGGGGCAGGGGACGCAGCAATGGAAGACGGGCGGCCGGTGGACGTTCCGGCCGCCCTTTCTCACCCCGCCGCCTCGCATCTGGACACGGGAAGGCGGCTTGCACTTGTTACCCCACCCGACGAACCCGGGTCTTTGAGTGCCCGGCCCCCAAGGGGCCGGCCCGGGTTCGCCCCACGACGCACCGCACCTGTATGGGGAGAGGACAGGGCGCGTCGGTCTGCTTCGCTTTCTCCCTTGGGCGGCAATACGCCCGAAGGTCTGTTTCCGTCGTCCGTCCCCTTCCCCCGGAAAGCCCGGGCTGGTCGGGGCCGGTGTTCCCTGGCTGAAGCCGTCTCGTCTGGGAACGCTCGGACTGTGCATCCTGACCCCGCGTCAAGGGAGTGGGGGAAACCTTACCTGTCCGGATCGCGGCACCCGCCGTGTCCGCCAAGCCGCTGAAATCAAACGAGATCGCGGCGGGGTAGGGAATTCCCCACCCGGTACGGAGCGGCAGGCTCAGTGGTGCGGCAGGATGAAGATCTGGTTCTGGACCGAGGCCTTCAGGACGGCCTGGGCGGTGGTGTCCACATCCAGCGCCTCGCGCGCCAGGCGAAGGTGTTTCTCGACCGTCGCGGCCGTCAGCCCCATGATCGTCGCGATGTCCTGCGTGGTCTTGCCGTCGCCCACCCATTCCAGCGCCTCGCGCTGGCGCGGGGTCAGCGCGCGGCGGGACGAGGCGAAGGGCATCGAGGTGATGCGCAGATGCGTCACCGAGCTGATCACCTCGATATCCCGGCCATGGCCGGCCCAGATGGCGTCGGCCTCGTCCTGGCTCTTGCCGGCCGGCATCGAAAGCCCGATCCCGCCTTTGGCCCGCACCGACACATCGCGGAAGCTGATCGAATAGCCGACCGTGACGCCATGCCGCCGGTTGAAGTCGACCACACGCTGTTCGGAAGGCGTCAGCGTCCGCGCATGGGCCTGTTCCTCGATCCAGGCCCAGGAACAGGCGCCTTCGTTCGCCGCCGCCCATTTCACCATCGGAGCGTGATGGAAAAGCCCGGTCTTCACGAACCCGTCGAGATAGGCCTGGTCGTGGTTCGACAGCACGAGGATATCGTCGATGCTGCCGAAGGAGTTCGATGTGCGGAACCGGGTGAAACCGTAGAGCAGACGGTCGAAGCCGTAGTCGCGCATCCGGTCGACATGCAGCGACCAGATGTCTTCGATCGAGGGCGCCTCCAGCACCCGCTCGAGGTGGTCCACGACCGGAATCATCCCCCGGCCGCCCCCTTCGGCATGCCCGCACCGGACCGGCCCGCCGCCCCGTATGCGCGCAGAAGTTGAACCGCGTGGTGCATCGTCCTATCCCCGGGCGATTTTGTGCCACGCGGCGGCGCCCCTGTCGAGCGGCTTCCTGCCTCTTCCTCCGGCGCGGCAGAGGCGCTAAGCAGCGGCTGAACGGGGCAGGGCGGCGGGACGGGGCGGCGGGTCATGGCGGAGAGCGCCGATATCCTCATCGTCGGCGGCGGTGCGATGGGGTCCTCGGCCGCCTGGTGGCTGAAGGGGTTCCGGCCAGAGCTCCGCGTCACCGTCCTGGAACGCGACCCGAGCTATGCGCGGGCGGCGACGGCGCTTTCGGTCGCGTCGGTCAGAAGCCAGTTCTCGAACCCGGTGAACGTGCTGATCTCGCGCTTCGGGGCCGGGTTCGTCCGGGACTTCGGCGCGCAGGTCGGCGAAGCGGGCGGCGTGCGGTCGCTGGGGTTCAGGGAGAACGGCTATCTTTTCCTGTCAGGCAGCGAAGGCGGCGCCGCGCTGATGGAAGAGCTGGCGGCCATGCAGCGCGGGCTCGGGGCCGCGACCGAGGTGCTCGGGCGGTCGGAGCTGGCGCGGCGTTTCCCCTGGATGCGGCTCGACGATGTGGTGGCGGGCAGCTTCGGGCCCCGCGACGAGGGCTGGTTCGACAACATGGGCCTTCTGGGCGGGCTGAAGTCCGGCGCGCGGGCGCGCGGCGCGGTCTTCGTGGCGGCCGAAGCGGCGCGGCTTGTGGCGAACGATGGCCGGGTCACCGGCGTGGCGCTGGCCGACGGGAAGGTGATCGGCGCCGGGGCGGTTCTGCTGGCCGCCGGCACCGGGGTGACGCCGCTCCTGGGCACGCTCGGACTTGCCTGGCCGGTCGAGCCGCGCAAGCGCACGGTCTTCGTCGTCGACGCGCCCGAGGCGCGCCATCCCGGGGCGCCGCTGATCATCGACCATTCCGGCATCTACCTGCGCCCCGAGCACGACCAGTGGATCACCGCGATGGTGCCCGAAGATGACGGGCCCTGCGCCGAAGACGACTGGGAGCCCGATCACGGGCAGTTCGAGGCGGAGATCTGGCCCCGGCTCTGGAACCGCGCTGAGGGGTTCGCGGCGACGAGGGTGAAGCGGCTCTGGGTCGGGCATTACGACTACAACCGCCTGGACCAGAACGCGATCCTGGGCCGCCACCCAGACGTCGCAGGGCTTTATGTGGCCAGCGGGTTTTCGGGGCACGGGTTGCAGCAGGCGCCGGCGGTCGGCCGGGGGCTGGCCGAACTGATCCTGACCGGGGCCTGGCAGTCGCTGGATTTGTCCGAACTTCAGCCCGAGCGCCTTGCCGCAGGCCGGCCGTTTCTGGAAAAGGCCATCGTCTGAAGCACCTGTAGGGCGAAGCTAAAGCCCGTTGACGGGCACCTTCAGATAGCTCGTCCCGTTGTCCTCCGCCTCGGGCAGATGCCCGGCCCGCATGTTGACCTGCAGCGAGGGAATGATCAGGCGTGGCATCGACAGCGTCTTGTCGCGCGCCTCGCGCATCGCGACGAACTCCTCGGCGGACTTGTCCCTGACATGGACGTTCTTCGCGCGCTGCTCGCCCACCGTGCTTTCCCAGGCGAACGCGTCTCGGCCCGGGGCCTTGTAGTCGTGGCAGACGAAGATGCGCGTGTCGTCGGGAAGCGTCAGGATCCTCTGGATCGAGGCGTAAAGGTTGGCCGCCGATCCGCCGGGAAAATCGCAGCGCGCGGTGCCGTAGTCCGGCATGAAGAGCGTGTCGCCGACGAACGCGGCATCGCCGATCACATAGGTCAGGCAGGCCGGGGTATGGCCGGGCGTGTGCAGCACCCGCGCGGCGATGCCGCCGAGGGTGAAAGTGTCGCCATCGCCGAAAAGCCGGTCGAACTGGCTGCCGTCGCGCTGGAACTCGGTGCCTTCGTTGAAGACCTTGCCGAAAGTGTCCTGCACCACCGTGATCTTCTCGCCGATCCCGATCTTGCCGCCGGCACGTTCCTGGATGTAGGGCGCCGCCGAAAGATGGTCGGCATGGACATGGGTTTCGAGCACCCAGGCGACGGTCAGGCCGTTGTCGCGGACATGAGCGAGGATCGCGTCGGCCGAGCGGGTGCCGGTCCGGCCCGAGGCGTAGTCGAAGTCGAGCACCGAATCAACTACCGCGCAATCCGTGCCGGCAAGATCGCGGACAACATAGCTGACCGTGTTCGAGTCTGGGTCGAAAAACGCCTTCACATCAACGAATTGCCTGGCATTCCTCGATGCCGCCACCGACGTGTCCATGACTGTCTCCCGACATGCGCCCGGCGCCCCGGCCGGAGTAGTGGACCGAACCGATTACAGGTCCACTTCCGGATGTCTTTCAAGTCTCTATTCGTCCATCCGCGGCCGGGCGGCGGCCGGGCAGGCCGCTCAGGCGGCTTTCCACTTGATCGAACAGCCGATCGCCGGGACCTGCTCTGCCGGCCCGCGCCCGGTTTCGGCGACACCGCGCATCGCCTCGAACAGCTCGCGCCGCGCGTCGGGGGAGGCGGGGCTGCGGCCCGAGGCGTCGAGCCGCCCGCGGTACTGAAGTCCGAGCCCGCCGTCGAAGCCGAAGAAGTCCGGCGTGCAGACCGCGCCATAAGCCTTTGCGATCTCTTGGGTTTCATCATGGAGGTAAGGGAACGGGAAGGCATGCCGAAGCGCCTCGTCGCGCATCCGGACGAACCCGTCCTCGGGATAGGCTCCGGCATCGTTGGACGAGATCGCCACCGTCCCGACGCCAAGCGCGGCAAGGTCGCGGGCATCCCGGATCAGGCGCGGCAGGATCGCCTGGACATAGGGGCAATGGTTGCAGATGAAGACCACGAGGGTTCCTTTGGGTCCGGAGATGTCCCCAAGGCTGACCGTCCCGCCAAGCGCCGCCGGAAGGCGGAAGTCCGGCGCCTTCCAGCCGAAGTCGCAAACCGGGGCGGCCGTTGCCATGACGTATTTCCCTTATAGAAGAACGGATTGGACGGCATTCCTCAGCGCGTTGACGTTTCGGGCGTACACCTCCGGCCGTTCCGGCGAACCGCCGCGCATGATCGCCGATCCCGCCACCAGCACGTCGGCGCCGGCCTTCGCCGCCACCGGCGCCGTGGCCTCGGTCACGCCGCCGTCGATCTCGATCAGGATCGGGCGGGAACCGATCATCGACCGGACCGCCGCGATCTTGGCGGTCTGCGACGCGATATAGGACTGGCCGCCGAAACCCGGGTTGACGGTCATCAGGCAGATCAGGTCGACCATGTCGAGAAGGTTCCCCAGCGACTCGGTCCCGGTTCCCGGGTTGATCGCAAGACCAGACTTTTTCCCTGCGGACCGAATGGCTTGCAGCGTCCTGTGGATGTGCGGTCCGCTTTCAAGATGAACAGTGACGATATCGGCGCCCGCCTTGGCGAAGGCATCCACATAGGGGTCGACCGGCGCCATCATCAGGTGCACGTCCATCACGCCCCGGACATGCGGACGAAGTGCCGCGCACATCTGCGGGCCGAAGGTCAGGTTCGGCACGAAATGGCCGTCCATCACGTCGACATGGATCCAGTCCGCGCCGGCAGCTTCCAGCGCGCGACACTCCGCACCGAGGTTCGCGAAATCCCCCGCGAGGATCGAGGCGGCGATAAGGGGCGGGCTGCGGGTCATGCGGGGTCCGGGTGATGCGTTTGCGGCAGGAAAGGCTTAGCGGCTGCGGGGGCCGCGGTCCAGAAGCGGATAACGGCCGGGGTATCCCTGCATATTACATAATACATCTTATCAGTTAATCATCCACAATGCGGCCCCCACCTTTCCCTGCCGCCCGCGCCCCCCGTCAGGCCGCGGCAGGCTCTCCGCCCTGCCAGGCCCCCGCGAGCGTCAGGTCCGGCCGGAGATGCACGAAGTCGGCCCGGCGCCCGGGCCGCAGCAGGCCGTGCCGGTCGATCAGGCCCGCAGCCCGCGCCGGCCCCGAGGTCGCCATCGCCAGCGCCACCTCCAGCGGAACGCCGACACCGCCGGTAAGCAGGCGCAGCGAGCCCGCGAAGTCGATATCGGCCCCGGCAAGGGTTCCGTCGGCAAGCGTGAGCCTGCCGTCATGGCGCCCGATCGCCCGGCCGTTGAGCGTGAACCCGGCGAGGCCGGTTCCGGCGACGGCCATCGCGTCGGTGACCAGAAAGATAGTCCCCGGTCCCCGCTTGGCCGCTAGCGCGGTCCGGATCGTTTCGGGATGTACGTGCACGCCATCGGCGATCAGCCCGGCCGAGACGGCTCTGCTGCTCAGCGCCGCCCCGACAAGCCCCGGGTCACGATTGCCAAGCTGGCTCATCGCGTTGAAAAGATGCGTGACCATGCGGGCGCCGGCCTCCATCGCCGCGCGGGCGGCCTCGAAACCGGCATCGCTGTGCCCGAGCGATACCACCACGCCCCCCCCGGCCAGCGCCGCGATCTGGCCCGGCGTGGCGCTTTCCGGCGCGAGCGTGACGACAAGGCGCGGCAGGCGGCGGGCGGCATCCAGCAGAAAGGCCAGATCGCCCTCGCCCATCGGCCGGATCAGCCCCGCCTCATGCGCCCCCTTGCGCGCCGGGGCGAGGTGCGGGCCTTCCAGGTGAAGGCCGGCCACGCCCCTGACCCCCGCCGCAACCGCGCCTTCGACCGCCGCCACGGCCGCGCGCGTGACATCCGGCCGGTCGGTGATCAGCGCCGGCAGAAGCGCGGTGGTACCACGCTGCGCCTGGGCCCTGGCGATGGTCGCGACCAGGTCGGGCGTGGGGTCGTCGTTCAGCATCACCCCGCCGCCGCCGTTCACCTGAAGATCGACGAAACCGGGCGCGATCAGCCCCGGGCCGAGGTCCGTCCGGCGGGCGGCGGCCGGAACATCGGCGGACGGAACGATGGCAAGGACCACGCCGCCTGCCGTCAAAAGCGCCCCGTCCCGGAACCCTTCGCCGTCGAATATCCGTTCTGTCTGAAAGGCATGCAGCGTCATCTTCAGATGGTTTCCGTAACCTTGCTCAGATGCCTCGGCCGGTCGGGATCGATGCCCCGGGCGCGCGCGATGCGCTCCACCGCAGCGTAGAAGGGCACGATCAGGGCCAGGGGATCGGTCAGCCAGTGGCCGGTCCGCGCCACGGCAAGCCGGTGGGCCCGCCCTGCCCCGGCCGTGGTGGTGACGAACACCCGCGCGCCCTTGGCGGCGATCGCCGCAGCGATCTCGGCCACACCGGCCTCGGCCGCGTCGGCCGCAGCGAAGGCAAGGACCGGAAAGGCGGCATCGACGATCGAGACGGGTCCGTGCAGGACTTCCGCCGAGGAATGGCTTTCGGCATGGATCAGCGCGACTTCCTTGAACTTCAGCGCCGCCTCGTTCGACATCGCATAGGAAGGCCCGCGTCCGAGCGTGTAAAGCGAAGTCGCGCCCGCCGCTGCGGCTTCCAGGTCGGACCAATCAAGCGACAGCGCGCGCGACAGGCTTTCGGGAAGCTCGGCGATGGCCTTCAGAAGCGCCCTGTCCGCCGCCCATTCGGCCAGCAGGGAAAGCCCCGCGACTGCCGAGGTGACGAAGGTTTTTGTCGCGGCGACAGACAGTTCCGGGCCGGCGTGAAGGTCCAGCACCAGCTCGCTTTCGCGGGCGAGCGGGGAATCGGGGTGGTTGGTGACCGCCACCGTCAGGGCGCCGCCCGCCCGTGCCGAACGCGCCATCTCGACGATGTCGGGGCTCTGGCCCGATTGCGAGACGGAAATCGCCAGCGCCCCGGCGATCCGCAGCCGTGCGCCGTAGACCGAGGCAACCGAGGGGCCGAGCGAGGCGACGGCACGGCCGAGAAGCAGTTCGGAGGCATACTTGAGATAGGTGCAGGCATGATCGGACGAGCCGCGCGCCACGGTGGCGAGGAAGGGCGGGTCGAGCCGCCGCGCCGCCGCCGCCGCCACCCGGATCGCCGGCCCGCCCCGGTCGAGCAGGCGCGCGACGGCATCGGGGATTTCGCGCACTTCGCGGGCCATCAGGCTTTCGGCTTCGTGTGCGGTCATGGTTCGTCCTTTGGCTGTCGTCCGGTCGGTGGTGTGGCGCCAGGCTGCGCGTCGGGAAGCCGCAGTTCGGCGACGAAGTCATAGGCGTCGCCGCGATAGACCGACCGCGTGAACTCGGCCACCCTGCCCTGCGGCAGATAGGAAATGCGCTCGATGCGAAGGCCGGCGGACTGGACGGGCACGCCCAGCAGGCCGGCATCGGCCTCGCCGAGGTTCACGGCCGAGATTTTCTGCACGGCGCGGACCGGCCGCCTGCCCAGGGAGCCGAGGATCTCGTAAAGCGACCGGGTGACGGCCGAAGGGTCGGGCAGCACGTCCGGCGGCAGGGCCGCGCGTTCGATCGCCATCGGCCGGCCGTCGGCAAGGCGCAGCCGGGCCAGCCGGGCGACCTGATCGCCGGCGCCGAGCCCGAGGGCCAGCACCTCTTCGGGCGACGGCAGGAAGAAGCCGCGCTCCAGCCAGCGCGATTCCGAAGACAGCCCGCGGCGGCCCATGTCCTCGGTGAACGAGGTCAGCCGCGACAGCGACTGTTCGACCCGCGCCGCACGGGGCGCGATCCGGCTGCCGGAACCCTGGCGCTGCACCACCGCGCCCTTCGCGGCCAGGTCGGCTATGGCCTTGCGGACAGTCACCCGCGACAGGCCGGTGATCGCCGCGATCTCGCGTTCGGGCGGCAGGGCGCTGTCGGGTGGAAGTCTTCCGCCCTCGATCCCCTGTTCGATCCGCCGGCGGAGCTGGACATAAAGCGGCCCGCCGGCTTCGGTCAGCCAGTTCGGCGGGGCGAGGAACTCGGCCACACTCATCGCGCCGCCCTTCCGGCCAGGACAAGGGCCCCGTCAAGCGCGGTCCCCTTCGCTTCGGCGGTCGCAAGGCCCATCCAGCGCGCATAGAATGGCCCGAGCCCCCCCGTCAGCACCAGCGGCTCCGGCGCGGCCCAGCCAAGGCGGGACAGCGCGGCGCGGATATAGGCCGCACCTTCGTCAAGCAGTGCTGCGCCAAGCGCATCGCCCGCCTCGGCCGCCGCGACCACATCGCGGGCAAGCCGCGCGTAATCGGCGGGCGCCGACGATCCGGCGAAAAGCACGATACGGCCCGGATCGCCCCCGTGTTCGGCCAGCATCCGCGCGGTCAGGCCCGTCGCGGGGCGCAATCCGTCGACGGCGAGCATCGTTTCCTCAAGGCAGCGGCGCAAGAGCCAGGCCCCGGCTGCCTGATCGCCGATGAAGAAGCCCCAGCCGCCGACCCCCTCCAGCCGCCCTGCCCGCTGGCGGCCGACAAAGGACCCGGTGCCGATGGCGGCCACGGTGCCGTCGGCGTCGCCGAGCGCGCCGGCGATGCTGGTCGGCCGGTCGTCGGTTACGGCGGTCCGCGCAAAGGGCATCGCCGCCCCCACCCTGCCGGCGATTTCGGCGTTCATCGCGCCGGCAAGCCCCAGATGCGCGGTGGCCCGGGACAGATCGCGCTCGGCAAGACCGGCCTCGGCGGCAAGGCGGCGGGCCGCCGCGCGGATCGTCGCGATCGCGCCGTCGAAGTCGGTCGAGACATTCGCCGCACCGCCCACCGCCTCGAACCTCGCCCCGCGCGTCACCATCGCGGCCCGGCACGAAGTGCCGCCGCCATCGACGCCGATCAGGATCTTTTCGCCAGACATGTAATACCTTTATAATACCTTTGGAGAGATTGGAAGAAGGAATCTCGCCACAGCCGACGAAAAATGGCCGAATTCAGCCGACCTGGCGCATTGCCGCACAATCCTCTGGACAAGAGGTATTAGAAAGGTATTGTCGTTTCGAACAAGGGGGATTCGTCGCAGTGCAGGAAGCGCGGCATCGCGGGGCCATACGGACGACGGAGCGGCCGCATCCGGCCGCCGCCGGGCTCGACGCTCTGCCCCCTGCGTCGATCCTCGACCATCTCCTGACGCAACAGACCGCTTCGCTCGCCGCCGTCCGCCCGGCCTTCCCGGCGATCGAAAGCGCCTCGCGGCTGCTGGCCCATACGCTTAGCTCCGGCGGGCGCATCGCCTATGCGGGGGCCGGGTCGTCGGCGCTGATGGCAATGGCCGACGGGCTCGAGCTTCCCGGCACCTACGGCATCCCGTCCGACCGCATCCTCCTGATGATGGCCGGCGGCTTGCCGACCGATTCGCGCATGCCCGGTGCCACCGAGGACGACGCCGGCGAGGGGACGCGTGCGGCGCAGGCCCTGCGCGCGGGCGATGCGGCGATCTGCGTGACCGCCTCGGGCTCGACCCCCTACCCGCTCGCCGTCGCGGCGCAAGCCAGGGCACTCGGCGCGTCCGTCATCGGCATCGCCAACACCCCCGGCGCGCCGCTCTTCGCGATCTGCGACATCGCCATCTGCCTCGGGACGCCACCGGAAGTGGTGGCCGGCTCGACCCGGATGGGCGCGGGATCGGCGCAGAAAGCCTGCCTCAACCTCATCTCGACGCTGATGGCGGTGATCCTGGGCGAAGTGCATGACGGACGCATGGTCGGGCTAGTCGCCGACAATGCCAAGCTCCGCGCCCGCGCCGCCGGGATGGTCGCCGACATCGCCAGATGCGGGGAAGCCGAGGCTGCGGCCGCGCTCGCCGCCGCCGGTGGCGCCGTGAAGCCGGCCGTCCTGATCGCGCGCGGACTTCCGGCCGGAACGGCGCGGTCGCTGCTGACCAAGACCGGGGGCAGCCTGCGCGCCGCCCTCGCCTCACTGCCGCCCGGCCGCTGAGACGGGCAAAGACCGAACGACCGAAAGACCAACAGGAGAGTGACGATGACCCACAAGAAACTGACTGCCGCGCTCATGGCGACGACGCTTCTGGCCTCGGGCGCCTTCGCCGAGGACGTGACGCTGACCATCGAAAGCTGGCGCAATGACGACCTGTCGATCTGGCAGGACAAGATCATCCCGGCCTTCGAGGCCGCCAACCCCGGCATCAAGGTGGTCTTCGCGCCCTCGGCGCCGACCGAATACAACGCCGCGCTGAACTCCAAGCTCGATGCCGGGACGGCGGGCGACCTGATCACCTGCCGGCCCTTCGACGCCTCGCTGGCGCTATACGACAAGGGGCAACTGGCCGACCTGTCGGGCCTCGGCGCGATGGCCAACTTCTCGGACGTGGCGAAATCGGCCTGGCAGACGGATGACGGCAAGGCCACCTTCTGCGTGCCGATGGCATCGGTGATCCACGGCTTCATCTACAACAAGGACGCCTTCGACGCGCTGGGCATCGCCGTTCCCGCGACGATGGACGAGTTCCACGCCGCGCTCGACAAGATCAAGGCCGACGGCACCTACATCCCGATGGCGATGGGCACCAGCGACCAGTGGGAAGCCGCCACGATGGGTTACCAGAACATCGGGCCGAATTACTGGAAGGGCGAAGAGGGCCGCAAGGCGCTGCTCGCCGGAACCCAGAAGCTGACCGACGAGGCCTGGGCCGCGCCCTACAAGGAACTCGCCACCTGGAAGGACTATCTTGGCGACGGGTTCGAGGCGCAGACCTATCCCGACAGCCAGAACCTCTTCACCCTCGGCCGCGCGGCGATCTATCCGGCCGGTTCGTGGGAAATCTCGGGCTTCAACACGCAGGCGCAGTTCAAGATGGGGGCCTTCCCGCCGCCGGTGGTCGCCGCCGGCGACCCCTGCTACATCTCCGACCACACCGACATCGCCATCGGCATGAACGCCAAGACCGCCCATCCCGATCAGGCGAAGGCGTTCCTGGAATGGGTCGGATCGGCGGACTTCGCCACGCTCTACGCCAACGCCCTGCCCGGCTTCTTCAGTCTGAACTCGGCGCCGGTCGAAATGGCCGACCCGCTGGCGCAGGAGTTCGTGAGCTGGCGCGGCAAGTGCGCCTCGACGATCCGGTCCACCTACCAGATCCTGTCGCGCGGCACGCCCAACCTGGAAAACGAAACCTGGGCGGCGAGCGCGAACGTCATCAAGGGCACCGAGACCGCCGAAGAGGCCTCCGCCAAGCTGCAGGCGGGGCTCGACAGCTGGTACAAGCCGGCGAACTGAGAAGCCGGGCTAAAGAAGGATCGGCCCATGCCGGGGCCGACAAGCCACACAGACAGGATCGGCCCCTGACGGGGCCGATCCGGGCGGGGGGCCTTCAGTCCCCCGCACCCCCCGAGGATGTTTCCGCCAGGATGAAGGGAGCAAGGTCGCATGGCCGCCCGTTCGCGCATGACCATCGCGGTGTTTCTGGCACCTGCGGTGATCGTCTACACGGCGGTGATGATTCTGCCGCTTTTCAACACTTTGCGTCTGGCGCTTTACAATGACGTCGAAGGTGCGCGGGGCTTCGTCGGCCTTGAAAACTTCCGCACCCTCTTCGGCGATCCGCGCTGGTCGGCGAGCTTCTGGAACGCGCTCGGCAACAACGTCTGGTTCTTCATCGTCCATATGCTGGTGCAGAACCCCATCGGCGTCGCGCTCGCCGCGATCCTGTCCTCGCCGCGCCTGCGCTTTGCCGCCTTCTACCGCTCGGCGATCTTCATCCCGACGATCCTCAGCTTCGTCATCGTCGGCTTCGTCTGGAAGCTGATCCTGTCGCCGATCTGGGGCATCGCGCCGGGGATGCTGGACGCGGTCGGGCTGAAGTCGCTCTTCGCGCCCTGGCTCGGCAAAGAGGAATACGCGCTGACGACACTGGCGCTGATCTCGGTCTGGCAGTTCGTGGGCATCCCGATGATGCTGATCTACGCGGCCTTGCTGACCATCCCCGAAGAGGTGCTCGAGGCGGCCGAGGTGGAAGGGATCACCGGCTGGGCGGCCTTCCGCAAGATCAAGCTGCCCCTGATCCTGCCCTCGATCGGGATCATCTCGATCCTGACCTTCGTCGGCAACTTCAACGCCTTCGACCTGATCTACACGGCACAGGGCGCGCTCGCCGGGCCGAACTTCTCGACCGATATCCTCGGCACCTTCCTCTACCGCACCTTCTTCGGCTTCCAGTTGCAGGTAGGGGACCCCTACATGGGCTCGGCCATCGCCAGCGCCATGTTCTTCATCATCCTGGCGGGTGTGTGCTTCTATCTCTGGGGTATCCAGAGCCGGATGCGGAGGTATCAGTTCTGATGGCCTCCGCCCGCACCAGCCCGCTTTCCACCGCCGGCGCGCATGCCGTGCTGATCCTCTGGACGCTGATCGCGCTTTTTCCGGTCTGGGTGATCCTGACCAACTCGTTCAAGGCGCGGCGCGACATCTTCTCCGCCCCCCTCTCGCTGCCCTCGGCCGAAAGCTTTTCGCTGATCGGCTACCAGACGGTGCTGAAGCAGGGCGATTTCTTCCAGTACTTCCAGAACTCGATGATCGTCACCGTGGCGAGCCTCTTCTTCATCCTGCTCTTCGGCGCGATGGCGGCCTTCGCGCTTTCGGAATACCGCTTCCGGGGCAACACGCTGATGGGGCTCTACCTCGCGCTCGGGATCATGATCCCGATCCGCATCGGCACGGTGGCGATCCTGCAGCTGATGGTGGCCACGGGGTTGGTGAACACGCTGACCGCGCTGATCCTCGTCTACACCGCCCAGGGCCTGCCGCTTGCGGTGTTCATCCTCAGCGAGTTCATGCGCCAGGTGTCGGACGATCTGAAGAACGCCGGACGGATCGACGGGCTGTCCGAATACCGCATCTTCTTCCGCCTGGTCCTGCCGCTGGTGCGCCCGGCGATGGCGACGGTGGCGGTCTTCAACATGATCCCGATCTGGAACGACCTCTGGTTCCCGCTGATCCTCGCCCCGGGCGAGGCGACCAAGACGCTGACGCTCGGCTCCCAGGTCTTCATCGGGCAGTTCGTGACCGACTGGAACGCGGTCCTGTCGGCGCTGTCGCTGGCGATCCTGCCGGTGCTGGTGCTTTACGTCATCTTCTCGCGGCAACTGATCCGCGGCATCACTTCGGGGGCGGTCAAATGAAGGTTCTCGTGGCCGGGCTCGGCAACATGGGGATGAGCCATGCCTTGGCGCAAGCCAAGCTCGGCTGCGATCTGGTGCTGGTGAACCGCTCGCCGGTGGCGCTGCCAGACGAGCTGCGGAAGTTCCCCCTTTCCAGCACCTTCGCGGAAGGTCTTGCGACCAGACCTGAACTTGCCGTGATCGCCACCTACTCCGACAGCCACGCCGACTTCGCCTGCGCGGCGATGGAGGCCGGCGCCCATGTCTTCGTCGAAAAGCCGCTCGCCACCACCGTGGCCGACGCGCGGCGCGTGGTCGAGACGGCCAAACGGCTGAAGCGCAAGCTGGTGGTTGGCTACATCCTGCGCCACCACCCCTCGTGGATACGCCTGATCGCCGAGGCGCGGGCGCTGGGCGGGCCCTACGTGCTTCGCCTGAACCTCAACCAGCAGTCGAAAGGCGCCACCTGGGCCACCCACAAACAGCTGATGGAAACCACGCCCCCCATCGTCGATTGCGGCGTGCACTACGTCGACGTGATGTGCCAGATCACCGACGCGAGGCCGCTGCGCGTCCACGGCATGGGCCTGCGCCTGTCTGACGAAATCGCGCCCGGCATGTACAACTACGGCCAGTTCCAGGTGATCTTCGCCGATGGCTCGGTCGGCTGGTACGAGGCCGGGTGGGGCCCGATGATGTCCGAAGTCGCCTATTTTGTGAAAGACATCATCAGCCCCCGGGGCGCGGTCAGCATCGTGGCCAGGGACGACCCCGGATCGGACAGCGTCGACGGGCATACCAAGGTCGGCGTGATCCGGGTCCATCCCGCCGGCGGCCCGGACCGGATCATCGACTTTCCGGGCGAGCCCGGCCACCAGGACCTTTGCGACGCCGAACAGGCCTACGTCCTGCGCGCCATCGCCGATGACATCGACCTGACGCGCCACATGGAGGACGCCGTCGCCTCGCTCGCCATCTGCCTTGCCGCCGATCAGTCGGTGCGCACCGGCCGCGTCGTGGAGCTTTAGGGCATGGCCGCGCTTCTTCTTCAGTCGGTGAACAAGTCCTTCGGCGCGACGCAGGTGCTGAAGGATATCGACCTTGCGGTGGACGAAGGCGAGTTCATCGTCTTCGTCGGCCCCTCCGGCTGCGGAAAATCGACGCTTCTCAGGTCCATCGCCGGGCTCGAGGACGTGACCTCGGGGCGCATCCTGATCGGCGGTAAGGACGTGACCGACACCCCGCCCGCCAAACGCGGCATCGCGATGGTCTTCCAGTCCTACGCGCTCTACCCGCATCTCGATGTCGAAGGCAACATGACGCTCGGGCTGAAACAGGCCGGCGAGGACGCCGCCACCATCGCCGCCCGCGTCGCCGAGGCGACGCGGATGCTGGCGCTCGGGCCTTATCTGAAGCGGCGTCCGGCCGAGCTCTCGGGCGGTCAGCGGCAAAGGGTGGCGATCGGGCGGGCGGTGGTCAGGAAGCCCGAGCTCTTCCTCTTCGACGAGCCGCTCTCGAACCTCGACGCGGCGCTGCGCATGGCCACCCGGGTCGAAATCGCGCGCCTGCACCGCCAGCTTGGC
>JBJXFU010000146.1:0-12006 GCA_046155885.1 Paracoccaceae bacterium
GGGCCGGCACCGCGGGGTGCCGGCCCTTTCGTTCGCGGGCAGGGTCTGGACGAGCCCCAACGGAACCCCCCTTGGCAGGGCCCAGGCCCTCCCACGTCACCCCCCGGGCCCCCGCCCCGGCCGCGCCACGGGCGCGGCGTTCTTCGCTGACAGCATGCCACTGGCATACTGTCCGGGCGCTCATCACCCCGCGACCGGGAATTGCCCGACCGCCCCTGTGTGTAGCGCATGTGATGGAGTCGGGACCGGCGATCACGCCCTCGCTTCCCGCATGGACGACGCCAGCACCGCGCAGGCAGCAAGCGCCGCGCCGATCGCCAGGACGCAGGGATCCCAGCCGAGGCGATCATAGACCTGGCCCAGCACCGCCGCCCCGGCAAGCCCGCCGAGGTAGTACGAAGCAAGGTAAAGCCCGCTCGCCGCCGCCCGGTCGTTCCGCGCGGTCCGTCCGACGAAGCCGGTGGCGACAGCCTGGGCGAGGAACGTGCCGACACCCATCAGCACCATCCCCGCAAGGACCGCCGCGAGCGACGGCGCGAACAGCAGCGGCAGCCCGGCGGCGGCCACCGCCAGCGCCGCCCAGGCGGTCGGGCGCGCCCCGAACCGGGTGACGGCGCGGCCCGCCAAGGGGGTGGTGACCATCGCCGGCAGGAAGACCAGGTAGACGAGGCCGAGCGACATCGGCGAAAGGCCGAAGCGGCCGGCGAGTTCGAAGTTCACGTAGGTGAAAGTGCCGATGAAGGCGAAGAGGATCAGGAACCCGATGCCGAAGGCGGCACGCAGCGCGGGGTTCGACAGATGCTCCGGCCAGGCCGCGAAAAGGCTCCGGCCGCTTCCCGACGACGCCATCCGGGCGAGCCTGCGGAAGTTCGCGAAAACCAGCGCCGCACCGGCGAGGTTGAGCGCGGCGAAGACGAAGAAGTTGGCCGCCAGCCCCGAGGTTTCCACGACCGAGGCCGAGACCAGCCGGCCGACGAGGTTCGAGGCGACGACCCCGGTGACATAGGCGGCCAGCGCGCCCGATGTGTCGGTCTTGCTGCAGGTGTCGGCAAGGTAGGCCACGGCCAGCGTGAAGGCCGCCGCCATCAGCACACCCTGCGCGACGCGCAGCGTGGTGAAGGTGGCAAGGTCGGGCGCGAAGGCCAGCGCGGCCGTCGGCACGGCGAGCAGCGCGAGGCTCATCCAGATGCCCGCGCGGCTGTCGATGCGGCGGCCGAGCAGACTGACGGCCAGGCACGAGAACGCCATGCCGATCGTGCTCGCGTTCACCGCGAAGCCGGCAGCCGCCCGCGACACCCCGTAATGCACGGTCAGCGCGGGCAGGATCGCCTGGGCCGCGAACAGGTCCACCAGCGTCAGGAAACCGATGATCCCGATGACGACCGCGCGCCCGAAGGTCAGCCGCGACAGGGCACGGAGCGCGATCATGTCCGTCGCGTCGGCGGGGTGGGTACCGGTGGTGGCGGGCATTTTCTTGTTCCCTTGGTGCGGAAAATCGCCGGGGCCGCCCCGCGCGGATGCCGGGCGGCCCCCTCCCCTCGCGGAAGCGCGGCCAGCGGAGGAAGCGGCCGTCCGGTGCCGCCGGCCCTCCGCCGGATCACATCATTCCGGGATCCATCTCTTCGGGGAAAATGTCCGCCGACAGCAGGACCACCGGCTTCGTGCCGGTGTTTTCCCACCAGTGCGACACGGCACGGGTTTCCTGCGCGACGTCGCCCGCGACATGGGTGATCGGCATGGCGCAAGTGCTGGAATGTTCGACGATCTCGCCTTCGACCACGTAGATCAGCGCCGGGCGCTTTTCGTGGCTGTGCCAGGGAACGATGCCGCCCGGCTGGATTTCCAGCTTGCGCAGCCGGAACAGGCGGCCGTCGAGCATCGGGGCTTCTTCCGCAAGGTCGATCGAGCCGATGACGGTGTCGGTCACGTCCTTCGCGCCGGCATCGCTTTTGGCGCTGCTGTCGGCGACCATCTGATCGGCCGGGCACTCGCCCGCGAAGGCGACGGTCGAAAGCATCAGGCCGGCGAGGATACCGCCGACAAGCGAGGCATGGCGGAGGGTCTGGGTTCTGGGCATCTGGGTCAGGCTCCTGTGGTCAACTCGCGCCGGGGGAAGTCCCGGGGCGTCGACGCGGAAGATGACCCGGGGAAGTCGCCGGCGGAAATGCCGGTTCCGTCTGGTT
This sequence comes from Paracoccaceae bacterium, assembly GCA_046155885.1. GTDB lineage: Bacteria > Pseudomonadota > Alphaproteobacteria > Rhodobacterales > Rhodobacteraceae > JAOADN01. Next base: position 2,184 of record JBJXFU010000146.1, read on the forward strand.
TCGATAAGCGCCGTGCATGAAGGGACTGGGAGGCGGGCCTCGCCCCGCGGGACCGGAAAGCGCGAGCGCCGCCGCCGCGGTCAGTCGTCTAGGCTGAGCGTGACCGGGGCGCCGACGCGCCCCGTCCAGGGGTGGTGGTGGGCGGCATGCACGAAGGCCCCGACCGCAGGGCCGTGCGGACGTCCGCGAACGGTGACGAGCTGGACCGTCCGCACCACTTCGGGCTCGACCAGCGGCCGTACCGCGAGTCCCGGCAGCGTCACCGAGTGCTCCGGCAGGAATCCGTAGCCGAGGCCGGCGAGCGCCATGTTCTGTATCCAATCGTCGCGGTCGCTGGTGTAGGGCGTGGGCGAATCCGTCGCCCCATACTGGTTCTGCAACGCGCTGAGGTGGTCGGCGTATTCGCAGTTCACCCGGCAAAGGTAGCGGCGGTCGTTCAGGTCGCGCAGGCGCACCTCGCCCTGCATGGCGAGAGTGTCGCCCGGCGACACGGCGATCACGAAGCGCTCGTCGAAAAGCGGCAACCCGTGTAGCCGGTCATCGAGCGGCCCGGGCTGGGCCCAGATGCCGACATCGAGGTCCCCGGCCAGCAGTTTGGTTTCGATCGCGCGGGCGGGGCCGTCCTGCAGGCGGATGTCGATCTGGTTGAACCTCTGGGTGAAATCGCGGAACAGGTCGACGAAGCGCGACGGGCCGATGGTGCACATCAGCCCGATGCCAAGCGAGCTGCCTTCGAGCTTGGTATAGGACTTCGCCCGCCGCTGCGCCTCGTCGAGCTGGGCCATGACGGTTTCGAAGTAAGGCCGCATCAACTGGCCGAACGTCGTCAGGTGCGTGTTGCCGCGTTCGCGGTGAACCAGCGGACCGCCGTCCAGCTTGTCCTCCAGGCTCTTTATGGCCCGGGTCAGGGCGGGCTGCGAGACGTTGCAGACCTCGGCCGCGCGGGTGAAGTTCAGCACTTCGCCAAGGGCAAGGAAATACTTCACTTCCTGAGAAAGCGTGATCGCTCCTGACGGAGGCCGTCACGGGCGCGGAGCATACGCATGCGCGCACGAAGAGAAAGCCCGTTCTGCCGTACCAAAGTCACGGCTGCGCGAACCCCGGCGGTTTCCCCTGCGCGGGCGCCGCGCCGCGGCGGTGATAACCCGAGCGCATCGAAACCATTTCGCAACGATATTTCCGCGCGCGGCGCGGCACCGGTAGGACTGGCGCAAGGGGACGAACCCCCGAGGGAGGATTTTCCGATGAACGCCCAAGCACAGATGCCTGCCACCCGGCTCGCCGTCGGTTTCATGCCGCGTCCGGTTTCCGTCGTCCCCTTCCCCACCGCCGCGCGCAGCCCCGGGCGGCGCGAGGTCGGCGCGCTGTCGATCATCGCGCATGACCTGAAAGGCCCGCTCGCCAACCTGTCCCTGCTGATCGGCGCGCTCGGGATCGAAAATGCCAAGACCCCCGCCGACCGCCGGACTGGTCTGACGCAGCGGGCCGAGCGCCTGATCGAGCGGCTGGAGCAGCTCCTCGGCGGGCTGATCGAACGCGAACGCCTGTTCGGCGACCCCCTGGGCGTCCTGCCGGGCGATGCCGACCTGGGCGACCTGGTACGCACCGTCGTCTCCTGCAACGAGGCCGCAGCCGAACGCCGCTTTGTCCGCCTGCAGGTCAGGGTGTCCGGAGACCTGCCGATCCGGGGCGACGGCGAGCTTCTGATGCAGGCCGTCGACAATCTGCTCAGCAATGCCATCCGCCATACCGTGCCGGGCGGCCGGGTGACGGTCGAGGCGTCAACGGTGCCGTCCGGCGACGTCGAGATCCGGGTCCGCGATGAAGGCCGCGGCCTCGACGACACCGAGATCGCCCGCGCCTTCCGGCCCTTCGTCCGCCTTGGCGGCGCGGGCACGCCCGGACCTGGCGGCAACGGACTCGGCCTCTGGATCGTCCGCCTGATCGCCGAAAACCACGGCGGCCGCATATCCGCCGGACGGAACGCCTCGGGCCGCGGAATGACCTTCGCGCTGACCCTGCCGCGCGACGGAAAGTGAAACCCGGCAGGCGGTGCGCCCCCCCGCCTGACCTGTCCGACGCCCTTTCAGAATGGACCACGACCATGCTCGACGCCGACACCTCGACTGCCATGTCCGCATCCGGTTCCGCCGGCCTCGGCACTTTGCGCGGGCGCATCGCGCTGGTGACCGGATCGACCAGCGGCATCGGCCTGGGCATCGCCACGGCGCTGGCGCGCGGCGGGGCCGATATCGTGCTGAGCGGCTTCGGCGAACCGGAGGCGATCTCGCAGCTGATCGCTGACATGTCCGCGCAGCACCGGGTCCGCGTCATCCATTCCCCGGCCGACCTGTCGAAGGCCGGCGAAGTCGCGCGCCTCGTCGCGGCGGCGGGCGAGGCGTTCGGCCGCGTCGACATCCTCGTCAACAACGCCGGTGTCTTCCACACCGGCCCGGTTGAAAAACTCACGCCAGAGGACTGGAACGCCACCCTGGCGGTGAACCTGACCGCCGCCTTCCTCGCCACCCGCGAAGCGCTGCCGGGCATGAAGGCCCGCGGCTGGGGACGCATCCTCAACCTCGCCTCGGCGCTGGGCCTCGTCGGCGCCCCCGACGCCTCGGCCTATGCCGCGTCGAAACACGGGATCGTCGGGCTGACCCGTTCGGTCGCGCTTGAAACGGCGACCCACGGCGTCACGGTGAACGCCATCTGCCCAGGCTATGTCCGCACGCCGCTGATCGAACGCGAGATCGCCGAGGCGGTGCGCGCCACCGGCGCCAGGCCCGAGGACGTCGTCCGCGGCTTCCTTGAAGCGGCCCAGCCCAGCCGCCGCTTCGTCGAAACGCGCGAGATCGGGGCGCTCGCGGCCTTCCTCTGCGGCGATGACGCCGCCTCGATCACCGGCGCTGCCATCGCCATCGACGGCGGCTGGACCGCGCGCTGACAAAGCCCCCCTCGAAAGGAGACTGCCATGACCATGATGATGGACCCCCCGCCGCTCGTCCATGCCGTGCCGTTTCCCGCCCGTGTGCCGGGACTGGCCGGAAAAGCGGCGGTCGTCACCGGATCGACCAGCGGCATCGGCTTCGGGATCGCGCGCGCCTTCGCTGGCGCTGGCATGAACGTGGTGCTGAACGGCTTCGGCGACGCAAGCGAGATCGAGCGGCTGCGGGCCGCGCTCGCCGCCGACTTCGGCGTGAAGGCCAGCTACTCGGCGGCCGACATGTCGAAGCCCTCCGACATCACCGCCATGATCGAAGCCGCCGAGGCCGAATTCGGCGCGGTCGACGTTCTCGTCAATAACGCCGGCATCCAGCATGTGGAGCCGGTCGAAACCTTCCCGCCCGAGAAATGGGACGCCATCCTGGCGATCAACCTGTCCTCGGCCTTCCACGCCACCCGCGCCGCCGTGCCCGGGATGAAGGCGCGGCGCTGGGGGCGGATCATCAACGTGGCCTCCGCCCATGCGCTGGTCGCCTCGCCCTTCAAGTCGGCCTATGTCGCGGCCAAGCACGGGGTCCTCGGCTTCACCAGGACGATCGCGCTGGAACTGGCCGAACACGGCATCACCGCGAATGCCATCTGCCCGGGTTATGTGCTCACCCCCCTTGTCGAGAAACAGATCCCGCAAACGGCGATTGCGCGCGGGCTGACGGAAGCGCAAGTGATCCGCGACGTATTGCTCCACGCCCAGCCGACTCGGCAATTCGTGACGGTCGAGGAACTGGGCGCACTGGCGGTTTTTCTTTGTACCGACGCCGGACGCTCGATGACCGGGACCGCGCTCCCGGTCGAGGGCGGCTGGACAGCGCAGTAACCCAGAAGGGAACCCGGATGCGAAACCCAGCCACTCCGACCGCCGCCGAGGCGCTGCGCGCCCAGGTCGGCCAGATCGCCCTCGTCCTGCAGGGCGGGGGCGCGCTCGGCGCCTATCAGGCCGGCGTCTATGAAGCGCTGCACGAAGCCGGGATCGAGCCCGACTGGGTCGTCGGCACCTCGATCGGCGCGATCAACGCCAGCCTCATCGCCGGGAACGAACCGAAGGACCGGCTGGCCGCGCTCCGCGCCTTCTGGGCGCGGGTGACCAGGGGTTCGCCGCTCGACGCCTTCTTCGGCATGTTCCCGATGGCGCCCAGCCCGGCCTACTGGACGACGCTCTTCGGCGGGCTCGGCGGGTTCTTCAAGCCGAACCTTCCAGCCTTTCTGGGCGCCCACAACCGGATGCCGGCGGATCAGGCCGGCTACTACTCGACCGCCCCCCTGCGCCAGACGCTGGAAGACCTGATCGACGTCGGCCGACTGAACCACTGCATGCCGCGCCTGACCGTGGGCGCGGCCGAGGTGCGCACCAGCAAGATGCGCTATTTCGACAGCCGCGACGGGGCCCTGTCGATCGACCACATCCTCGCTTCCGGCGCGCTTCCCCCGGCCTTCCCCGCGGTCCGCATCGACGGCGAGCTTTACTGGGATGGCGGGATCCTTTCGAACACGCCGTCGGAGGTCATCTTCGACGACAACCCCCGCAGAAGCGCCCTGATCTTCGCCGTCCACCTGTGGAACCCGATGGGCGAAGAGCCGCGCACCATGTGGGAAGTGTCGCACCGCCACAAGGACGTGCAGTATTCCAGCCGCGTCGCCGGCCACATCGCCCGGCAGATGCAAAGCCACAAGCTGCGGCGCATCATCATGGAACTCGGCATGCGGCTTCCGGACGACGAACTGGCACGCCCCGAAGTGGCCGAGATGCTGTCCTGGGGCTGCCAGACGCGGATGCACGTGGTGCGCCTCCTTGCCCCGAAGCTCGACCGCGAGGACCAGACGAAGGACGTCGACTTCAGCGCGTCGGGCGTTCGCAAACGCTGGCAGGCCGGGCTTGCCGACACACGGGCGGCGCTGGCCGAGAAGGCCTGGGAGGGCGATCACGACCCCACCGCCGGGGTGATCCTGCACGACCGGGTCACCTGACGCGGACTGCGGCCGCCGCGCAACGGGCCCGGGTTGGTGCCCGGACAGATCGGATGGCCGGTGCTCGTCGCGCGGCCGCAGGCGTTTTGGCGGGCGATTGCCGGGCGGGCGGGCAGCAGAGCCCGCGCGCACCGCTCCGGCCGGTGATCGCCCGGCAAGAGTGTCTGCCGCGCCGCCGATTCTTCCCTATCGGGCCGCCCGGTCCTTCCGCCCGTTCAGGCCGCGACCAGACGCAGAATCGTGTCGATGTTGAACTGAAGGCGTTCCTCAAGGGATCGCCTGTCCATCAGGTCGCGTTCGAACACGATCGACCCGGTATAGCGGTTGGTCAGGTAGTAGTAGCCGATCGCCGCGATGGTGAGGTTCAGCTGCACCGGGTCCACACCCTGGCGGAACAGCCCGGCCGCCACCCCCCGGTCGAGAATCCCGCCCACCATCGTAACGAACTTGCGGCTCACCACCTTTATCACCTCGGATTTCTTCAGGTGCCTGGCGCGGTGCAGGTTCTCGCTGTTCACCAGCGTGATGAACTCGGGGTTCCTCAGGTAGTAGTCCCAGGTGAACCGGACCAGCCGTTCCAGCGCCGCCCTGGGGTCAAGATTGTCGAGGTTCAGCTTCTGCTCGGCGGTACGGATGTCGACATAGGCCTCTTCCAGAACCGTCTGGAACAGCCCCTCCTTGCTGCCGAAGTAGTGGTAGATCATCCGCTTGTTGGCACGCGCCCTGTCGGCGATCTCGTCGACGCGGGCCCCGCCCAAACCGTTGCGCGCGAACTCCTTCTTCGCCGCATCGAGGATTCGGGCCTTCGTCGCCTCGGCGTCCCGGGTGCGCGGCCTCAGCGCTGGCGCGTCTTGCGAGGTCGGTTGGTCCTTCATGTCGTCCATGCTTCCTGTGTGCCGGCCTCCCCGCTGTTGGCCCTTGCTTACACATCAACCGAGCAGTTCGTCAAAGCCGAACACGCTCCGCAGGGCTGGAAAATCGTCAACAAATGGCTTGACTCGCAGGTGCTCAGAAAAGTAACCAGTTAGTGCATTAGCGACCGAGCCCGCAGCGCAGCGCGGCATCTGGACGGTTGCTACCGGCTCGGCCACGGATCTGTGGCGCAAGTGTGGAAAGCTGGGAGGAAATCCATGTCCACGTTCATCAAGGACTTCATCGAACGCGAGAAGATCAATCGCCGGAACTTCCTGTTCGCATCGGCGGCGGGCCTGTCGGCCGTTGCGGTTCCGGGGCTGTTCGGGCGCGGCGCGGCCATGGCGGATTCGGGCGGCTGGGCGCTGGCCTGGTCCTACCGCGACCGCGCCTCGGCCTACTGGAACGCCATTGTCTCGGGCGGCGAGGCCTATACCGAAAGCCTCGGCCTGACCAAGGACGACATGACGAACCTGATCAACGAAGGCTCGTCGGAAAAATCGCTGGCCGACATCAAGGCGTTCCTGGCCAAGAACTCGGGCAAGGGCGCCATCGCCTGCGACGCCAATGACAGCCCGAACGCCCGCCCGGTGGCCGAAGCGGCGCGCGACGCCGGCGGCTACATCTCGACCATCTGGAACAAGACCGACGACCTGCATCCCTGGGACATCGGCGACAACTATGTCGCGCACCTGTCCTGGTCCGGCGAGAAGCCCTCGGAAGAGGCCGCGCGCATCCTGTGCGAGAAGATGGGCGGCGAGGGGGGGATCGTCCACCTCGGCGGCATTCCTGCCAACATCCCGGCCATCGAGCGGCTGAACGGCCTGAAGAACGCGCTGAAGGACTTCCCGAACATCGAGCTGCTCGATACCCAGCCCGCCGACTGGGACACCAGCAAGGCGGCCGAACTCATGGCAAGCTACCTCACCCGCTATGGCGACAAGATCAAGGGCGTGCACTGCGCCAACGACAACATGGCCTACGGGGTGATCGAGGCGCTGAAGGCCGAGGGCATCACCGGCATGCCGATCACCGCCTTCGACGGCAACCCCGAGGCGGTGGACCTGGTCATGACGGGCGAGCTTCTGGCCACCGTGTTCACCAACCCGCACTGGGGCGGCGGCATCGCGCTGGCGCTCGCGCATCAGGCCGCCATCGGCGCCTTCAAGCCGTCCGAGGAACCCAACGAGCACCGCGAGTTCTACGGGCCGTCGATCCTGGTCACCCCGGACGACGCGGCCGAGTTCAAGAAGACCTACCTCGACTCGACCCCGAAATACGACTGGACCGATCGCTGGGGCCTCTCGGCCGGCCCAATCGTCTACCAGTGACGCACTGATCACGGCAGGGCGGCCATTCCTCGGCCGCCCCGCTTCTAGTCCATACGGGCGGCACCGCCAGGGGAGGCGAGCGTGACAACTTTTGCGACGCGGGAAGACGTCATCCGCTGGGCGCCGCTCCTGGTGCTGATCGCGCTCGTCGCCCTGTTCACGGCGGTGAACCCCGACTTTCTCTCGCTGCGCAACTTCGCCCGCATCACGATTGCCGCGGCCCCCGCCCTGATGGTCGCCATCGGCGTTACCTTCATCATCATCATGGGCTCGATCGACCTGTCGATGGAGGGCACCGTCGGGCTGACCGCCGTGCTGTTCTGCTTCATTTTCCTCGCCACCGGCGGAACTCTCGCCGCCGGCGGCTGGCTGGCGATCCCGGCCATCCTGATGCTCGGCGCGCTGATCGGGCTGGTTAACGGTCTGATCCATGTCCGCCTGCGCGTCCCCTCGTTCATGGCCAGCCTCGCCCTGGGCTTCGTCGGCACCGGCGCGGCGATCCTGCTGACCGGCGGCAACGTCGTGAAGATCGACGACGACGTGTTTCGCGCGCTGCTGACCTGGCGGATCGCGGGCTTTCCGCTGATGGTCTATCTCGCCGGCGCCTTCGCTGTCCTGGCCTGGTTCATTCAGTCCTACACAACACTCGGCCGGCACTTCTATGCCGTGGGCGGCGGCGAGGAACTCGCCCACGCCTCGGGCGTGAACGTCCGCCGCGTCCGGGTTCTGGGCTTCGGTCTGGCCGGTCTCTTCTATGCGATCGCGGGCATCATGCAGGTGGCCAAGCTCGGTCAGGCCGAGTCGGTCTCGGGCGCCAACTTCATGTTCATCTCGATCACCTCGGTGGTGGTCGGCGGCGTCGCGCTGTGGGGCGGGATCGGCGGCGTGTGGAACGCGCTGGTCGGTGTGCTGATCGTCTACGTGATCGGCAACGGGATGATCGTGATCGGCCTGCCCGACTACCTCCAGGACGGCGTGCTCGGCCTTCTGGTCATCGCCGCGGTGGTCCTCTCGACCGACCGCCGCAGCATCAGCTTCGTGAAGTGAGGGCGCGATGTACCGGCTGAACGCGATCGAAAAGAATTTCCCCGGCGTGCACGCACTGAAGTCCGTCGATTTCGAGGTGAAGCGCGGCGAAATCGTCGGGCTGGTGGGCGAAAACGGCGCCGGCAAGTCCACCCTGATGAAGGTGATCTACGGCGCCTATCGGCCCGACGGCGGCACCATCACCATCGACGGCAAGACGGTGCGCTTCCAGAACCCGCGCCAGGCGATGGAGAAGGGCATCGGGATGGTGTTCCAGGAACAGTCCCTGATCCCGTCCCTCAGCGTTATGGAAAACATCTTCATCGGCTACGAGGCGCAGTTCGTCCGCATGGGCGTGATCAACTGGGCCGCGATGAAGGCTGCCGCGCGGGCGCAGCTCGCCAAGGTCAAGCTCGACATCGATCCCGGTATGCTGACCGCGAAGCTTTCGTTCGCACAGCGGCAGCTGGTGGAACTCGCCAAGGTCCTGACCCTGGAAGAGCGGGTGGACGGCGATCTGGTGATCCTTCTCGACGAGCCCACCTCCGTGCTTGCCGAAGAAGAGGTGAAGCTGCTCTTCCGGCTGGTGCGCGAACTCACCACCCGCGCCTCGTTCATCTTCGTCAGCCACCGGATCGACGAAGTGATGGAGCTGAGTGACCGCATCTACGTGATGAAGGACGGTCAGGTCGTGGACGTCGTCGCCCGCGGCGCGGCGCCGGTCGAGGCGATCCAGCACAAGATGGTCGGCCGCAACATCGACCGCGAATACTACCGCGAACAGCGGCAGAAACCCTACGATGCGTCGAAAACCCTGCTTTCCCTCGACGGCGTCGGCCTGCCCGGCAAGGTGAAGGACATCGGGTTCGATCTGCACGCGGGCGAGGTCCTGTGCCTTGTCGGGGTCGAGGGCGCGGGCCGCGAGGTCGTGCTGCGGTCGATCTTCGGGCAGCTCACGCCGACGGAAGGGTCAATCACCATCAAGGGCCGCAAGGCGCAGGGCCTGCGCCCCAGAAGCGCGGTGGATCAGGGCATCGCCTACGTCCCGCGCGAACGCAAGATCGAGGGGATTGTGGCCGGAATGACGGTCTACGAGAACATGACGCTGAGCCAGCTCGGCAACTATTCCTCGGCGGGCGTGCTGCGGGTCGGGGCCGAAAAGGCGCTGGCACGGGACTGGATCGCCAGGCTCTCGATCAAGGCGCCGTCCGAATACGCCGACTGCGGCAATCTCTCGGGCGGCAACCAGCAGAAGGTCGTGCTGGCCAAGTGGCGGTCGGGCGGGCAGGACATCATGCTGCTCGACCATCCGACGCGCGGCCTCGACATCGGCGCCAAGGAAGATGTCTACGAGATGATCCGCGACATGTCCGACGCGGGCGTGGGCGTCATCCTGGTGGCCGACACCCTGGAAGAGGCGATCGGCCTGTCGCACACGCTGATCGTGATGAAGGACGGGCGGATTACGCAGCGGTTCGACTGCGAACCGGGGCGGAAGCCCAGCCTGTTCGACCTGCTCCAGCACATGATCTAGCCCATGTCGCATCCCGTCATCATGAGAGAACCCCGCTCCGGGCCTGACCCGGGGC
>JBJXFU010000114.1:0-2692 GCA_046155885.1 Paracoccaceae bacterium
GCACGAAACGCCGTCCGGTCCTGATCCGCGATCCGCAGGATCAGGTCCGCGACCGGGTCGGCCGTGCCCTCCGGGTTCATCCCCTCCGCCGTCTCCGCCCCCCGTCCGCTCCGCCGCCACCGCCGCCGGTGTTGAACGACACATCGGGAAGCGTAACCACCTTGGCCAGTTCGGGGAAGGGCGCGGTGGCATGCGGGATGGCGTTCGCGGCGACGAAATGCTCCTGAAAGCGCGGCTCGATGGCGGTCTCGACCTTGTGGATGCGGCCCACCTCGGCCTCGATCGCGGCCCGCGCGGCGACGTTCAGCAGCGCAATGCGCGCCCCCGTTCCGGCGGCGTTCCCGGCGCTCACCACCTTGTCCAGGGGCACGTCCGGGATCATCCCCAGGACCATCGCGTGCTTGGGGCTGATATGCGCGCCGAAGGCCCCGGCCAGGATCACCTTGTCCACCTTGTCGATCCCGAGCTCGTCCATGAGCAGCCGCGCGCCCGCGTAAAGCGCCGACTTCGCCAGTTGAATCGCCCTGATGTCGCCCTGCGTCACGGTGATCAGCGGCCCGCCCTCGGCGGTGCCGTCATGCAGCACATAGGCATGGACGCGCCCCTGCGGCACGATGCGCGGTGTGCCGGTCTGTTCGGTCGACCCGATCAGCCCGGCCGCATCGACCAGCCCCGCCATCCGCATCTCGGCAATCGCCTCGATGATCCCCGACCCGCAGATGCCGGTGACCCCCGAAGCCGCCGTCGCCGCCGCAAAGCCCGCATCGTCCGACCACAGGTCCGAGCCGATCACCCGAAACCGCGGCACCTTCGACACGGGGTCGATCTCGACCCGCTCGATCGCCCCCGGGGCGGCCCGCTGGCCAGAGGAAATCTGCGCCCCCTCGAAGGCCGGGCCGGTGGGCGAGGAACAGGCGAGCACGCGATCCTTGTTGCCGAGCAGAATCTCGGCATTCGTGCCCACGTCAACAATCAGCTCCATTTCCTCGGATTTGTTCGGCTCCTCGGACAATGCCACGCCCGCGCAATCCGCCCCCACATGCCCCGCGATCAGGGGCAGGATATAGACCCGCGCGCCCGCGTTGATCGCCGTCAGGTCAAGGTCCTTCGCCGCAAGGCTCAGCGATTCCGACGACGCCAGCGCGAAGGGCGCCTGTCCCAGTTCCACCGGATCGATCCCGAGAAGCAGGTGGTGCATGACCGGGTTCATCACGAAGACGGTCTCCACGATGGTCTTCGGGTCGATCTTCGCCTCGTCCGCCACCGCCAGCGCCAGCGAATTGATCGCCTCGCGCACCGCCCGGGTCATTTCCACGTCGCCGCCGGGGTTCATCATCGCGTAGGAAACCCGGCTCATCAGGTCCTCGCCGAAGCGGATCTGCGGGTTCATGAGACCGGACGAGGCCAGCACCGCCCCATCCGTCAGATCGCACAGATGCGCCGCGATGGTGGTCGAGCCGAGGTCGATGGCCAGCCCGCAAAGTCGCCCCTCCCAGAAGCCGGGGAAGATATCGACGATTCTTGCAGGCCCGCGGTGTTCCTTGTGGACGGCGACCGTTACCTTCCAGCCGCCCTTGCGCAGGATCGGCTGCAACCGGCGCAGAAGCGCCAGGTCCGCCTCGACCGCCCCGATCTGCCACTGGTCGCGCAGCGCATCCTTCAGCCGCTGGAAATCGCCCGAAGGCTCGTGCATGTCGGGCTCGGCCACCTCGACGTAATAGGTGCGGGTGGCCGGGTCCATGACGATGTCGCGCACCGTCGCCGACTTGCGGATCACCTGCTTGTGGACCTGGCTTTCCGGCGGCACGTCGATGACGACATCGCCCATCACCTTCGCCTGGCAGCCCAGGCGGCGGCCCTCGGTCAAGCCCCGCACCCGCTTGTAGCGTTCCTCGACCGCGTTCCAGTCGCTCAGCGCGTCCGCCGCGACCGTGACCCCGTGCTTGGGGAACTCGCCATAGCCCGGCGTGATCTGGCATTTCGAACAGATGCCGCGCATCCCGCAGACGCTGTCGAGATCGACGCCAAGCTGCCGCGCCGCCGTCAGCACCGGCGTGCCGGCGGCGAACCGCCCCCGTTTGCCCGAGGGCGTGAAGATCACCAGAGCGTCGTTCTGTCCGTCCGCAGCCATGCTGTCCCCGCGCACCGTTCCGGTGCTGTTTTAGGGGCAGCGCGGGCAGGCGCAATGCCCGGTTGCGGCAGGTCCGGGTCGGTCAGCGTCACGCGCCAGGGGTGTCGCAGGGGTGCGCAGGGGTGTTGCCGGGTGCGCGCCGCTGTAGCTACGGATGTACTACGGATGTACTACGGAAGAAATACGCGAAAGCTACGGAAAACATACGCGGGATCTGGCCCTGTCCGGGTCTCAGGCGGGCGGCACGAAGGGCTGCGAAATCTCCCGGAACACCTCCAGCGCCTCGGCCTTCGCGCACTGCGCCGCAAGCGCAGGGTGGCGCTCCAGCCCGACCGCGTCGGCCATCACCTCGGCCCCGAACCGCAGCATGCAGGCGACCGCGACATCGGCATGCCCGATTCGCTCGCCGAACCACCAAGTCGTTGATCTTGCAGCACGATCCGCCTCAAGCCGGGCCATCGCCGCAGCAATCTGGGCGCGGCAGCGGGCGACCCAGACCTCGGATACGGGGTCATGGAGCCGGTGTTCGTAGAAAAGACTGACCAGCTTGTCGCCAAGCCC
>JBJXFU010000118.1:0-20643 GCA_046155885.1 Paracoccaceae bacterium
TTCGAAGTTAACGGTTAATTCACCCAAAGCCATACGATCGTATGGCAGGTTGCTGGCATATTGCTGGCATATTGCTGGCACCCTGCGAACGTTGCGGAAGGCGCTGGTTAATCGAGCGCCCGCAAGGACTTGCGGCCGGTTTGGGGGGCTTCCCGAAGGCCGGAAAAGGCGGCCCCAGTTCCGAATGGAGTCATCTTGCTCTAGCGGGACAGAATGCTCAGGCCCTGACCAGACGCTCATACTCCGTCGCCACGCGCCGGGTGATTTCGCCAACCTCGAAATTGTAGTCGCCGATCTGGCCCACCGGGGTCACTTCGGCGGCAGTTCCGGTCAGCCAGCACTGCTGGAAGCCCTCCAGTTCCTCCGGCAGGATGTGGCGTTCGTGGACCTTGATCTGCATGTCCCGCAGCATCCCGATCACGGTCTGGCGGGTGAGGCCGTTCAGGAAGCAGTCGGCCTTCGGCGTATGCACCTCGCCATCCTTGACGAAAAAGATGTTGGCCCCCGTCGCCTCGGCGACATAGCCGCGATAGTCGAACATCATCGCGTCCGAGCAGCCTTTGGCCTGGGCTGCGTGCTTGGACATGGTGCAGATCATGTATAGCCCGGCCGCCTTCGCCTCGGACGGGATGGTTTCGGGCGAGGGGCGTTTCCACTTGGCGATATCGAGTTTCGCGCCCTTGAACTTGGCATCGCCGTAGTAGCTGCCCCATTCCCAGACCGCGACGGCCAGGCGCACGGGGTTCTTCAGCGAAGCGACACCCATGTCTTCGCCCGCACCGCGCCAGGCAATGGCACGGATATAGGCGTCGGTCAGACCGTTGGACTTCAGGACGGCGTCCTTCGCGGCGTCGATCTGATGGGCGGTCCAGGGGATCGGCATGTCGAGAAGCTGACCCGAACGGAGCAGCCGCAGCGAATGCTCGTGGCCCTTGAAGATGCGGCCCTTGTAGCAGCGTTCGCCCTCGAAAACGGCCGAGGCATAGTGGAGCGCGTGGGTCAGGACGTGCACCTGGGCCGCACGCCAGTCGACAAGCGTGCCGTCCATCCAGATCTTACCGTCGCGATCATCATAGGCCCCGGCCATGCTATCCTCCGTCATGTTTCCGGATATTGCGCGGATCAGGTCCGAAGCGGACATAATATTGCGCGAAACCGGCGGTTCGGTAGCATCCGGGGGTTGGAAAGTCAACAAGGCTGACATAAATTCCCGAAGTGATGGCGATGCGGCTCCGGAAAGGGCGGGCGAGGCATGAGCGAACGCAACACGGGTCCGGCAACGGTGGGTGAGAACCTTCTTTTCCTCACCGACGAGCAGCTTCGCAAAGGGATCGAGGCGATGTTCTTCGCCTATCGCGCCTTCACAGCCGACCCCGACCGCATCCTTTCGACCCACGACTACGGCCGCGCCCACCACCGGGCGATCCACTTCGTCAATCGTCAGCCGGGGCTGACAGTGACCGCGCTTCTGTCGGTGCTCGGTGTCACCAAGCAATCGCTGAACCGGGTGTTGCGGACGCTGATTGGCGACGGGCTGGTGGAAAGCAGGGTGGGCCGGGCGGACAAGCGAGAGCGACAGCTTTACCTGACCGAGCGCGGCGCGGCGCTGGAGCGCGAGCTTTCCGACGCGCAGCGGGCGCGCATGCGGGCGGCCTACCGCGCCGCCGGGCCGGCTGCCGTGGCGGGGTTCCGGCAGGTTCTGGAAGCGATGATGGACCCCGACATCCGGCGGCAGTATCAGTCGCTGAAGGATCCGGGGTCCTGAGGGGCGGGCAAGCGCGAATGACGGTTCAGGCCGAGACGCATCTTCTCATCGTCGACGACGACGAGCGCATCCGGGGCCTTCTGCAGAAGTTCCTGATCCGGAACGGGTTTCTGGTCACGACGGCACGCGATGCGGGGCATGCGCGGCGCTTGATCGCGGGGCTCGAGTTCGATCTGATTGTGCTTGACGTCATGATGCCCGGCGATGACGGGATCAGCCTGACGCGGGAACTCAGGCGGACATCGGACACACCGGTCCTGCTGCTCACGGCGCGCGGCGAGGCGGCGGACCGGATCGCGGGGCTTGAAGCGGGGGCGGACGACTACCTGGTGAAACCGTTCGAGCCGAAGGAGCTTTTGCTGCGCATCTACGCCATCCTCCGGCGCACGCCGGGGCCGGCACCGGCGCCGAAGGTGCAGAAGGTGCTCGGGCTCGGGACCGTGCGCTACGATGTGGAGCGGGGCGAGATGTGGCGGGGCGGGGACCTGGTGCGGCTGACTGCGACCGAGGCGGCATTGATGCGGATCTTCGCGGCGCGACCCGGGGCGGCGATCAGCCGGTCGGAACTGGTCGAGGACCTCGGGCGCGCCAGCGGAAGGGACGGTGGCCACGCCCAGGACCGCGCGGTCGACGTGCAGATCACACGCCTGCGGCGCAAGTTCGAGTCCGACCCCAAGCAGCCCCGCTTTCTGCAGACTGTGCGCGGCGCGGGCTACATGCTTCAGCCGGAATAGCCTGCGGTGAGCGGCGATCCGCCCGGCCCGGAATTCCTGCGCCGGGCAGTCCATTCCAACTATGCGGAGCGCCCGCCCGTCTCGCCCGGCGATTTCCCATGGGTAAGGGCCTATGTGACGCCCTTCTCGGCCGGGCCGGGCGGGCACCTGAGCTTGCACGCAAGCACCACGGCCGCCGAAATCTCGGTCCGAATCCGCCGCGACGGCGCTGTGCCGCGCGAGGTTTTCGCGGCATCCGGAATCGCGGCGGGCTGGCAGGCATCGCCTGAGAACTTGTGGGAAACGGGCTGCGGCTGGCCCGTGACGCTTCGCATTCCGGTCGGGGAAGACTGGCCTTCGGGGGCATATGTTGTCCGCACTGAATGCGAAACGAAATCCGGGCGCGATAGCCATGAGCAGGTCTTCATCCTTCGTCCTGCCCACCAGTCGCCGAAGTCCGGCCGGATCCTGCTTGTGGCGGCGACCGGAACCTGGGCCGCCTACAACGACTGGGGCGGCACCAACCACTACGAAGGGCTGTGCGGTCCCGGCCGCAACCTCCCTTCTCCCGTCCTTTCGCTTGAGCGACCTCTCGCAAGGGGCTTCGTTTCCCTGCCGCCCGGCTCCCCCCGGGCGGTACTCCGCAAGGCCCCGGGCCCGATGGAAGCACCCAGCTACCCCCACATGGAATGGGCGCTCGCCACCGGCCACAGCAAGAAATACGCCTCGGCCGGCTGGGCGAGCTACGAACGCCATTTCGTCGCCTGGGCCGAAGCGCAAGGCTACGCGGTCGACATCGTGGCGCACACCGATCTCCACTTCCGTCCGGAGGTTCTGGAAGGCTACCGGCTCGCCGTCACGGTCGGGCATGACGAGTACTGGTCTTGGGAAATGCGCGACGCGATCGACGCCTTCGTGGAAGGCGGCGGCCGGGTGGCGCGGTTCGCGGGGAACTTCCTGTGGCAGATACGCCTGCCCGACGAAGCGACCCAAGTCTGCCATAAGTACACGGCGCGCCAGACCGATCCTCTCATGCGGACGGGCCCGAGAAACCGCGTGACCGAGGCCTGGGATTCGCCGGCGATCGGCCGCACGGGGGCCGCGACCTTTGGGCTGAACGCCACGCAGGGCCTCTATGCCGGCTGGTCGGGCACCAGCCCGCGGGGGTCCGGCGGGTTCACGGTCTACCGGCCAGATCATTGGGCGCTCCAGGATACCGGCCTTTGCTACGGCGACATCCTTGGCGGCGACAGCGCCATCTTCGGCTACGAGGTCGACGGGATCGCCCATGAAATCCGGGGCGGCCTGCCTTTTCCGCTTCCTGGTCACGGCGCGCCCGAAGGGATGGAAATCCTCGCCCTCGCCCCCGCCTCCACCATCGAGGAAGGGCCGGCGATCCGCCCGGGCGAAAGCTTCCTCGGCGACGAGGATGCGCTTTACGTCGCGGGCCTGCTCACCGGGCGGACCGACGCGGCGGCCGTCGAGGCCACCAAGCGCACCTGCGGCTGCATCGTCCATTTCCGCAAGGGCGGGGGCGAGGTCTTCCACGCAGGAACCTGCGACTGGGTCGCGGGCCTTGCGCGCCGCGATCCGATGGTGGAACGGGTTACCCGGACTGTCCTCGACCGCTTCCTCGGAAAGACCTGACATGGCGACCGCGCTTTTCACCCACCCATCCGGCCTTGCCCACGTCACCCCGCCCGGGCACCCCGAGCGGGCGGATCGCCTTAGGGCGGTTGAGCGGGCCCTGTCGGGGGCTGAGTTCGCCGGCCTGATCTGGCACGAAGCGCCCCTTGCCGAAGATGCCGACATCCTGCGGGCGCATCCCGCGCGATATCTCGACGCCATCCGCAAGGCGGCACCGGAAACGGGCTGGGCGCGGCTCGACCCCGATACCTGGATGTCGCCGGGCTCGCTCGAGGCCGCCTTGCGCGCGGTGGGGGGCGTCACGGCCGCGGTCGATGCGGTGCTGGCGGGCGAGGTGGCCAACGCCTTCGTGCCGCAGCGCCCGCCGGGGCACCATGCGGAACGGGAAACCGCGATGGGGTTCTGCCTGTTCGGGCAGGTGGCGATCGGAGCGCTGAGGGCGCTTCGGCACCACGGGCTGGGCCGTGTGGCGGTGCTGGATTTCGACGTGCATCACGGCAACGGCACGCAGGACATCCTGTGGGACGAGGCGGGGGCGATGTTCGTATCGTCGCACCAGATGCCGCTTTACCCCGGGACCGGGCGGGCCGGCGAGACGGGGGCGCACGGGCAGGTGGTGAACCTGCCCCTGGCGGAGGGATCGGGCGGGCGGGAGATGCGGGCGGTCTGGCAGGGCGCGCTGGCGCGGGTCGAGGCGTTCGGGCCGGACCTGATCCTGGTCAGCGCGGGGTTCGACGCGCACCGCGACGACCCCCTGGCGGGGCTGACCTGGGGCGAGGAGGATTTCGCCTGGATCACGCGGGCGATCTGCGATCTGGCGGGCCGGGTCTGCGGCGGGCGGGTGGTATCGTCGCTGGAGGGTGGATATGATCTCGAGGCGCTCTCGGCCTCGGTCGCGGCGCATGTGCGGACTCTTGTGGAGCATGGGGCATGACCGGGATCGCGGCGATGAGCTTCGAGCAGGCGATGAAGGAGCTTGAGGACGTCGTGAAGCGGCTGGAATCGGGGGACGTGCCCCTGGAGGAGTCGATCACGCTCTACGAGCGCGGCGCGGCGCTCAAGGCGCATTGCGAGGCCAATCTGAAGGCCGCCGAAGAGAAGGTGGCGAAGATCACCTTCGGCGAAAACGGCGAGCCGAAGGGGCTGGCGCCGGTCGAAGGGCTGTGAGGTTTCCCGAACGGCTGCAGGGCGTGCAGGCTTCCGTCGCCGTGGCGATGGTGGCGGCGATGGCGCATCTGGGGGATGTGCCGGTGGTCCACGCGATGCGCTATGCCGCCACCGGCGGGAAGCGGCTGAGGGCGCTCCTGGTGCTGGAAGGCGCCCGGCTGCACGGGCTGGCCGACACGCGGGCGATGCCGGCGGCGCTGGCGGTCGAGGCGCTGCACGCCTATTCGCTGGTGCATGACGACCTGCCGGCCATGGACGATGACGACCTGCGCAGGGGGCAGCCGACGGTGCATCGGAAATGGGACGAGGCGACCGCCATCCTCGCGGGCGACGCTTTGCAGGCGCTGGCCTTCCGGCAATGCTGCGACCCGGTGCTGGGCCCGAACAGGGTCGATCTTGTCGCCGCACTGGCCGACGCAGCAGGAGCCGCGGGGATGGTGCTGGGGCAGGCGCTGGACATCGCGGCCGAGAGCGCGGCAGAGCCCCTGACGCTGGTCGAGATCACTGCGTTGCAGGCGGCCAAGACCGGCGCGCTGTTCCGCTTCGCGGCCGAGGCGGGGCCAATCCTTGCCCGCGCGGACCGGGCGCCGCTGCGGGCCTATGCCGGTGCGCTGGGACTTGCCTTTCAGATCGCCGACGACATCCTCGACGTCGAGGGCGATCCGGCGAAGGCCGGCAAGAGGCTCAGGAAGGACGCGGGCGCAGGGAAGGCGACGTTCGTGTCGCATCTCGGGCTCGACGGGGCGAAGGCGCGGGCGCGGGCGCTTGTTGACGAAGCGGAAGCGGCGCTGACGGTATATGGCGATGCGGGCGCGGCCTTGCGCGACTGCGCGCGATTCGTCGTTGTGCGCGAGAGTTGAGGACGACAGGATGACCGACCGGCCGGCGACCCCGACTCTCGACCGCGTGCGCGACCCCGGGGACCTGAAGCGGATGACTGACCGCGAACTCAGGCAGGTGGCCGACGAGCTTCGGGCCGAGACCATCGCCGCAGTCAGCGTGACCGGCGGGCATCTGGGGGCGGGCCTGGGCGTGGTCGAACTGACGGTGGCGATCCATGCCGTCTTCGACACGCCGAGGGACAAGCTGATCTGGGACGTGGGCCACCAGTGCTATCCCCACAAGATCCTGACCGGGCGGCGCGACCGCATCCGCACGTTGCGCCAGAAGGGCGGCCTGAGCGGATTCACCAAGCGGTCGGAAAGCACCTACGATCCCTTCGGCGCTGCGCATTCCTCGACTTCGGTCAGCGCCGGACTGGGCTTTGCCGTGGCGCGCGATCTGGGGGGCGATCCGGGCGAGGTGGTGGCGGTCATCGGCGACGGGGCGATGAGCGCGGGGATGGCCTATGAGGCGATGAACAACGCGGGCCATCTGAAGACGCGGATGTTCGTGATCCTGAACGACAACGAGATGTCGATCGCGCCGCCGGTGGGGGCGATGTCCTCTTATCTGAGCCGGCTTTATTCCGGCGCGCCGTTCCAGGAGCTGCGCGCGGCGGCGCGGGGGGCGGTGGGGCTGCTGCCCGAGCCGTTCCAGGAGGGCGCGCGGCGGGCGAAGGAGATGCTGAAGGGGCTGACGGTGGGCGGGACGCTCTTCGAGGAGCTGGGATTCTCGTATGTGGGCCCGATCGACGGGCACGATATGGAGCAGCTTCTGTCGGTCCTCAGGACGGCGAAGGCGCGGGCCTACGGGCCGACGCTGATCCATGTGCTGACGAAGAAGGGCAAGGGCTACGCCCCGGCCGAGGCGGCGGCGGACCGGGGCCACGCCACGGCGAAGTTCGACATGCTGACGGGGGCGCAGGCGAAGGCGAAGTCGAACGCTCCGGCCTATACGAAGGTCTTCGCCGAGAGCCTTGTGCGCGAGGCCGAGGCGGACGCGAGGATCGTCGCCGTCACTGCCGCGATGCCGGACGGCACGGGGCTGAACCTGTTCGCCGAACGCTTCCCGAAGCGGTGCTTCGACGTGGGCATCGCCGAGCAGCATGCGGTGACGTTTTCGGCGGGGCTGGTGGCGGGGGGGATGAAGCCCTTCTGCGCGATCTATTCGACCTTCCTGCAGCGCGGCTACGATCAGGTGGTGCATGACGTGGCGATCCAGCGCCTTGCCGTGCGCTTCGCCATCGACCGGGCGGGGCTGGTGGGGGCGGACGGGGCGACCCATGCGGGGGCCTTCGACGTGGCCTTCCTGGCGAACCTTCCCGGCATGGTGGTGATGGCGGCGGCCGACGAGGCCGAGCTTGTCCACATGGTCGCCACCGCCGCCGCGCATGACGAGGGGCCGATCGCCTTCCGTTTCCCGAGGGGCGAGGGGACGGGGGTTGAGATGCCCGTACACGGGGTCCCGCTGGAGATCGGGCGCGGGCGGGTTGTGGCCGAGGGGGGGCGGGTGGCGATCCTGTCCTTCGGGACGCGGCTTGCCGAGGCGCTGAAAGCGCGCGAGGCGCTGGCGGCGCGGGGGATCATGGTGACGGTGGCGGACGCGCGCTTCGCCAAGCCCTTGGACCGCGAACTGGTGCTGCGGCTGGCGCGTGGTCACGAGGCGCTGATCACGATCGAGGAAGGCGCGGTGGGCGGCTTCGGCTCGCATGTCGCCCAGCTTATGGCCGACGAGGGGGTGTTCGACCGGGGGCTGAGGTTCCGCTCGATGGTGCTGCCGGACGTGTTCATCGACCAGGCGAGCCCCGAGGACATGTACGCGGTCGCGGGCCTCGATGCGGGGCGGATCGAGGCGCGGGTGCTTGAGGTGCTGGGCGTGGCGGTGGTGGGGGAGCGGAGGGCCTGAGACCTCACACACACTCGGTGCTCCAGTAGAAACGCCCGACCCCTTCCGGGACCGGGCGCCGAATGTGGCGGCCTGGGCGGTGTGTCCTACTCCGCCGCCACCTGCTTAGGGTTTTCGTTGGAGCCATGTCCCCCGTCCCCGCGCGTCTTCCACAGCGAATAGACGATCCCTGCCGCGATGATGCCCACCGTGATGGCAAGCGACAGGTAAGGGTCGAACTTGCCGAAGAAGTAGCTGTAGAAGCCCTTAAGGCCGATGAAGATCAGCACCACGGCCAGCGCGTATTTCAGGTAGTGGAAGCGGTGCACCAGCGCGGCCAGCGCGAAGTAGAGCGCGCGAAGGCCGAGGATCGCCATGATGTTCGCGGTGTACACGATGAAGGTATCGGTGGTGATCAGGAAGATCGCCGGCACCGAATCCACGGCGAAGATCAGGTCGGCAAAGTTGATGACGATCAGCGCCACGAAGAGCGGCGTCGCATACAGCATCAGCTTGCCCGTCGCCGGGTTCGGCTGGCGGGTGAAGAACTTCTGACCGTGCAGTTCCTTCGTGACGTTCATGTACCGCGACGTGAGCCGCACGACAGGGTTTTTCGACACGTCGGTGTCACCCTCCGGCACGACCAGCATCTTGATGCCGGTGAAGGCCAGAAAAGCTGCGAAGACGAGCGTGACCCAGTTGTAGTTGGCGATCAGCTCGGCCCCGATCGCAATCATGATGCCGCGCAGGATGATCACGCCGATGATGCCCCAGACGAGGGCCCGGTATTGGTATTTCCGCGGGATGGCGAAATAGCCGAAGATCAGGGAGATCACGAAGACGTTGTCGATCGAGAGCACTTTCTCGATGATGTAGCCTTGGAAATATGCGGCAACCGGGTTGGTGCCGTCGCTGGCCACGAGCGTGCCGTTCGACCATGCCCACCAGATGTAGCCACCGAAGGCGATCGCGATGGCGATGTAGAAGGCCGACAGCTTCAGGCTTTCGGCAACGCCAAGCTCGTGGTCATCCTTGTGCAGCACGCCAAGGTCGAACACCATCAGCGTGATGACGATGCCAAGGAAGGCCAGCCACAACCATAGCGGCTTGGCCAAGAATGTCAGAAAGAGGAATTCCATCCCCATCTACCTCTCAATACGAGCGCCGAGAGGTCCGCCAGAAACCGGGCAAGACATCGAGCGTGCTCGATGCGGTCCGACATCACGACAGGGTGTCGTCAGAGGGGCCCGGCCCGCCTGCGGAAGTTTGGGACGCGGGGGTTGGGTTTCAAGGGCGCGGCGGGTGAAAATCTCACGAACGCGTGAAGAATCCCCCGCGTGCCCGGCCACGGTTTTCCTCAGACCGCGGGCGGCCCGGCGGCGGCGAGCCCGTCCGAAAAGCCAGGATACCAGGGAAGACCGCCGTCGAGCCTGAGCCAGGCGCAGCGGTCGTCGCCGAAGATGTGTTCGGTTGGCCGAAGCAGCGTCGGACCGTCCATCGACCCGGCCGTCACGGCGATCCGACGGCGCGTCGGCCGCTCAAAGCTGATGACACTGCCGCAGCAGGGGCAGAATCCGCGATAGATTTCGTCGCTTGAACGGTAGAGCGCTCGCCTGGCCCCTATCCAGCTCACCTCCGTTTCACGGAAGCGCGCGAAGCTGAGGGAGGCTGCCCCGGAATGCCGATGGCAGCGGCGGCAATGGCAGTGGCCCTGCCAGTCCGGTTCGCCATCGATGTCGTAGCGGACCGCGCCGCACAGGCACCCGCCCTGGCATTTCATCGCCGGCTCCCTTTGCCGGGCGCTCGGACAGTCGCCTGTGGCGCCTCACGTCGCGTTGCTATCACGACTCAGGGCGGCCGGTCATGCCCGGGCCTCTTCGCGCAGGATCGCTGGCAGCCCCTGGCGATAAGTTGGGTAGAGCAGCCTGACCCCCAGATCGCGCTTCAGCCGGTCGTTCCGGACGCGCTTCGATTCGGCGTAGAAGCTGCGGGCCATCGGGGTCAGGTCGGCCTTTTCGTAGGGCACCTCGGGCGGCGGCGGCATTCCCAGAAGGAACGCGGCATGAGCGAGCACGTCCTGCGGCGGGGCGGGGTCGTCGTCGCACAGGTTGTAGACGGCGCCGGGATCGGGGCGCGCCATCGAGGCGGCCAGCGCCTGCGCGATGTCCGCCACATGGATGCGGCTGAACACCTGGCCGGGTTTCACGATCGCCCGCGCGGTCCCGTCGCGCAGCTTTTCGAACGGCACCCGGCCGGGCCCGTAGATGCCGGCAAGGCGGAAGATGTGGAGAGGCAGACCGGCGCGGCCGGCAAGCTCCCGCCATCCTTCCTCTGCCGCCACGCGGGCCCGGCCCCTTTCGGTCGCGGGCCCGGGGGGCGAGGTCTCATCGACCCAGCCGCCGGCGCGGTCGCCGTAAACCGCCGTGGTCGAGAGATAGCCTGCCCAGCGAATATGCGGCGCCGCCTCGGCGATCGCAGCGCCCGCTGTGGCCAGCACGGGATCGCTCTTGCCGCCCGGAGCAACCGAGGAAAGCAGGTGGGTCGCTCTCGCCAGCGCCGCCGAGGGGTCCGAGCCCGGCCAGACAAGCGGTTCGGCGCCCGATGCCGCGATGACGTGCGCGCGGTCGGGGCTGCGGGTAGTGCCGATCACCATCCAGCCGGCGGGCAGGAGCAGTCGGGCAAGCGCCATGGCGCTGTAGCCGTGGCCGAAGGACAGAAGCGTGCCGGGCGTCATGGGACGGTTATCAGGGCGCCGGGGCGCCAGGACAAGAGCGGGCGGCACGGGGCAGCACGGCGCGGCACGGGGAGGCACGGGGAGGCACAGAGCCGGGGCTCCTTGCGCGATAGGAAACGAGCGCACTATGACTGCGGTGTCGAGGTTCAAGACGGGGCGAGGAGGGGTCATGTTCAGGAAGGTTGAGTTGTGGGTCGCGGTGCTGGTCGGGCTTCTGGGCATCCTTTTTGCCGTCTTGGTAAGCGGGGCCGCGCTGTTGGTCGAGCGGGGAAAAACCGGGTTGGGCGTGATCGGGCGTGTGGCCCATGCGGTGGCGGAAGTTCCGGTCACCGCAGAAAAGGTGCTGACAGCGAAGGATACCCGCATCTATCCCCAGAGCGCGCGCTTCGACGCCATCCCCACGGGCTGGTCGTTCGGAGGCGCCGCTGCGGGCCCGCGACTCCCGGGCTATCTGCTCGTAAGCCGTATTGACGGCGAACGGCAGCGCCACGTGGTCGAACTGACGTCGCTGGCGGACTGGACGGTGCGCCATGCTTGGGTTTCGGACCCTGGCGCCTGGCTTGAAGGCGCCCCGCGCGACACCAGGATCGGTTCGCCCGAAAACTGGACGCCCGAGACCTATCGCATGGTCCACCCCTGGCTGCAGACGGACGGCGGGCTGGTGTTCAAGGATCACTACGGGCCGCTTGTCGCGACCGACGCCTGCGGCAAGCTGCGTTGGCGGATCGACGAACCGCTGTTCTCGCACGCGACCGAGGTGCATGCCGAGGGGAACTTCTGGATTCCCGCCCACCCGAAGCAGCCGCCAAACGGCAAGTGGCCGCAGGATTTCCGTGAGGATACCCTGGCCGAGGTGTCGCCCGACGGCAGGATCCTATGGTCCCGCTCGCTGCCGGAACTGTTCGAGGAGAAGGGTCTGAAAAGCATCCTTTTCCCAGTCAAGGGGTACGACCCGGACCCGGTGCACCTGAACGATATCGAACCGGTCCTGTCGGACGGCCCTTACTGGAAGAAGGGCGATCTGTTCCTGTCGATGCGCGGCCCTTCGGCCGTCCTTCTCTATCGCCCCTCGACGGACGAGATCGTCTGGTTCAAGTCGGGCCCGTGGCTTCGCCAGCATGACGTGGACATCCTGGATGACCACCGGATCTCGGTCTTCAGCAACAACACGGTGAACTACGGCAAGGGTGACCGCGTGGCGGACGCGTCGGAGGTGATGATCTACGACTTCGCCACGGATGCGGTGACAAGCCCCTGGAAGGACCGGCTGAAGGAGCTGAAGGTGATGACGACCTTCGAAGGATTGTCCGACATCCTGCCGGGCGGCGATATCTTTATCGAAGAGGAAAACAGCGGCCGGCTGGTGGTCCTGTCGCCCGACGGCGCCGTTCGGGCCCAGTACGTGAACCGCGCGCCCGACGGCACCGTCTACCGCATGGGCTGGAGCCGCTGGGTGACGCAGGAACGGGGGGACGCCGCCCTGAAGGCGCTGGCCGCGACCGCCTGTCCGGTCCTGTAACCAAGCTTCCCCGCGCTGCCATCCGCGACTATTCTCTTCGGAACGAACGGAGCGCGGCATGACGGAAAAAGCGGACTCTCTCGATTCGGCTTATGCGATCCGCACGCCCGAGGACTCCGTGCGACACTACGGGGCGTGGGCGGTGACCTACGAGACCGATTTTGCCGAACGTATGGATTGGGTCATGCCACGTCTGGTCGTCGGGCTCTACCGAAGCCTCGGGGGCGCCGGGCCAGTTCTGGACGCGGGCGCGGGTACCGGGCTCCTGGGAGTCGAACTGGCGAAGGACGGGGTCGGCCCCGTCGATGGCATCGATATCTCGACCGAGATGCTGGCGGTCGCCCGGGGAAAGGGGGTGTACCGGAACCTCTCGGCTGCCGACCTGACCAGGCCGCTCGCGATCGGCGACGGCATCTATGGCGGCTGCGTCAGCTCCGGCACGTTCACGCATGGCCATGTCGGCACGGAGGCCTTCGACGAACTTCTGCGGGTGATGCGCCCCGGGGCGGTCTTCGCCGGATCGATCCATCCGGGCGTGTACGAAGCGAAAGGGTTCGCGGCGGCCTTCGCGGCCTTCGGCTCGCGCATCGGCGATCTCGCGCTGCACCCGGTCTTCGGCTTCGGGCCGAAGGCGCAGGGGGACCACGCCCGCGATCCCGGGCTGATCGTCTGCTTCACACGGACCTGACACGATCGCGCAGCGTCCCGCGGCCGTGCTTGTCCGATCGCTCGCGCCCGTTCCGCCCGGCAGGCAATCCGGCCTGATTTCCCCGCTGGTCCGCACCGCGTGTCGAAAGAAATGGCACTATCGGACCGGCCGCGCGCAAATTGTTTCCGACTGCGCGCGCCCGGCATTCAAAGTCCCGTCCCGGGTTTGCGCCGTTGGGCGGCTCGTGGTAGCGGACTGGCGATAGTTTTGCCCCAGCCCTGCCGGAAGGTGAGTCTTGCAACGCCTTATGTTCTCCAGGATCGAGGCTTGGGTTCTTGTCCTTGTGGTTTTGCTGATGACCGGCGGAACCGTTCTGTTCGGCTGGATGACGCTCGATGCCGAACGCGGCGACAACCGCTTCGGCAGCGCGGGACAGGCGGCGCTGGCCCTCGCCGAAGGACCACAGACCGCCATCGACCTCCTGAACGGCGACCATTCGATCGAGGTCTGGAACAGCGCCCGCTACGACGGCACCGCCACCGGCTGGACCTTCACGCAGCCGGGCGCGGCGGGACTGCCCGAAGGCTACCTGCTCTTCAGCCGCTACGACGGCACGATCAGGCGGCACGTGACCGAATTGATGACGCTGAAGACCGGCGAAGTCCTGCACCGCTGGATGCCCGACGGCGGCACGCTACTGGCCGATGCGGCGCGGACCTCGGTGCACCCGACCTACTGGGCCTGGGATTCCGAGCATTTCCGGCAGATCCACCCGCTCGCGCTGAAAAATGGCGACCTAATCGTCAAGGACCACAACTCGCCGCTCTACCGGATCGACGCCTGCGCCCGGCGCGTCTGGATGAACGACAGCGAGATGTTCCATCATTCGACGGAAATCGACGCCGACGGCAACCTCTGGGTGCCGGGCAACATCGAGCCGCCGTCGGTCAAGGGCGTGCCGCGGGACTTCTTCGACGACAACATCGCCAAGGTGTCGCAGGACGGTGAAGTGCTCTTCAGCCGCTCGGTGACCGAAGTGCTGCTTGCCGCCGGCTACCGGCATCTGCTGTTCACAAACGGCATGTACAACCCCGACCCGATCCACATGAACGACATCCAGCCGGTGCTTCAGGACGGGCCGCACTGGAAGAAGGGCGACGTGTTCCTGAGCCTACGGAACATCTCAACCATCATGCTCTACCGGCCTTCCGAGGACCGCATCGTCTGGATGAAGGCCGGTCCCTGGGTGTCGCAGCACGACGTCGATATCCTCGATGATCACCGCATCTCGGTCTACGACAACAACGCGCAGGACCGGGGCGGGCTGACCTTTTTCGACGGGCATTCGGAAATCGCGGTCTATGACTTCGCGACCGATACCGTCACCTGGCCCTGGTCGAAGGCGATGGAGGCCGCGGGCATCAGGACCGCCTACGCGGGCGAGTTCACGGCGCTTCCCGGCGGCTACGCGATGATCGAAGACGTGACGAACGCCCGTTTCCTGATCTTCACGCCTGACGGCAGCGTCGCGGCGGAATACATGAACCGCGCCGAAGACGGCAAAGTCTATCATCTGGGGTGGATACGCTACCTCGACCCCGCCTTTGGTGCTACACTAGTTCAGAACCTTCAGAAGGTGAAATGCGATGCCTAAGTCCCTGCAAAAGCTCGCTGTCGCGCTGGCGGTGTCCGCTGCCCTGTCGCCCGTGGCGGCGCAGGCCTATATCGGGCCGGGTGTCGGCGGAGGGGCCATCGCCGCCGTTGTCGGCGTGCTGGGGTCGATCTTCCTCGCGATTGTGGCGGTCATCTATTACCCGATCAAGCGGATGCTGAAGCGCAAGAAGGCCGCTTCCGGCAAGCCCGCGGAATAGGGATGATCTGGCTTCTCCTCGCGTCCGCCGCCGTTCTGGCAAGCGAGGCGATGCTGCAACTGCCACTGATCGCGCAGGCAAAGTCGGTGATCGACGTCTCGGGTCGGTCGGTGAGGGTGCTTCGGTCGAAGCGCATCTCGGACCACTGGAAGGAACGCATCCTGCCGGCCTATTCGGCCCGGATGTTCAAGGGATCGGTAGGGTTCTTCATCTCGCTCTGCCTGGCGCTTCTACCGGTCGTGGTGCTGGGGTTCCTCAGCCCCGGCGGGCTGTCCGTCTGGCTCGAGACGCTGCTCACCCCGCTGGCCATCCTAGTCCTCTGCGCGGTATCAGTCGGCTACATCTGGCTCCGTCTGAAAGTCATCCGTGGCTGACTACTCGACCCTCGCCAAGGTCCTGCATCGTCTGGCGCTCGGGGGGCTGGGCGAGATGCTGCACGATATCGAGCGCGCGCGCTTTCTGAAGAAGGCGCCCGAAGGCAGCGGCAAGAACGTCTTCGTCACGGGCCTGGCCCGGGCGGGCACGACCATCCTGATGCGCGAAATCCACGGCACGGGCGCCTTCGGGTCGCTGACCTATGCCGACATGCCTTTCGTGCTGGCGCCGAACACCTGGGCGCGGCTGTCGAAGAAGGGGTCGAAGCCCGGCAAGCGCGCCGAACGCGCGCATGGCGACGGGATCGAGGTCGACACCCATTCGCCCGAGGCGCTGGAAGAGGTGTTCTGGCGGGTGCGCGACGGCAAGGCCTATATCAAGGCCGACCATCTTCTGCCGCACCGCCCCGACGCCGAGGCGATGTCCGACTACAAGGACTTTATCCGGCTGGTCCTGCTTCGCACCGGCAAGACGCGATACCTGGCCAAGAACAACAACAACTTCCTGCGCCTCGGCACCCTCGCCCGGGCCTTCCCGATGTCGGACGTGCTGATCCCGGTGCGCGATCCCCTGCAGCACGCGCGCAGCCTTCTGGACCAGCACAAGCGGTTCCTGACACCGGATGCCTTCACCCGGTCCTACATGACCTGGCTTGTCCACCACGAATTCGGCGCGACGCACCGGCCGTTCCGCTTCGGCGCGCCGGCGAAGGGCGATCCGGGGGGAATGGACTACTGGCTCAGGCTCTGGATCGAGGCGCATCAGGTGATGCTGGCGGTCGAAGAGACGCTCGCCAACATCCGTTTCCTGCCGTCCGAAGCCATCGGGCAGGACGCCGCGATGTGGCGGATGATCGCGCGGCGGCTGGAAATCCAGGCAGGCCCCCTGAGGGAAATCAGGGCGCCGAAGGTCACGGCGGTCGGTGCCCACGACGCCGGGCTGGCGCGCGAGGCGTTGGGGCTTCACGCACGGCTTTTGGAACGGTCGAAGCTGAAGCTGGCCTGAGGCCCCCCCGGCCAAGCGCCGGATGTGGCTTTGGCTCAGCTCCGGAGCACGCCCCCGGTCGCCTTGCACACCTTCTCGACGATCCTCGCCGATACCGCCTCGATCTCGTCGTCGGTCAGCGTCTTTTCGACCGGTTGCAACCGCACCGTGACGGCGAGCGACTTCTTGCCCGGGCCCATCTGCGCCTCGGCCCTGGCACCGCCGAAGGCGTCGAAGACCCGCACGCTTTCGATCAGCGCCTTGTCGGCGCCCTGGGCGGCGTTGAGCAGCGCCAGCGCCTCGACGCCCTGATCGACGACGAAGGCGAAGTCGCGCTCGACGGCCTGCAGGTCGGACAGCCGCAGCGCTGCCCGCGTGGTGCCGCGCGCCTTCGGCACCGGCACATCGTCGAGGAAGACGGCGAAGCCGACCGCCGGGCCCTTGACGTCAATCGCGGCCAGCACCTTCGGGTGCACTTCGCCGAATACTGCGAGCGTCGCAGGGCCGAGCTTCATCGCACCTGACCGGCCGGGGTGCCACCAGCTCTGCACGCCGCGCCCGATCTGCACCCGCTGCGGCGCGCCGAGGGCCGCCAGCACCGCCTCGGCATCGGCCTTGGCGTCGAAGACATCGACGGGGCGGCGGGAACCGTGCGGGTCGCGCGGGCCCGCCTGGCCGACCAGAAGGCCTGTCGCCAGCGGATGCTGTTCGCCCGGTTCGCCGCCGTGGAAGGCGGGCCCGATCTCGAACAGCGCCAGATCGGTGAACCCACGCGCCTGATTCCGGGAGGCGGCGGCCAGAAGCCCGGGCAGAAGCGCGGGCCTGAGATGGGTCATTTCCGACGAAATGGGGTTCTCGATCCGCGCCGCTTCGCCGCCGCCGCCGAACAGCGCCGCTTCGGCCGCGCCGATAAAGCTGTAGGTCACGCATTCGTTGTAGCCGAGCGCCGCAAGCGACCGCCGCGCCGCCCCTTCGCGCACCTGCGCCCCGGTCAGGACCGGCTTCGGCACGCCGGCCGCCGGGCGGGCAAGCGGCGCGCCCTTCAGCTTCGCAAGCGACGCGACGCGCGCCACCTCTTCCACCAGGTCCGCCTCGCCCAGCACGTCAGGCCGCCACGACGGCGGGCTTGCCATGTTGCCCTTCAGGGTGAAGCCCAGCGCCGTCAGCGTCTGCCGTTGCGTGGCTTCGGGGATGTCCATGCCCACCAGGCTTGCCACCCGCGCCGGGTCGAGCCGGTAGGCCCGCGACGTGTCGGGCACCGCCCCGTCCATCGCCACTTCCGAAGGCTCGCCACCGCAGATGTCGAGGATCATCCGTGTCGCGTCTTCGAGGCCCGGGAGCGTGTAGGCCGGGTCGATCCCGCGTTCGAAGCGGTAGCGGGCGTCGGAGTTTATCTTCAGCGCGCGCCCCGTCGCTGCGATGGTGATCGGGTCCCAGAGGGCGCTTTCCAGGAAAACGTCCGTGGTTTCCGCCGTGCAGCCGGACTGCTCGCCCCCCATGATCCCGGCCAGGCTTTCGGGGCCGGTGTCGTCCGAGATCAGCATCTGGCCGGGCTGCACAGCGTAGGTCTTGCCGTCGAGCGCCAGAAGCTCTTCGCCGACCGCCGCCGGGTGGATGCGAAGGTTGCCCTTTACCTTAGCCGCGTCGAAGACGTGCAGCGGGCGGGCCATGTCGAAGGTGAAGAAGTTGGTGATGTCGACGAGCGCCGAGATGGGCCTGAGGCCGATGGCCTTCAGCCGCGCCTGCAGCCAGTCGGGAGACGGCCTGTTCCGGACGCCGCGGATGACCCGGCCGGCGAAAAGCGGGCAGCCTTTCGATTTCAGCGCGGGGTCGATGGTCACAACTATGGGGCTGGGGAACCGCCCCGCCACGGTCGCCGCCGCCTTCGGCTTCAGCTTGCCGAGACCCCGTGCCGCAAGGTCCCGCGCGATCCCCCTTACCGCCAGAGCGTCGGGGCGGTTCGGGGTGACCTTGATGTGGATCATCGGGTCATTGAGGCCACGCCAGTCGATGAACCGGGTGCCGAGGGGGGCGTCGGAGGGCAGTTCGATGATGCCGTCGTGGTTGTCGGAAAGCTCGAGTTCGCGTTCCGAGCAGAGCATGCCGTTGGATTCCACGCCCCGGATCACTCCGGGTTTCAGGTCCACGCCGGTGCCGGGGATGTGGGTGCCGGGGGGGGCGAAGACGCCGATCAGGCCGGTCTTGGCGTTTGGCGCGCCGCAGACGACCCGGACTTCCTCCATCCGCCCGCCCGGGCCGTCGGGCCAGGTCGCGACCCGGCAGAGGCTGAGCTTGTCGGCGTTGGGGTGGCGGGCGGCCTCGATCACCTTGCAGATGCGGAAGGCGCCCAGCCGCAGGCCCGGGTCGGCGATCGCTTCGACCTCGAGGCCCAGGTCGGTCAGCGCCCCGGCGATTTCGGCCGGTGTGGCCGTGGTGTCGAGGTGGTCCTTGAGCCAGGAGATCGTGAACTTCATCTGGGGGCATCCGCTTTCGGTGTCGGCACCCGATAGCCGAAGCGGAGGGCCCGGGGAAGAGGCCAGGCTCGGTCCGGGCGCCGCAGGAAGACCCCATCTTCGGACCATGCGGGCCGCGATTTGAGCCAAATTGTCCGGTATTCCTGCGAAAAGGGTGCAAGGAGTCGGCGAAGATGAAGAAGAAACGGAAGTTCGGTCTGGCCGGCGCCACCCATATCATGGCGGCCTGCGTGATCCTTGCCGGGGTGGCCTCGGCCACGCATATCGCCGATCACGTGACCTCGGGAAAGGACATGCCCCGCCTGCTGGTGACCCAGGGCGGCGAGTCGGCGGCCTGCGCGCAGAACACCCTTGAAACCATCGTCGGCACGCTGGGCTGCGGCAGCGTCAAGAAGGCAACGCACCTGTCGAAGATCACCTTCACCAGCGCGGCAAAGAAAGACTGAAGGCTGCGGCAGTCCGGTCCCGGATCGAGGTGAATTCCGGCCGGGCCGGCCCTGCCTTTGCGGTTGAGCCAAAGGCCCGCGACCCGGCCGCAACCCACTGCGGGCGCTGCATTAACTCGGAGCATCCGCAACGTTCGCAGGGTGCCAGAAACCCCCCAGCAATATGCCAGCAATATGCCATACGATCGTATGGCTTTCGGTTAAGTTAACGGTAACGAATGATGGGCATCCGCGGCACCGACGAAGCCCTGCGGCCGGGGTGAGGGAGAAAAGGGGACCCTCCGGTGCAGGCTCACCCCCGCTCATGCGGACCGGATGCCGCCCGGCCGCCGACACGCGCGAATACGAGGGGTATCGCCCGGCCGCGTGCGGGCGGTACCCGGTCGCATTGGCGACCGGGTGGAGTGGGGGGACCGAGGCCGCACGGCAGGGCCGATGAGCCCTGCCAACGGGCGGAAGGGCGATGCCCTGAGGAGAGTTTCCGCGCCCTACCTGCTCAACCCGCCCGCCAGCGTCGGTACATCCAGCGCGGCGAAGCCGTAGTGCCCCGGCCATCTGGGGTCACTCTCGAAGAAGGTCCGCAGGTCGGGGATGCCTCCTGCCCGTGCGGCATCGCCAGCCGTGCCAACAAGCGTACCCGCGCCGCTTAGTCGGCGGCCCACAACAAGCCATTTGTTTGTGCGAATGGCCCCTGAACAAGAGAAGAAATCGCCCGTTCCAAATCGCTCAAAGAGACTTCGAGATCAGCCCGGTTCGCCGCCACGCTTGAATTCTCAGGTACCGCAGGGATCGAAATGTGAATGTGCCCGCAAACGCTCGCGAGCCCGACAAAGCACTTCGGATTCCGGTCCTGCCTGATTTCGATAACCGCTCCCGGGCAATCCATGAACATCATGTTCGTCAAGCCGGCCCCGTGCGGAGAAACAACGATACGACATGAACGCATAAGGCCGACCTGTTCGCGAAAT
The DNA here is from genome assembly GCA_046155885.1 of Paracoccaceae bacterium. GTDB lineage: Bacteria > Pseudomonadota > Alphaproteobacteria > Rhodobacterales > Rhodobacteraceae > JAOADN01. The sequence continues at coordinate 20,079 of JBJXFU010000118.1, forward strand.
GTGAGCAGTTCCATTTCAACCGGCCGGAAACCGTTGGCCTGCAGAAGTTCCCGAACTGTCGCCTCATTGGTCAATCTGCGGCGCCCCGAGTTTTTTCGAGAAATGTAAATACGATCTGCGTCACCGGCACCCGCAGGGGCAATGTGATCCAGAAGCTCCCTCCTGAAAGACGGGAAAAAGTCTGGCCTCTGGGTATTCTTCGGGGAAGGGAGGTCGACAGACCAAAGCCTGCCGACAAGCGCGGAACGTGAATACGGAACGAACTCGTACGTGACGCCGGCGAGGCTCTGCAGGGACTCTGTGACGAAGCCAATACCGGCAAGGCTTTCTGGCAACAGGACATGAACGTCCTTGAGAAATTGGCGAGCAAGGAAGACTCTCGGCAGACATTCGCAAAACCAATGGTAGTAGTTCGAAGCGAAGTTGTCCGTTACCCACAACGCTTCCGGAACGCTTTGTGATCTGGCAAGCGATGCGAAAGATTTCAGGTAGGCATCTCTAAGGAACGTCTGATCAACGGCTTGGGCTGCGCCGAGCTGACCGTTTAACGGCGACACGTCCCGCT
>JBJXFU010000121.1:0-2738 GCA_046155885.1 Paracoccaceae bacterium
TCGGCGAAGTCCACGCCGTGCTTGGCGAGGTTGGTCCGGCGTTTGGTATCGTCCCAGTCGAGCATTTATATGCATATGTTATGTGGGGAAGTCAAGGTGAGGGGGAGGATGCGGGAGGGTGGTCAACGGGAGGGGTGTTGGGTGGGTGCGCCGGAACAAATCCCAACCCACGCTTGCTAGGGAATATAGAGGAAGGTTCCCGAGGTGTTTTCCCAGACACCCTCCTTGAACAGCATCCTGATAGTCTGGCCGTTCATTGGAATTCGCGCGATGCCGGTAGGGAACCCGTCGACGATCGCACCGCCGACCAGTACTATCCCCGAGGGGGCAGTGAAATTGAACTCCACCGGCTGATATTCATCGGCGCCCAGTATCATGTTCACTTCCTGAAGTTCGGCCTTAAAGGAACCGAAGGATGCGGCGGGGAGCAACTGGACGACGATGCCCTCGCCCTCCGTCGCCCGAGTGGCCGAGACATGCCAAGGCGCACCGGAGGACGGGCTTGCCTTGGACACGGCCAGGCTGCCGTCGACTTCGATCCGATATTCATCCGAGCCAATGTCGACATTGACTTCGACCCCGGGGAAGTACTTTTCGATCAAGGACTTCACGGACTCGATCTGCGCCCGCTTCTCGTCATCGACGGTGGAGTACTGCTCGCCCAATGTGGCTTCGAACGAGACTTCGCTTGCCACGCCATCGGCGGCGGCGACTATCATCCCGGAATCAAGCGAAATCTCGACCTTTTCTGCCTTGCAGGCCGCAAGAACCGCCAGCGCCGTCAGCAGCAATGCTTTGCGCATGTAATTCAACCCCGCTCGATTTCCCTGCGTTCCGGATTATCACACATCCAGCTCCTCCACGAACCTCGCATTCTCCTGGATGTACTGGAACCGCAGTTCCGGCTTCTTCCCCATCAGCCGCTCCACGAGGTCCCCTGTCGTTCCCGGCTCGTCCTCATGGATCGTCACCCGGATCAGCTTGCGCGTCTCGGGGTTCATAGTCGTGTCCTTCAGGTCCTTGGCGTCCATCTCGCCCAGCCCCTTGAACCGCTGCACGTCGATCTTTCCCTTTCCCCCCAGCCCCCTGGCCAGCCACGCCTCCTTTTCGGCGTCGCTCGCCACATAGACGCGGTTCGCCCCCTGCGTCAGCCGGTAGAGCGGCGGGCAGGCGAGGTAGAGGTGGCCCCGGTCGATCAGCGGCCGCATCTGGGTGAAGAAGAACGTCATCAGCAGGCTCGCGATATGCGCCCCGTCCACGTCGGCGTCGGTCATGATGATGATCTTGTCGTACCGCAGGTCATCGACGTTGAACCGTGTGCCCATGCTCACGCCCAGGGCCTCGCAGATGTCGCGGATTTCGGCGTTGTGGCCGATCTTGCCCGAGGCCGCCCCCAGCACGTTCAGGATCTTCCCCTTCAAGGGCAGCAGCGCCTGCGTCTCGCGGTTGCGCGCCCCCTTGGCTGACCCGCCGGCGCTGTCGCCCTCGACGATGAAAAGCTCGGTCCCTTCGCGCGTCTTGGCGGTGCAGTCCACCAGCTTGCCCGGCAGCCGCAGCCGCTTCGTCGCGGACTTCCGCGCCGTTTCCTTTTCCTGCCGCCGCCGCAGGCGTTCGTCGGCGCGCAGGATCAGGAAATCGAGGATCGCCCCCGCCGCCTTCGGGTCATTCCCCAGCCAGGTGTCGAAGTGGTCCCTGACCGCGCCTTCCACCAGCCGCGCGGCATCGGCGGTGGCGAGCCGGTCCTTCGTCTGGCCCACGAATTCCGGCTCGCGGATGAAGCACGACACCATGGCGCAGGCGCCGTCCACAAGGTCTTCGCGGGTGATCTGCTCGGCCTTGCGGTTCCTGGCCAACTCGCCATAAGCCCGGATGCCCTTCAGGATCGCCGCCCAGAACCCCGCCTCATGCGTGCCGCCCTCGGGCGTGGGCACGGTGTTGCAGTAGCTTTGCAGGAACCCGTCGCGCGACGGCGTCCAGTTGATCGCCCATTCCACCTGACCGGGCAGCCCGAACTTCTCCTGAAACCCCACCCGCCCGGCGAAGGGGCGGTCGGCGTAGGTGGTTGAACCTTGAAGCTGTTCGTTCAGATAGTCCGACAGGCCCCCGGGGAAGTGGAACGTGGCCTCCATCGGCGTGTCGCCGTCTTCGATCGCCGACTTCCAGCGGATTTCCACTCCGGAGAAAAGGTAGGCCTTCGACCGCACCATCTTCAGCATCCGCGAGGGGCGGAACCGGTGGTGGCCGAAGATCTGCTCGTCGGCATGGAAGGTGACGGTGGTGCCGCGGCGGTTCTGAACGGGGCCAAGGCGCTTCACCGGCCCTTGCGGAATGCCGCGCGAAAACCGCTGTTCGTACAACTCCTTGTTCCGCGCGACCTCGACCACCATCACATCGGACAGCGCATTGACCACCGACGCCCCCACCCCGTGCAACCCGCCCGAGGTCTGGTAGGCATCCCCCCCGAACTTGCCGCCCGCATGCAGCGTGCACAGGATCACCTCCAGCGCCGACTTCCCCGGAAACTTCGGGTGCGGGTCCACCGGAATGCCCCGCCCGTTGTCCCGCACCGTGACCGAGTGGTCCGCATGCAACTCCACCTCGATCCGCGTGGCATGGCCCGCCACCGCCTCGTCCATCGAGTTGTCGAGGATTTCCGCGACAAGGTGGTGCAGCGCCCGCTCATCCGTGCCGCCGATATACATGCCGGGGCGCTTGCGGACGGGTTCGAGGCCTTCGAG
>JBJXFU010000123.1:0-18935 GCA_046155885.1 Paracoccaceae bacterium
CATGCCGTAGAACGACAGGCTGACGATGAGGAACTTCAGGATCGGGTCGTCGCGCAGCTTGTGCCACGCGCCCGACAGCGTCATCACGCCGTTGATCATGCCGCCCCAGCTCGGCGCCAGCAGCACGAGCGAAAACACCATGCCGATGCTTTGCGCCCAGTCGGGCAGCGCGGTGTAGTGCAGGTGGTGCGGCCCGGCCCACATGTAGGTGAAGATCAGCGCCCAGAAGTGCACGATCGACAGCCGGTAGCTGTACACCGGGCGCTCGGCCTGCTTGGGGATGAAGTAATACATCATCCCGAGGAAACCCGCGGTCAGGAAGAAGCCCACCGCGTTGTGGCCGTACCACCACTGCACCATCGCGTCCTGCACGCCCGAGAAGGCCTGCACCGACTTCGACCCGAAGATCGAAACCGGGATCGAGATGTTGTTGACCAGGTGCAGCATCGCGATCGTCACGATCATCGACAGCAGGAACCAGTTCGCGACGTAAATGTGGGGTTCCCTGCGCTTGATCAGGGTGCCGAGGAAGACCGCGAGGAAGGCCACCCAGACGATGGTCAGCCAGAGGTCGACGTACCATTCGGGTTCCGCGTATTCCTTGCCCTGCGTCGCGCCCAGAAGGTAGCCGGTCGCGGCGAGGACGATGACAAGCTGGTAGCCCCAGAACACGAACCAGGCGAGGTTGCCGCCCCAGAGCCGCGCCGCGCTGGTGCGCTGCACGATGTAGAAGGTGGACATGATCAGCGCGTTGCCGCCGAAGGCGAAGATCACCGCCGAGGTGTGCAGGGGTCTGAGTTTCCCGAAGTTCAGGTAACCCTGTGCCGCATCCGAGAAGTTCAGCACCGGGAAGGCCAGCTGGAAGGCGATGGTGACGCCCACGAGGAAGCCGACGACGCCCCAGAGCGCGGTGGCGATGGCGCCGGCGCGGACCACGTCGTCCATGTATTCGCTCTTTGGCGCGGTCCGCGCCTCGCCGGTCTGCCGCAGTACCCAGAGGAAGGTGGCGGCGGCGGCCAGCATGATCGTCAGCGCGTTGACCATGTAGGCGAGGTCATGGGCGTAGTTCGCGGCGATGGCGGCCAGGACCGCGATCCCCCCGAGGACGATCAGTTTGACGGTGTCCCACATCGTTCCGGTCCCTTCGTTCTTCCCGGCCCGCCGGGTCAGCGACGCCCTGTCGGGGTGCGCGCGGGGTCGGGCTTCGGGTCCTTGTCCCGGTTCCGACAGCGGGCCGCCTTGATCTGCGTCAACCGGGGACCGGGTGGCGCTTAACCTGGATCAAGGCGGCGGCGGGGGCGAAGCGGATAGATTTCGCCCGTGGCAATACCCCGGGAAAGAGGAGAACGCGATGTCTTACAGGACCCTTCTGGCCGTGACGACCGGCGCCCGGCCCTTGGCCGTACAGATCGACGCCGCAGTCGGCATCGCGCGGGCCGAAGACGCCCATCTCGATGTGCTGTCGCTCGGCATCGACCGGATCGACACGGGATACTACTTCGCCGGAACGTCGGCGATCATGCTTGACGAGATGGCACGGCAGGCCCGGTCCGACGCCGCCGCCGCCGGAGAGGCGGTGAAGGCGCGGCTTCGGCCCGAGGATATCCGCTGGGCGGCCGAGGCCGGGGTGGCGCAACTGGGTCTGGTCGGCAGCATGGTCGGGGAACGGGCGCGGTTCAGCGACCTTGTCATCGCCGCCCGCCCCTATGGGGCGGAGGAAAGCGCCGAGCGGGAAGCGGTGCTGGAAGGGGCGCTGTTCTTCGGCGGCGGGCCGGTTCTGGTCGTGCCCGATGCCGGGCTGGCGGCGGACTATTCGGACCGGATCGTCTTTGCCTGGAATCGCAGCGACGAGGCGATGGCGGCGGCCCGGGCCGCACTGCCGTTCCTGAAGCGGGCCGGGCTGGTCAGCGTGGCGGTCATCGACCCCCCGTCAGTCGGGGCCGAGAGGTCGGACCCGGGGGGGGCGCTGTCGCAGTGGCTGGCGCGGCACGGGGTCAGGGCCGAGGTTTCGGTGCTGGCCAGGACCATGCCGCGCCTGTCGGACGTTCTGGCGCGGCACGCCCGCGACGTGAACGCGGGGATGATCGTGATGGGGGCCTACAGTCATTCCCGATTCCGCGAGGCGATCCTGGGCGGCATGACGCGGGACATGCTGGAGGGGGCCGGGCTGCCGCTGCTGATGGCGCATTGAGGTAAGATCAATCGGGGCGGAACCGGCACCCGGTTCCCGGCCTTCGGGAAGCCCCGCGATCCTGCGCCAACCCCTTGCGGACGCTGCGGTAACGGTTCCTCACGGCAGCGTTCGGGGGGTGCCATAAACCCCCCAGCAATATGCCAGCAATATGCCATACGATCGGATGGCTTTGGGTAAATTATCCGTCAAGGCTCTTTGCGGCCAACCTGAATCGTTTTGCGATCGGCCGCGCGCAACGAAAGGGCGGCGCCCGACCGCAGGAGGGCGCGCCGAGGGTGTCGGTCTGCGCTTCTTGCTGCCTCCAACCCCAACGGCGTTCTCGCAGACTGCTGTTGCGGTGGCGCCCGCCAAGGACGCAATCGGGCGGGCGGACGGGCGCCGCCCGGGTGGCTCTCGCGGCTGTTCCGGGCAAGAAGGGCGGGTGATGCGGGCGGAGCAAGAAGTCCAGAAAGTGCTGCAGGCCGTTCGACGCTGGAGCCCGCTCAGGCCGGGTACCCGCCGTCTGAATCGTCGCCCGCCTCTTCGGTCAGCCGGTCGAAGTCGGGTACGATCACCCGCCGCTTGCCCTGAAGCTCGATCACCCCGTCGCGCTTCAGGGACGAGACCTGCCGGCTGACGGTTTCCAGCGTCAGTCCCAGATAGTCGGCCATCGCCTCGCGGGTCAGCGGCAGGTCGAAGGCGATGCGTCCGGTCCCCGACCGGAGGCCCAGCGACGCATCGCGGCGCGCGATGATCGAGATCAGGCTGGCGATCTTTTCGCGCGCCGTCTTGCGGCCCAGAAGCAGCATCCATTCCCGCGCGGCATCGAGTTCGTCCAGGGTCATTTCCAGAAGCCGCTGGCTGATATGGGGCGTCGAGGTCAGCAGTTCCTCGAAGGGCTTGCGGCGGAAGCAGCACATCAGGACGTCGGTGACCGCGGTCACGGTGTAGGCCGCCTTTTCGCGCCCCGGCCGGCCGACGAAATCGGAGGGCAGCAAGAGCCCGACCATCTGCGTCCGCCCGTCCTCCATCGTCTGGGTCAGGGTGGCGACGCCGGTGACGACCGAGGCCACGAAATCCATCCGGTCGCCCGACCAGATCAGCGTCTGGCCGGCCTCGAAGCTGCGGTAATACTTCATCGCTTCCAGCCGTGCGAGTTCGTCCGTCTCGCAGCGCGCGCAGACGGCACGGTGGCGGATCGGGCAGTCGCCGCAATCGGGCGACGTCGCGGTTCCCAGTGTCCTTGCCATCTGGCCCTTTGATCTGCGTCAAGGAAGCTTCCTTCTCCATAGCGGAAGCATCAGGGATGGACCAGATTTCCCGGCTTGCGCGGTTCGGGCTGTTCGATGCCCGGGTGCCGCGCTACACTAGCTATCCGACGGCGCCGCAGTTCAGCGACGCGGTCGGTGAACCGGCGTTCCTGACCTGGGTCCGGGCGATTCCCGCCGGGGCGCGGATATCGCTTTACCTGCACGTGCCCTTCTGCCGGAAGCTCTGCTGGTTCTGCGCCTGCCGGACGCAGGGCACCCGCAACGACGATGCGGTGCGCGCCTATGCCGGGGTGCTGAAGGCCGAAATCGCGATGCTGGCGCGCAACCTCGCTCCCGGGGTCAGCCTGTCGCGGCTGCACTGGGGCGGGGGAACGCCGACGCTTCTGCCGGCGGAGTGCATCGCTGCATTGGCGAAGGCGGTTTTCGAGGCGGCCCCGCTTGGAGAAAGCGCCGAGTTCTCGGTCGAGATCGACCCGAAGGAAATCGACGAAGCGCGGCTCGACGCTCTGGCCGCGGCGGGGATGACGCGGGCCTCGATCGGCATCCAGGACTTCGACCCGGATATCCAGAAGACCATCGGCCGCCTTCAGAGTTACGAGACGACCGGACGCGCGGTCCGGATGATCCGCGACCGGGGCGTCGCGTCGCTGAACGCCGATATCCTTTATGGCCTGCCGCACCAGACGCCCGCGCGCATAGCCGAGAGCGTGGAGAAGCTTCTTTCGCTTTCCCCCGACCGGGTGGCGCTTTACGGCTATGCGCATGTGCCCTGGATGGCGCGGCGGCAGGTGATGATCCCATCTGACACGATCCCCGCGCCGGAAGAGCGGCTGCGGCTGTTCGAGACGGCGCGGCAGCTTTTCGTCCGGGACGGGTATGAGGAAATCGGCATCGACCATTTCGCGCGTCCCGGCGACGGGCTGGAAGTGGCGGCGCGGGCCGGCCGGCTGCGGCGGAATTTCCAAGGCTACACGGACGATACGGCGCCGGTGCTGGTGGGCCTCGGCGCTTCGGCCATCTCGCGGTTTCCGCAAGGCTATGCGCAGAACGCGCCTTCCACCTCGGACTATGTGCGGGCGGTACGCGGCGGGCGGTACGCCACGGTGCGGGGCCACCGGTTTTCGGCCGAGGATGTCTGGCGGGCCCGCGCGATCGAGGCACTGATGTGCGATTTCGCGGTGTCGGCGGGTGAGCTGACGCGGGATTTCGGGGTTTCGGCCGCGACGGCCGAGGCGCTGTTCGCCGAGGTTCGCGACGCCTTCCCGGGCATGGTCGGGTTCAGCGGCGACAGGCTCGCGGTGCTGCCACATGCCCGCCCGCTGACCCGGATGATCGCAAGGGCCTTCGACGCCTACGACCTGTCGAAGGCCGGGCACAGCCCGGCGGTCTGAGGCGCGGCCCAACCGTTCCGAGGCTCTGCCCCGGACCCCGGGATATTTCCACCAAGACGAAGCACTTGGCGCCTGTTCCACTACCCGACGGGTGAGACGAAGCGGATCATTTCGGGCAGGCAGACGCTTCGCAGGTCGTAGTCCGCGACGATTTTCGCGCGCGCGGCCGCCCGCAATCCGTCGTCCCGCCCCGGGTCGGCGAGGGCCGCGATCAGCGCCCGCGACCAGGCGGCCACGTCGAAGAAGTCGACCAGCCGCCCGTTCACGCCGTCTTCGATCACCTCTTCGACCGGCGGGGTGCGCGAGGCGATGACCGAGGCCCCGGCGCTCATCGCCTCGAGCAGCGACCAGCTGAGGACGAAGGGATAGGTGAGGTAGGCATGCACCCGCGTCACCTGCATCAGGGCGACGAAGGCGGGGTAGGGGACGCGGCCGAGGAACTGGACGCGCGAAGTGTCGACCCGGTCGGCGATTTCGGCCCAGAGCCGGTCCTTCCACGACCCGCCCCCCGGCGGCGGCTGGCCGTAGCTGACCTCGGTGCCGCCGACGATCACGACGCGGGCGTTCGGGCGGGCGGCGAGGATGTCGGGCAGTGCGCGGAAGAAGATGTGCGCGCCGCGATAGGGTTCGATGTTGCGGTTGACGAAGCTGATCACCTCGTCGCCGGGGCGGAGCGTCAGGCCTGCCGCCGGGATCGGCAGTTCCGCCGCCGGATCGGGGCGGAGGCGGACGGTGTCGATGCCGTCGTGGATGACGCGGATTTTCGGGCGCGCCTCGGGCGGGAAGGTCGAGGCCTGCCATTCGGTGGGCGCGACCGCCGCGTCGGCGAGGATGACGGATTGCAGAAGATGCGCCGCCCGCGCCGTCACCGACACGCGGGGCCCCAGGCCGGCGGGCTGGAATTCGGGGTCGAAGCCGGTGTCGAGGCCGGTGGCGCGGTAGTGGAACTCGGCATAGGAGAGGTGGCGCGCCTGCGGGAAGACCTCGCGCAGGAAGAGGGTTTCGCCCCAGCCGCCGTGGCCGAAGACCACATCCGGCAGGAAGCCGTGGTCGCGGCGGATCGCCTCGGCGCCGCGCGCGGCGGCAAGTCCCCGCTCGACCGCGTCGGCGTAGGTCTTGGCGGGGCCTATCAGCGCGACCGGGGCGGGGTCGGGGTAGCGGAAGGTGCGGATGGGCGAGTGGCGGGCGTTTTTCGCCGCAGTAAGGGCCGCGACCTCGTGGCCCAGGGTCGCCAGCGCCGGGGCGAGGTGCAGGAACTGGCCGGGGTAATTCTGGTGGACGAAGAGGATTTTCATGCCGCGCCGTCCGACTGGCGCCCGAACGCCGCGCGGATCAGTTCGGCCGTGTAGGGATTGGCGGGGGCTTCGAAGACGCGCGCCGCCTCGCCCGCCTCGACGATGTCGCCCGCGCGCATGACGATGATGCGGTGCGACATGGCGCGCACCACCCGCAGGTCGTGGCTGATGAAGAGGTAGGCGAGGCCGTGCTGCCTTTGAAGCTCGCGGAGGAGTTCGACGATCTGCACCTGCACCGTCATGTCGAGCGCCGAGGTGGGTTCGTCGAGCACCACCACCCTGGGCCGCAGGATCATGGCGCGGGCGATGGCGATGCGCTGGCGCTGGCCGCCGGAGAATTCGTGCGGGTAGCGGTCGGCGGTGGCGGGGTCGAGGCCGACTTCGGCCATGATCGCCGCGACGGTGGCCCGGCGTTCGGACGCGGGCACGATGTCGTGGACCGAGAGGCCTTCGGCGATGATCTCGGCCGCGCTCATCCGGGGCGAGAGCGATCCGTAGGGGTCCTGGAAGACGATCTGCATGTCGCGGCGCAGGCGGCGGATGTCGCGCCGGCCCCAGTGGGTGATGTCCTGTCCGGCGAAGCCGATCCGGCCCTCGGACGCGATCAGCCGCATGATGGCGAGCGCCAGCGTCGTCTTGCCCGATCCGCTTTCCCCGACGATGCCCAGCGTTTCGCCGGCGCGGACCGAGACGCTGGCGTCGTTCACCGCCTTGACGTAGCCGACGGTGCGGCGGAGCAGACCCTTCTGGATCGGGAACCAGACGCGCAGGCTGTCCGTCCGCACCAGTTCGGGCGCCTCCGCCGGCAGCGGTTCGGGCCCGCCCTTCGGCTCGGCCGCGAGCAGTTTCCGCGTGTAGGGGTGCTGCGGGGCGGAGAAGACGGCCTCGGTCGGGCCCTGTTCCACGATTTCGCCTGCCTGCATCACGCAGACCCGGTCGGCGATGCGGCGCACGATGGTCAGGTCGTGGCTGATGAAGAGCAGGCTGAGGCCTTCGGACGCCTTGAGCCCGGCGAGAAGGTCGAGGATCTGGGCCTGGATGGTGACGTCGAGCGCGGTGGTGGGTTCGTCGGCGATCAGCAGTTCGGGGCCGTTGGCGAGCGCCATGGCGATCATCACCCGCTGCCGCTGGCCGCCCGAAAGCTGGTGCGGATAGGCGCCGAGGCGTTCTTCCGGCCGGGCGATCCCGACCTTGGTCAGAAGCTCGAGTATCCGCGCCCGCGTCGGGGCGCCGGTCAGGCCCTGGTGCAGGGCGAGGCTTTCCGCGAGCTGGCGTTCGATGGTGTGGAGGGGGTTGAGCGAGGTCATCGGCTCCTGGAAGATGAAGCTGATGTCGTTGCCGCGGACCCGCCGCAGGGCGTCCTCGGGCGCGCCGACCATCTCGCGCCCGAGATAGGTGACCGAGCCTGTGGTTTCGGGCCGCCCGGCGACCAGCGCCACGGTGGAAAGCGCCGTGACCGACTTGCCCGACCCGCTTTCGCCCACCAGCGCGACCGTTTCGCCCTTGCCGACGCTGAAGGACACGTTGCGCACGGCGGGGATGATCCGCCCGTCCTGCCGGAAGGTGACCGAAAGGCCGCTGACGCTGAGAACCGGCGTCACCGGAAGGTCTTCCTCGGGTCGAAGGCATCGCGCACGCCTTCGAAGATGAAGACGAGGAGCGAGAGCATGATGGCGAAGGTGAAGAAGGCCGAAAAGGCAAGCCAGGGCGCCTGCAGGTTGGACTTCGCCTGATTGGAAAGCTCGCCCAGCGAGGGCAGGTTCGCGGGCAGGCCGTAGCCGAGGTAGTCGAGCGCGGCGAGGCTGCCGATGGTGCCGGTGACGATGAACGGCAGCAGTGTCATCGTCGCCACGACCGCGTTCGGCAGGATATGGCGGAACATGATGACACCGTCGGATACGCCGAGCGCTTTGGCCGCGCGGACGTATTCGAAGTTGCGCGCCCTGAGAAACTCGGCCCGGACGACGCCGACCAGCGCCGGCCAGCCGAACAGGATCGACACGCCGACCAGCAGCCAGAAACTTCGCCCGAGGATCGCGAAGAGAATGATGATGACGTAGAGCCCCGGCGTGGCGCCCCAGATTTCCAGCAGCCGCTGGAACGTCAGGTCCACCCAGCCGCCGAAATACCCCTGCACCGCCCCCGCCGCGATGCCGATCAGGCTGGAGGCGAGGGTGACGATGATGGTGAAGAGGATCGACAGGCGGAAGCCGTAGATGATCCGGGCCAGCACATCGCGCGAGGTATCGTCGGTGCCCAGCAAGTGGTCGCGGTCGGGGGGCGAGGGCGCGGTGCCGACGTCGCTGATGGTCTGGTAGCTGAAGGGGATGGGCGGCCAGATCATCCAGCCCGCCGCGACCTTCTCGCCGCCGTACTGGCCCTTGGCCGCTTCGGTCCTGACCGTCTCCGGATCGTCAAAGCAATCCGGGATGCCGCCGGTCACGATCAGGCACTGGATCGCCGGATCGCGGTAGATCGCCTCGGTCCTGAAGTCGCCGCCGAAGGCGGTTTCCGGGTAGAAGCGGTAGATGGGGAAGTAGAGGCCGCCCTTGTAGCTCAGGACGATGGGCTTTTCGTTCGCCAGCACCTCGGCGAGAAGCGACAGGCCGAACAGCGCAAGGAACACCCACAGCGACCAGAAGGCACGGCGGTTGGTCTTGAAGTTGCGCCAGCGGCGCCGGTTGAGCGGCGACAGCGTCATCACCCGGCCCGCGTTCCGAAGTCGATGCGCGGATCGACAAGCATGTAGGTCAGGTCCGAGATGATCCCGACCACCAGCCCCAGCAGCGCGAAGACATAGAGCGTGGCGAAGACCACCGGATAGTCGCGCTGCACCGCCGCCTCGAACCCCAGGCGCCCGAGGCCGTCGAGCGAGAAAATCGTTTCGATGAGCAGCGAGCCGCCGAAAAGAACGGCGAGGAACAGTCCCGGGAACCCGGCGATGACGATCAGCATCGCGTTGCGGAAGACGTGGCCGTAGAGAACCCGATTTTCCGTCAGGCCCTTGGCGCGGGCGGTCATCACGTACTGCTTTCCGATTTCCTCAAGGAAGCTGTTCTTGGTCAGCAGCGTCAGCGTCGCGAAGCTGGCTATGGTGGTGGCGATGACGGGCAGCGCGATGTGCCAGAAGTAGTCGAGCGCCTTCCCGGCAAGGCTCAGGTCGGCCCAGCCGTCCGATGTCAGGCCCCTGAGCGGGAAGATTTTCCAGTAGCTGCCGCCCGCGAACAGCACGATCAGCAGCACCGCGAACAGGAAGCTGGGGATCGCGTAGCCGACGATGATCGCTCCGCTTGTCCAGGTATCGAAGGGGGTGCCGTCCCTTACCGCCTTGCGGATGCCGAGTGGGATCGAGATCAGGTAGGCGATCAGCGTCGACCACAGGCCGAGCGTGATCGAGACGGGGAGCTTTTCGATCACCAGCTCCAGCACCCCGATGGAACGGAAGTAGCTTTCGCCGAAATCGAAGCGCAGGTAGCGGCCGATCAGCATCAGAAAGCGTTCCCAGGCGGGGATGTATTCCTTGGCGCATTCCGGCGCTTCGATCGACGGGGTGCCGGCGAAGCCTTTGGCGCAGACGATCCGGGCGAAGCCGAATTCAAGTTCGAGCTGGGCGATGAACTCCGGCGGCAGGCCGCGCGCCCCGGCATAGCGGTCCTGGTCGCCGAGGCTGTCGGAAGCGACCTCGCCGGTGTTGCCGGCTACCCCCTTCAGCGCGTCGGCTTCGCCCTGAATCTTCGCCAGCGTCTGCTCCACCGGCCCGCCCGGCACGAACTGGGTCAGGCCGAAGTTGACCACCATGATCCCGAGCAACGTCGGGATCACCAGAAGGAGGCGGCGGAGGATGTAGGCGCCCATGCGGCGGTTCTGCCCGGCTTTCTTGTCGGCCCGTTCCTACTGGAACGCGCCCGCAGCTTTCAGCGCTTCGCCTTTCTCGGCGTTGTACCACCAGAAATCCAGATATCCCAGATCGAAGGGCGGAAGGGGATCGGGGTGTTCGTACATGTCGTAGTAGGCCACCCAGTAGCTGTCCTTGTACCATTGCGGGATACGCAGCCGGTTTGCGCGCAGGACGCGGTCGAGCGCGTGGGTGGCGGTCCGCAGGGTGGCGCGGCTTTCGGCTTTGGCGACGTTCACGATCAGCGCGTCGACGCCCGGGTCGGCGAGGCCCATCTTGTTGAAGAGATCGTCGGCGCCTTCGCTGCCGAGGTACTGCTTGAGTTCCGTCCCCGGCTCCTGGCTGGCCGGGATGGTCTGGGTGATCACGTCGAACTCGAAGCCCTTGGTCTTGTCCTGCCGGTCCGGCCCGGTGCGCTGTTCGTACTGCGCGTCGTCCACCCGGGTCAGGATCGCGTCCACCCCGATCTTCTTCAGGTTCTCGACGAAGGGGTTGATCACCCGTTCGAAGTTCGGATCGTCGGACAGGAACTCGACGCTCAGCGTTTCGCCCTTGGCGTTGCGGCGGACCCCATCGGCGCCCGCCCCCCAGCCTGCGGCGTCGAGCAGGTCGCCCGCGCGTGCGGCGTTCCGGCGGTCAAGCTGGGTGTCCTTCGACACCGGCGCGAGCCAGACATCGTCGGTGAAGACCTCGGGCGGGACCTTGTCGCGCAGGGGTTCCAGAAGCGCCAGTTCCTCGGGCGTGGCCTTGCCGGTCGCGGCCAGGTCGCTGTTTTCCCACCACGAGTTGGTGCGCGCGTAAAGCCCGTAGAACAGCGTCTTGTTCGACCATTCGAAGTTGAACATCAGCCCCAGCGCTTCGCGCACGCGGGGGTCTTTGAACTTGTCGCGGCGGAGGTTGAAGATGAAAGCCTGGCTGTTGGTGATGTTGCCGTTCGGCAGCTCGGTCCTGACCACCCAGCCCTTGTCGAGCGCCGGAAACTCGTAGGACGTGGCCCAGTTCTTCGACGAATTCTCGGACCGGAAGGTGTAGTTGCCCGCCTTGAAGCCTTCGAAGGCCGCCGTCGGATCGGCGAAGTATTCGACCCGGATGCGGTCGAAGTTGCTGCGGCCCCGGTTGATCGGCAGGTCCCTGCCCCAGTAGTCGGGGTTGCGTTCATAGACGATGCGCCGGCCGATGTCGTAGCTTCCCAGCCGGTAGGGCCCCGATCCGAGGCCGGGGTCGAGCCGGCTTTCATCGAGCTTCGCGCCGGTCTTCACGAACCACGCCTTCGACATCACCGGCAGCCCGCCGGCCATCTGGATGCGTTCGCGCGCCGGGCTATCGGGCTTGAAGGTGTAACGGACGCTCAAGGGACCTGTGACCTCGGCCTGCTGCACGAACTGTTGCAGCACCGTGCGGAACGACAGGAGCGCCCCGTCGCGAAACTGTTCGTAGGAAAAGACCACATCGTCGGCGGTCATCGGGCTGCCGTCCGAGAAGGTGATGCCCTCGCGCAGGGTGAAGGTCACCCAGGCCTTGTCGGCGGGGTACTCCATCGTTTCGCAAAGCAGGCAGTAGCTTGCCCCGATCTCGTCGGCGGTGCCGGTCAGCATCGTCTCGAACCCGGACGAGGCCAGAAGCGCGGGGTTTCCCTTGTCGGAGTAGGGGTTCATCGTGTCGAAGGTGCCCATCCACCAGATCGAGATTTCGCCGCCCTTCGGCGCGTCGGGGTTCACATAGGAAAGGTGGGGGAAATCGGCCGGGTATTTGGGCGGGTCGCCGAAGGTGGTGATCGCGTGCGACACCGTGGTGCCCTCTGCCTGCGCCGCACCGCCCGCCGAGCATAACGCTGCCAGCATGACGGCCGCCGCCCACGTCCGGTCGAATGTCATCCGCATCTCCCTCGCCGCTTCCCTGGCCCTTGACGCCCGACGCTAACGGTCCCCGGGGCGCGGCATCAAGTTGCGAATGCGTGAATCCGCGCGGCGCGAAAAATTTCGGGCGGCGCCGGGGTCGGCGCGGCCCGAGCCGGAAACCGGCGGCGCGGCGGATCAGCCGCCCAGCGTTTCGAGGTACTTGATCACGTTGGCGCGGTCTTCCACCTTCGGGAAGCCCGGGAACGACATCTTGGTGCCCGGCGTGGCGGCCTTGGGGTTGGTGAGGAACGCGTTGAGCGCCTCGAGGTCCCAGTTGCCGCCATGCGCTTTCATCCCGTCGGAGTAGGCGAAGCCCGCGATCGAGGCGACGGCGCGCCCAACGACGCCGTTCAGGTGCGGTCCGGTCGAATCGCCGCCGTCGACCTTGTGGCAGGCCTTGCACTTGCCGAAGGCCTTTTCGCCTTTCGCGGCGTCGGCCGTCGCGTACACCTCGGCGAAGGGCATGGCATCTTCCGCGGCCACCGCCTCACCGCCGCCCTCGGCCGCGCCGGTCTCGATGGCGTAGGCCTGCGCGGCTACTTCCCCGTGGTGGTGCGGGGTCGCGGTGTCATAA
Organism: Paracoccaceae bacterium; assembly: GCA_046155885.1. Taxonomy (GTDB): domain Bacteria; phylum Pseudomonadota; class Alphaproteobacteria; order Rhodobacterales; family Rhodobacteraceae; genus JAOADN01. Next base: position 12,498 of record JBJXFU010000123.1, read on the forward strand.
AGCCCGTGCGCGCCCCAGTTGATCAGAAGGAGCACCAGTAGCGATCCGCAAAGCGCGCCGCCTGCCTTGGTGAGAGTCATCGTGTCGAACATGTCGCGCCCCGGTCCGGTTCCTTCGGTTGGCGGGTATCTACCTGCTTCCTCGCCCCGGTTTCAAGGTGTAAGCACCGCGACCGAACAGCCCATTCGGCGGCGCGGGCCGCGCGGGGCGGAAGGAGTTGGGGTCCGATGACCGGTCGCATCGCTTTTCAGGGGGAACCCGGGGCCTACGGGCATCAGGCCTGCCGCGAGGCGCATCCCGAACGCGAGCCCCTGCCCTGCCCGACCTTCGAGGACGCGATCGAGGCCGTACGCCGGGGCGATGCCGAGCTTGGCATGATCGCGGTCGAGAATTCGACCTATGGGCGGGTGGCCGACGTTCACCACCTTTTGCCGGAAAGCGGCCTGCACATCGTCGGCGAGGCCTTCGTGCGCGTCCACATCAACCTTCTCGCCGTCCGGGGGGCGCGTCTGGCCGACGTCCGGCGGGTGCGGTCGATGTCGATCCTGCTCGGCCAGGCCCGCGAGTTCATCCGCGCCAACGGCTTCGCCACGATGATGTGGTCCGACAACGCCGGCGCGGCGCGTGAGGTGGCGAGGCTTGGCGACCCGGCCGAGGCCGCGCTCGCCTCGGAGATCGCGGCGGAAATCCATGGACTCGACGTGCTGGCGCGCCATGTCGAGGACCGTGAGAACAACACCACCCGCTTTCTTGTCATGGCGCGCGAACCCGATCTGAAGCGGCGCGGCGACGGCAAGATGATGACCACCTTCGTCTTCCGCGTCCGCAACATCCCGGCCGCTCTGTACAAGGCGATGGGAGGTTTCGCGACGAACGGCGTCAACATGACCAAGCTGGAAAGCTACATGGTGGACGGCAGCTTTTCGGCGACCCAGTTCTATGCCGATATCGAAGGCCACCCGGACGACCGCAACGTCCAGCTGGCGCTCGAGGAGCTGGCCTATTTCTCGAACACGATGACGCTGCTCGGGGTCTATCCGGCCGACCCGAAGCGGCGCTGATCCGGGCGGCGCCTCACCCCCGTCCGGCGCGCGCCTCGGTATCGCGGGCGAAGGCGCGCAGGCGCGCCGCGAGCCGGACGGTGATCCTTCCCCTGGCCAGCCGTGCCGACTGGACGACTAGGCGCGCGGTGATGGTGCGGGGCCGGATGTCGATGTCGAAGACGATGCGGGCGCGGTCGCGGGCCAAGGGCAGGACCTCGACCGCGAAGGCGGTGTCGAGGTTGGCCGAGCGTCCCGTGAGTTCGAGCCGCCGCGGCGGCGTCAGCGCGGTGAGCAGGAGCGACATGCGCCTTTCGCGTCCGCGCCAGGGAAAGCGCAGGTCCCAGGCCGAGCCGGGCACGGGCTCCCGCCCCGGGTCGCGACGGGTCATTTCGGCGCCGCGCTGCCGGGCGAGCCGTTCGTACTGCGCGAAATCGCTGACCGCGGCGAAGACGCTTTCGGCGGGCAGCGCGACATCCTCTTTCAGCGAGAACTTCATCGCCCCTCACTCCAGCCGGTCGGCTATCCAGGCCGCGAGCAGATAGCCCGCGATGGCGCCACGGCGCGGCGCGCGGATCTCCGGGTGCGCGCCGGCGAAGACCCGCGCCATGTCCTCGCGCGTCAACCAGCGCGCCGCCTCGAGTTCGGCCGGGTCGAGGACGATGTCTTCGTTCAGCGCCTCGCAGCGGCAGCCGATCATCAGCGAGGCGGGGTAGGGCCAGGGCTGGCTGGCCAGATAGCCGACCTTCCCGATGCGGATCCCGGCTTCCTCGGCCACTTCGCGGCGGGCGGCGGCCTCGACCGTCTCGCCGGGTTCGACGAATCCGGCCAGGAGCGAATACATCCCTTCCGGCCAGCCGGGCGAACGGCCGACCAGCACGCTGTTGCCGCGCGTCACCAGCATGATGACGACCGGATCGGTGCGGGGGAAATGCGCGCGCCCGCAGGCCGGGCAGGTGCGCTGCCAGCCGGCGTGGGTGACTTCGGACGCGGCGCCGCAATTGGCGCAGAAGCGATGCGTTTCGTGCCAGCCGAGAAGCGCCTTGGCGGTCGCCGCGAGTTCGGCCTCGACCGGCTCCAGCCGGGTCATCACGGCGCGGAGTTCGGCGAAGCGGAGGGGCGCGGGAAACAGCGGGTGCGCCTGTTCGGAGAGGTCGAAGAGCCCGGTGGGGGTCGCGGCCGCAGCCGGGCCGGGCACCCAGCAGTCGAGGTCGGCCGCGAAGCGCGCCCCGCCCGGCGTCCGGCCGAGCCAGACCGGGGGCGCGGTGGCGTCGGCCAGCGCCGGGTGGCCAACCTCGACCCAGCCGGGGCCATCCTCTGAAAAGAGCGGCTTTCCCTTCCAGAAGGGCAGCATGCGCGTGTCGGGCCGCGCCAGAAGCGCCGCGATCTCGGCGGGGCACGCCCGCAGCCCCGCGTCCCGGTCGAGCCCGCCGCCTCCGAATGTGACTGCCTCGGCTATACGCATCGTCCCTGCCCGCGCTAGCTGTGGCATGGCCGTGCGCGGCCTGCAACGGAAAGGCTGCGGGCGGTCGTTCCGCGAAGGCAGGGACGCCGCCCGCGCTGCCGGCGCGCCGGACAGTTTCAACCTGTGGTTGTTTCTTCTGACGTTGGTGCGCCAAGGGGTGGCATTTTTGGCGAGGCGCATTAACCTTTCTTCCGGGGTGGGGACGAAGATCGTTCCGTATTGAAAGGGTGCGTATCCGCTGCCGCGTGGCGCCGCGAACCGGCTGCCGCGCGGGAAGGGTGCATCTCCAGGACCGCATGGGGTACAGGCCAAAGGCTTCGTCTTCGGGTGCGCGCGCAGGGATCGCCTTGCGGATACTCGCAACCAGCGATCTGCACGCGCATCTGATGGCGCACGACTATTTCGCCGACCGCCCCTCGGACCGGGTCGGCCTTGTCCGCACCGCGAGCCTGATCCGCGCGGCCCGCGCCGAGGCGGCGAATGTCCTGCTGTTCGACAACGGCGACACGCTCCAAGGCACGCCGCTGGCCGATCTCGAGGCGGAATGCGGCGCCGTGCATGCCGGAGCCGGGCCGCCGCATCCGGTCGTCGGGGCGATGAACCGGCTCGGCTATGACGCGGCGACGGTCGGCAATCACGACTTCGACTACGGGATCGGTTTCCTTCAGGCAGCCTACGGCCGGGCGGAGTTCCCGGTTGTGGCGACGAACCTGACGCTGGCGGACAGGCAGGGCGGGCCGGCCTTCGCCCCGCACGCGCTTCTGCGCAGGGAAGCGACGGACCTGGCGGGCGGGCGGGCCGTCATTTCGGTGGGCGTGATCGGGCTGGTGCCGCCCCGGACGGCGGACTGGAATCATGCCCTTCTGCACGGGCGCGCCGGGTTCAGGGACATGGGCGAGGCGGCGCGCGACGAAGCGGCACAGCTTCGGGCGCTTGGCGCGGAGATCGTCGTGGCGCTTTGCCATACGGGCCTGGCGCGGGGCAAGGACAGGGCGCCGGAGGAACATCAGGGCCTGCAACTCGCGAAGACCGACGGTATCGACGCGCTGATCTTCGGCCATACCCACGATGTCTTCCCCTCGCCCGCCTTCGAAGGGCTGCCGGAACTCGACACCCGGCAGGGAACCGTCGCCGGCAAACCGGCGGCCATGCCGGGATTCGCCGGCTCGCACCTTGCGGTGGTCGACTTGCTTCTGTCGCCTGCGGGGGACGGCTGGAAGGTGACGGGTCACCGGGCCGAGGTCCGGCCGATCGCGTTCGAGCCCGGACGCGGCATCGCGATCGCGGCCGTGCCGGACGACCCCGAGGTGGGCCGGCTCGCCCGGCCGGCGCATCTGCGCACGCGCGACCATTTGGCGACCACCATCGGCACGCTCGACCGCCCGCTCGACACCAGCTTCGCGCTGGCCGGGGACGCGGCCGCGATCCATCTGGTGGCCGACGCGCAGCGCTGGTTCGCCGAACGGGCGCTGCAGGGCACGCCTTACGAAGGGCTGCCGCTTCTGTCGGCGGCGGCCCCGTCCAAGGCGGGCGGCCGGGGCGGGCCCGGGAACTATACGCAGGTGCCGCCCGGACGGCTGAGGCTGCGCCACATCGCCGATCTCTGCCCCTTCGCCGACCGGATCGCGCTGGTCACCGCCACCGGCGCCGAGCTCTGCGACTGGCTCGACCGGTCGGCCTCAGTCTTCCACACCATCGTGCCGGGCGAAGACGGCCAGACGCTTTTCGACACCGAGGCGCCGGGATATCTGTTCGACGTCATCGACGGATTGACCTACTCCATCGACCTGACGCGCCCGCCCCGCGACCCCCTTGCCCGGCCCGCCGGCGGCTCGCGCATCCGCGATCTGAGGCATGACGGGCGGCCGGTGGACGAGGATGCCCGCTTCGTCGTCGCCACCAACAGCCACCGCATCGCCGAGCCCGAGTTCCTCGGGCCCGGCCGGCGGCGCGTGATCCGCGAGGGACCCGAAACCTGCCGCGAAATCCTGCACGCCTACGTCGCTTCGCATAGGCAGGTGTCGCCCCGGGCGCCGGGAACCTGGCGTTTCATGCCGCTGGGGGGGACCGCGGTGACCTTCCTGACCAGCCCCGGCGCGGTTCCGGCCGACGGCGCGTTGGCCGCCCCCGAAGCCTGTACCATGGATTACTCGCCGGAGGGCTTCCGGCGCTTCGCGCTCCGCCTCTGACTTGAGGGCGGTTTGCGTTCTTCTTGCACCGCCTCTTATTCCTCCCCTGCAACAGAGGGCGGCGCCCGCCCGTCCGGGCGGTCGGGCGCCGCCCGGGCCGCTTCGCGGCTGTTCCGGGCAAGGGGGCGGTGGGAATTGAGAAGGAGAAAAGCAAAACGCCTTAACCGGCAAGGGTGATCACCTGCCCCGGCGCCAGAAGGAACGGCGCCACGATCCCGCAGGTATCGGCCAGAGGCAGGCATTCCGCCGGCACATCGAGCCCGATGCGATCCCGCATGAAGCCGGCACGCGCCGCGACGCGCGCCGACACGTCGGGGAACCGCGCGGCGAGTTCGTCGCGCAGCGCCGCGTCGGCGATCAGATAGCCGTCCTCCATCCGGGTCGAGCCATAGGCGGGGTGGCCGGGGATCACGTCGCACTGCATGGCCATGCCGGCGCGAAGCGGCAGGTCCGACCCCGCGAAGATCGGAGACGAGACCCATTCGTCCAGCCCGATCAGGTGGCCGGGGTTCAGCGTGACGCCGAAGGTCGCGGGCGGCAGCAGGGTCATCATCCGGTTCCAGACCTCGGCCCCCGCCACCCCCGGCCGCATCAGCGACAGCCATTCCGAGATCGCCGCCACATAGGGCCCGGCGAAGGCGTCGAGGTAGTCGCGCGCGCCGGCCGGCAGATCGGCCGCGCTTTCCGCCACCCAGCCGGCGCGGCAGATGTTGGCCCCCCAGTGGCAGACGTTGAACGAAATCGGGCTGCCGCGCCGCAGGCGTTGCCCGGTGGCCCCGCTCAGCCCCTGCGCCGCCATCGCGCCGGTTGCGAAGGTCGGGTGGCAGCCGAGCGGCAGCCCGCCGATCCGCGCTGCCTCGACCGCTTCGAAATCGCTCATCCCCTCGCGGAAGGAAAACACCATCCGCGTCAGGGCGGCGGCGGCCATCCGGTTGGCGAATTCCAGCCGCGGGATATCCTCGACCCCGACGGTCGAGCGCAGGCCGTGGCCGGGATGCATGAAAAGGTCGGTCGCGTTTTCGACCCGGCCGCCCAGCGCCTGCCCGCGCAGCACGTCGGCGAAGAGCGCGGGGATTTCGAGCGCGGCGGCGGGGTCGTCCACCTCGCCCTCGGTCCAGTACTTCCAACCGGCGGTGCCGACCCGCGACCCCTGCGGCACCTCGTCGCGCAGAAGCCGGTCAATGCGCATGCCGCCGGCGCGGGGCTGCGAGACCAGCGACAGGCCGGGGCAGAGCGCGACCCGGATCTGGCCCGCCGCGACCAACGGAGAAACCCCGGTATAGGGCAGGCATTCGTTCCCGGCGGCCAGAACCGGCGGGCCTTCGGGCGCGACGATCAGGAAGGCTTCCTCGAAGCGCGGATCGAAGCCGGTGGCCCAGTGCAGGTTGGCGGCATGTTCGCGGTCGCCGCAGACGACCAGCCGGTCGAGCCCGCGTGCCGCCATCGCGGCGCGGAGGCGGGTTAGGCGCGCCTGCATCTCGGCCAGCGCGGGCGGGGCGGGCACGTCGGGGGCGCCGAAATCGGGCCAGTCGATGCGGGAAAGGCGGAAGGGGGGCATGGGCGGCCTCGGCTTGGGAAAGGGATGCGGGCAGATTAAGGCGGGAGCGGGCGCAATGAAATCCCGCCCGGTCCTGTCCCGCCGTATTGCCCGCCAGAGCCCTTGTGACGATTTGCTGTCTTCCCGCCCCGCCCCAACCGCCCCCCCTTCGCCCGGAACAGCCGCGAAGCGACCCGGGCGCCGCCC
>JBJXFU010000136.1:0-6003 GCA_046155885.1 Paracoccaceae bacterium
GCGGTCAATCCGCTGGTGCTTTATGCCGCGCGGTTGGCGGGGGTGGACACGGTCCTGCGGATCGGCGGGGCGCAGGCCATCGCGGCGCTGGCCTGGGGGACCGAAACGGTGGCGCCGGTGGACAAGATCACCGGGCCCGGCAACGCTTACGTCGCCGAGGCGAAGCGGCAGGTCTTCGGGCAGGTCGGGATCGACATGATCGCCGGGCCCTCCGAGGTGCTGGTGATCGCCGATGCCGACAACGACCCGGACTGGGTGGCGCTCGACCTCCTGGCGCAGGCCGAGCACGACGCAAGCGCGCAGTCGATCCTCATCACCGACGATGCCGGCTTCGGCCGGGCGGTGGCGGAAGCGGTGGCGAAACGGCTGGAGGTGCTGGAGCGGCGGGCCATCGCGGGGGCGTCCTGGGCGGCGCACGGGGCGGTGATCACGGTCAGGGACTGGGACGAGGCGGCGGATCTGTCCGACCGGATCGCGCCCGAGCATCTGGAGCTGCTGGTCGCGGACCCCGAGGCGCTGGCGGCCAAGGTCACCCATGCCGGGGCGATCTTCCTCGGCCGGTGGACGCCCGAGGCCATCGGCGACTACGTGGGCGGCCCGAACCACGTGCTGCCGACGGCGCGGTCGGCGCGGTTTTCCTCGGGCCTGTCGGTGATGGATTTCCTCAAGCGGACCACAATCGCGAGGATGACCCCCGGTGCGCTGAAGGCCATCGGCGGGGCGGCGGAGGTGCTGGCGCGGTCGGAAGGGCTGGAGGCGCACGGGCTGTCGGTGCGCGCGCGGCTCGACCGGCTGAACGGGGAGGTGTAGTTTGCCCTGAGTGTCGAGCCGTTGGCACTGCGACAGGGTTCCAGGTGGAGGCCCCCGATTCTGGACCATTCCTACCTCAGAGATGTTTCTGCGGCCATCAACGATATTGCAGCGACGATCGCCATTGTGCTCGGCGCGGGGTGGGCGCTCTGGCGTTTTGTCCTGTTCCGTGAAGCAAAGCCTAGGATTGAATTCGATGTCGGTTTCTCGCCAGTCATCCGGCAGGGCGGAATGATAGTGATCGAGGTGGAGGCGACACTTACAAACAAGGGTCAAGTTAGGCATTTCATTGATGATTTCCAATTCGACCTGCTGTTCCTGCTGATAGATGATGAAGTCGCGCCGAGCGAGAGCCCAAAAGTTCGGGGGCAGACGCATTTCAGAAAACGTCATGACGGACAGCAATTCGTCACGAGCGAGATGGAATGGACATTCGTCGATCCGGGAATTACGCAGCGCTACTCCTATGTAACCGAAATTCCCGGGAATAGCGTGGCGGTGCTGATGATCGCTAAATTCCGGTATCGTGATGAGAGTGATTTTCACTCGGCCCAGCGGGTCTGGGCGCTGGCGGCTCAAGAGACTCCGGCGAGCGCTTACAGTGATTAGCCGTTGTCCTGAATCGCTTCCGCCTTTGAACCGGCGCACCAGAGGGCCGCGCCCGACCGCGGGGGGGCGCACCAACGGCTTTGGTCCGCGCTTTATGGTGCCTCCGACCCCAACGGCGTTCTCGCAGACCACCGTTGCGGTGGCGCCCGCCCGGGGGGCGGTCGGGCGCTGCCCGGGTGGCTCACGCGGCTGTTCCGGGCAAGTGGGGCGGTGGGGCTGGGGGCGAGATAATGGGGCGCGACTTGCCCGGTGCAGTACGTTCATGGCTTTCGCCCGCCATCCATAAGGATATTGCGGCGCATGGGTGGTCGGTGCGGGCAAGATTGGACCGGGTGAACGGTTGACGGGGCAGTCCTCCCTTCCCATGCTGCCGGTCTTGGGACGGGGAGGATCGCGGTGGCAATCCAGGCGGAACTCCAAGCGCTCTGCGATGCCTACGTGGCGGCCTACCGGGCCGGCGACACTGCGGGCTGCGCGGCGGTGTTCGCCGAGGACGGCGCGATGTTTTCGGCCTTCGCGCCCCCGGCGATCGGACGCGCCGCCATCGCGGCCACACATGCGGGCTGGGTGACGGGCGGCGAGGGCAAGACGCTCACCGTAAGGCGCGCGGCGGGATCGGGCGACATGGCCTGGTTCCTGGCCGACTTCGCCGAAGGCGAGGGGAAGGGCGAGGGCATCTCGCTCTGCGTCTGCGGGCGGGTTCCCGGGGGGCCCTGGCGGATCGCGGTCAGCAGCCTGACCGGCGCGGGCTAGCAGCTTCCGCCGCTGCCCGCCTTGCGGGCGCGGGGGGCGCGGGGCAATGTGCCGGACGGCGGGGCACGGGCACGGGCCCGGGACCGGCGGCGGCGGGGGAGGCCTGATGAAGAAGCCCGTCTGGGTGATCGAAAAGGAACGCGCCCGCCGCGCCGAGGCCACCGCGACGGTCTGGCTGTTCGGCATCCACGCGGTGCGCGACGCGCTGATCAACCCGCGCCGGGTGAAGGAACGCCTGGTGGTGACGCGCAACGCGCTCGAGCGGCTGGGCGAGGCCGTGGCAGAGGGCGGGATCGCCCCGGAAATCACCGAGCCGCGCGACTTCGCCAAGGCGGTGGCGCTGGACGAAGGCAGCGTGCATCAGGGGGCGGCGCTGGAGGTCAGGCCGCTGGCCTGGGGAAGCCTTGCCGACGTGATGCTTTCGGGCGAAGGCCGCCCGCTGGCGGTGCTGCTCGACCGGGTGAGCGACCCCCACAACGCCGGCGCGGTGCTGCGCACGGCCGAGGTCTTCGGCGCCCGCGCGGTGATCGCCCCGCGCCACCACTCCGCGCCCGAGACCGGCGCCTTGGCCAAGGCCGCCTCGGGGGCGCTGGAACGGCAGCCCTATCTCAGGGTGACGAACCTTTCCGAGGCGATGGCGGCGCTCAGGGACATGGGATTCGTGCTTCTGGGCCTTGACGGCGCGGCCGGGGCGACGCTGGCCGAGGGGCTGGCGGCGGGCACCGGCCGCCCGCTCGGTCTGGTGCTCGGGGCCGAGGGCGCCGGCCTGCGCGAGAAGACCCGCGCGGGCTGCGACCGGCTGGTGCGGATTCCGGCGGCCGGCGGGTTCGGGTCGCTGAATGTCTCGAACGCCGCCGCCGTGGCGCTTTACGCGGCCGCGGCGGCATGAGCGGCAGCTGCGGTCACAACTGGTTGAGCCCCCTTCCGCCGGGACCGGCGGGCCGCGATGATCGTCCACCTGGGACCAATGCGAGAAAGGCCCTGCCGAGGATGCGCCCGCTCCTGCCCGCAAGGCTTCCTTCGGTCATCGCCGCGATCCTGCCCGCGATCTTGGCCGCCTTGCTGTTTGTCGCCGCGCCGCCGCCGGCCCGCGCCGAAGAGCCGCTTTACGCCACCTCCGGCGGCTTCGCGCTGGGCGGCTATGACGCGGTCGCCTACTTCACCCGCCGGGCGTCGGTTCCCGGCGACCGGCGGTACGCGGTGGAATGGCGCGGCGCGGTGTGGCTGTTCGAAAGCGCCGGGTCGATGACGATGTTCGAGATGGACCCCTTCCGCTATGCGCCGCAATACGGCGGCTACTGCGCCTATGCGGTGGCGAAGGGCCGCCTCGCCCCGGGCGACCCGGAGGTTTTCTCGCTGGTCGGCGGGCGGCTTTACCTCAGCGCCTCGCGCGGCGCGGCGCAGGCCTGGCAGCGGGATCAAGCCGGCAGCATCGCTGCGGCCGACCGCAACTGGCCGGGGCTGGTGAAGCCGTGAGCGGCGGCCCGCCCGCCGCAGGAGCCCGCCGATCACGACTGCGCGACAGCCACTTTAACGGATCGTTCATCGTTCTACATGAGAGTGACGAGGCGCGGCCCCGGAACGGTCGTGCTTCTGTTCACTGTCCCTCGTTCCGTTACTGGCGCCCGGCCGACAGGTTCGGGCGCTTTTTTGTGACGGACACATTGCTCCGGGCAGGGTGACGGTGCAGGACCTGGAAAACCCCCCCGACAGCGCCATAGCCGAGATCCTGCGCAAGGTGCGCGTCATCGCGCTCGTCGGCTATTCGGCCAGACCCGAACGCCCCTCGCACCGCGTCGCGGCCTTCCTCCACCGGTCGGGCTACCGGGTCATTCCGGTCAACCCGGGCCTCGCCGGGCAGACCGCGCTGGGCGAAACGGTGCGGCCCTCGCTCGCCGCGATTCCCGACGCGGCTGCGGTCGACATGGTGGACATCTTCCGCCGCTCCGACGCGGTCGCCGCGATCGTGGACGAGGCTCTGGCGGCGCTGCCCGGCCTTTCCGTCATCTGGATGCAGCTCGGCGTCACCGACGCGGCCGCCGCCGCCCGGGCCCGCGCCGCCGGGCTGACCGTGGTGCAGGACCGCTGCCCCGCCATCGAACGCCCGCGCCTTCTGGGGCGCTGAAGGCAATCGGGTCAGAGCGGGGATTTCATGCCCCGCCCGCACGCCCCGCCCGCACGCCCCGCCCGGCCTTCTCCGCCACCCCCGAAACGCCCTCGCGGCGCTCCAGCTCGGCCATCACCCCGGCCAGCGTGACCCCGCGCGCGGCCAGCATCACCAAGAGGTGGAAAAGCACATCCGCCGCCTCGGCGGTCAGCCGGTCCCGGTCGCCCCGCACCGCTTCGATCACCGCCTCGACCGCCTCTTCGCCGAACTTCCGCGCGCAGGCCTCGGGCCCTTCGGCCAGCAGCCTCGCCGTCCAGGACGAAGCCGGATCGGCGCCCCGCCGCGCCTCGATGGTGGCCGCCAGCCGCGCCAGAACCTCTGTCATGTCATCCTCATGGGCAGTCCGGCCGCCGCCATATGCGCCTTGGCCTGGCCGATGGTGAAGGTGCCGAAGTGGAAGACCGAGGCCGCGAGCACCGCCGCCGCATGGCCGTCGCGCACACCTTCGACCAGATGGTCAAGCGTACCCACCCCGCCGCTGGCGATCACCGGCACGGGCACGGCATCGGCCACGGCACGGGTCAGCGGGATGTTGAAGCCCGCGCGGGTTCCGTCGCGGTCCATGCTGGTCAGCAGGATTTCCCCCGCCCCCTTCGCCGCCACGTCACGCGCGAAGCCCACCGCGTCGATGCCGGTCGCCCGCCGCCCGCCATGGGTGAACACCTCCCACCTTCCGGGCGCCACCGTCTTGGCGTCGATCGCCACCACGATGCACTGGCTGCCGAAGCGGTCGGCGGCGGCGGCGATCACATCCGGGTCGGCGACGGCGGCCGAGTTGAAGCTGACCTTGTCGGCCCCGGCGAGCAGCAGCGCCCGCACATCCTCATGGCTCCGTACGCCCCCGCCGACGGTCAGCGGGATATAGCAGGCCTCGGCCGTGCGGGTGACCAGATCGTACATCGTGGCGCGGTTCTCGTGCGTGGCATGGATGTCGAGGAAACAGATCTCGTCCGCCCCCGCCGCATCATAGGCCCGTGCGGCCTCCACCGGATCGCCGGCGTCGACCAGGTTGACGAAGTTCACGCCCTTCACCACGCGGCCATCGGCCACGTCGAGGCAGGGGATCAGGCGGGTCTTCAGCATGGCCCGCCTTATCGCGCGGAACGGGGCGGGTGGGAAGGGCAGGGGTGCGGGGTATGCAGCCGGCGGCAAAGCGCGATGCCCCTGCCCGGACCAGCCCGCAGCCCCCCCTTCCGCCCGGCTTCAGAGGGGCCCCCAGGTGATTCGAGGTTAACGGTCAATTCGCCCAAAGCCATCCAATCGTATGGCATATTGCGGGCATATTGCTGGTGGGTTGCTGGCCCCCTGCGAACGGTGCGGAAGCCGGCGGTTAATGCAGCGTCCGCAAGGGCTTGGCGCAGGATCTCCCGGGTTCTCCCGGCCCGGAAGACAGCCACCAGTTCCGTCCGGATTCATCCTGCCTTAAGTGGATGGGATGGATGCTCCGTTCGAGATTTTCCTCGTCACCGCCCCGGGGCTCGAACCCTTCCTTGCCGACGAGGCGCGGGCGGCGGGCTTCGAGGTGACCGGCACCGCGCCCGGCGGCGTCAGCCTCACCGGCGGCTGGCCCGAAGTCTGGCGCGCCAACCTCTGCCTTCGCGGCGCGGTCAGGGTGCTGGCGCGGATCGGGGAATTCCTCGCCTTCCACCCCGCGCAGCTTGACA
>JBJXFU010000159.1:0-5535 GCA_046155885.1 Paracoccaceae bacterium
TCTCGGCGCCGAAGCCGCGCGGCGGCGAGGGCGGCGCGCCCGCGTCCCCGGGCGGGTCCGACGGCCAGGGCGCGACCGTCCGCGTCGATATCGAACGGATCGACCGGCTGGTGAACCTGGTGGGCGAGCTGGTCATCAACCAGGCGATGCTGCAGCAAAGCATCGCCGCCGCCGGACTCGGCCGCGACACCGCGGTGATGACCGGCCTCGAAGGCTTCATGATGCTGACCCGGGACATCCAGGAAAGCGTCATGATGATCCGCGCCCAGCCGGTGAAGCCGCTCTTCCAGCGCATGGCCCGGATCGTCCGCGAAGCCTCGGCCGCCGTCGGCAAGGAGGTGCGCCTGCGCACCGAAGGCGAGGCGACCGAAGTCGACAAGACGGTGATCGAACGCCTTGCCGACCCGCTCACCCACATGATCCGCAACGCCGTCGACCACGGGCTCGAATCGCCCGAAGCGCGGTCCGCGGCCGGAAAACCGGCAGAGGGCGTGATCACGCTGCGCGCCCAGCACCGCTCGGGCCGGGTGGTCATCGACATCGCCGACGACGGCGCGGGGATCAACCGCGAACGTGTTCTCGCGGTGGCGCAGTCCAAGGGCCTGGTCCCCGCCGAAGCGCAGCTTTCCGACGGCGAAATCGACAACCTTCTCTTCCTGCCGGGCTTCTCGACCGCTTCCACCGTCTCGAACCTGTCCGGACGCGGTGTCGGGATGGATGTCGTCAAGCGCGCCATCCAGGGCCTCGGCGGCCGCATCGCCATCGAATCCCGCCGCGGCCAGGGCTCGATCTTCTCCATCTCCCTGCCGCTGACGCTCGCCGTTCTCGACGGCATGGTGGTGCGCGTGGCGGGCGAAACCCTGGTCGTGCCGCTGTCGGCCATCCTGGAAACCGCGACCCTCTCGGATGCCGACCTCCGCCCGCTCGGACCCACCACCAACGTGATCCACATCCGCGGGGGCTTCCTGCCCCTCTACGATCTCGGCGTCGAACTCGGCTACCGGCAGCCGAGGGCGAGCTACCAGGGCGGGATCGTCCTGCTGACGGCCTCCGAGGAAGGCAATCGTTCCGCCCTCGTGGTGGACGAGATCGTCGAGCAGCGGCAGGTCGTCATCAAGGGTCTCAACAACACCTACGGGCGCGTGCCCGGCGTCGCGGCGGCGACCATCCTGGGGGACGGCCAGATCGCCCTGATCCTCGACCCCGCCGATCTGGTCGAAATCGCGACGGGCCGGACGCGGCCCGATGACCTTCCGCTTGCAGGGTGACCAGATGAACGAAACCGGCCGCATCCAGTCCAGTACGGAAATCGAGCTCCTGTCGTTCCATATCGGCGAGCAGGAATACAGCGTCGACATCATGTCCGTCCGCGAAATCCGGGGCTGGACCCGCGCGACACCCCTGCCGCATTCCCCCGCGCATATCCGCGGGGTCATCAACCTGCGCGGCACCGTGCTGCCGGTCATCGACCTGTCGACCCGGCTCGGCATGCCGCCGGTCGGGGGCGATGCCCGCAACGTCATCATCGTGGTGCAGGTCGGTGCACAGACAGCGGGGCTCCTGGTCGAAGCGGTCTCCGACATCATCGCGCTGCCGCGGACCGAACTGCAGCCGCCGCCGGACCTTGCCGCGGATTCCACCACCAGCTGCGTCGAGGCGATCACCATCGTCGAAGGGCGCATGGTCCGCGTCCTCAACCTCGGCTCCGTGCTTCCCGCGTCGGAGAAGGAGGCGGCATGAGCGCACCTGTCCTGCGGCGCGCCGTCTCGCCTCCCGGCCCGGGCGACCTGTCCGAGATCGCCGCGATCGTCGAGGCCGAGGCCGGAATCACCATCGCGGAATCCAAGTCCTCGATGATCCAGTCGCGTCTGGCCGGACGGCTGCGCTCGCTCGGGCTGCCGGACTACCGCGCCTATATCGACCTCGTCACCTCCGCCGAGGGCGCCGGCGAGCGGCTGCAGATGGTTTCGGCGCTGACCACCAACGTGTCGCATTTCTTTCGCGAATCCCACCACTTCGACCTGCTCAGATCCGATATCCTGCCGCCGCTTGTCGACCGGGCCCGGCGGGGCGGGCGGGTCCGGATCTGGTCGGCCGGATGCTCCCGGGGGCAGGAGGCCTATTCGATCGCCATGACGATCCTCGAACTCCTGCCCGACGCCGGCGAGCGTGACATCCGGATTCTGGCCTCCGACATCGACCGGGCCGTTCTCGCCGACGCCGACCGCGCCGAATACGATGAGGCCTCGGTTTCGCAGGTCCAGCCGGAACTTCGGGGGCGCTACTTCGAAAGCGCGGGAGAGGGCTGGAAAGTGACGCCCAGGGTACGCGGCCTGGTGACGTTCCGCGAACTCAACCTGCACGCGGACTGGCCGATGGCGGGGCGCTTCGATGCGATCTTCTGCCGCAATGTCGTCATCTACTTCTCGCAGTCCCGTCAGACGGCGCTCTGGCCGCGCTTCATCCGTGCCCTGGCAACCGGCGGCTGGCTCATCGTCGGCCATTCGGAACGGATTCCGGCGGGACTCGGGGTCATCCAAGCCGGCGTAACGGTTTACCGCCGCAGCACAGATCGGAACGCATGACATGGCGCTCAGGGACCAGTTGCGGATCATGGTCGTGGACGACATGTCGACGAGCCGTGGCCTGATCACCCAGGCGCTCGACGCCATCGGCATCCGGCAGGTCGGTTTCGCCTCCGACGGACCGGGCGCTCTCGGCGCCTTGCAGAAGGCGCCGGTTCACCTCGTCATTTCCGACTACAACATGCCCGGAATGGACGGATTGCAGCTCCTCCACGCGCTCCGGACCAACGACCGGACCAAGGGCGTCGGGTTCATCCTGATCACCGGGCGGGCGGACAAGGAGCTGATCGACGCCGGGCGCCGGCTCGGCATGAACAACTTCCTCAGGAAACCCTTCGCGCCGCAAGACCTGAGGGCCTGCATCGAAGCGGTTGTCGGCCGTCTCTGATGGCCGGCCCCGATCGTTCCGCCGGGAGACCGGGCTTCGTCGCGGCCAGGGCGCTGGCTGGCCGGATCGGCGCCGAACTCGGCCGCCTGTCCGAACTGACGGCCGAGGTCCAGGACGCGATCGCGCATCTCGGCCCGGGCCGCAGTCCGTCCAGCGGCGCGGTCCGGAAAATGCAGCACATCGACCTGATCACCCAGTCCCTCCAGGACCTCGCGCGGCTCCTGGCCGCGCTTGCGGCGGAACTTCCGGAAGAAGCGGAGGTACGGTCCGCCCCGCTTTCCGCAACGCTGCGCCTTCGCGACCTCGACAGCATCGTCACCCCGGCCGCAACCGACCCGCTCTCCGCTCCCGGCCGGTCCGAGGATACCTTCTGGCTCTGAAAACTGCGGAGGACTCCCGCCCCGAAGCGGCCGCCCCGGCGCGCGCGGCGGCGCCGCCCCGGTTCCCGGCCGAAGCGCCCTTCGGCCGCCGCGACGGCCGCGTCTCACGGCGAAAGTGCAGAGGTTTGGCCGTGCGCCGCGGGCCGGTCGCCGCCGCACGTTCGGTGAAATGGCTCGGACCCGATCCGCGGCCCGAAGCGCCTCTCCGATCCGAGGGGACCGAATTCCTTGGTCAACCTGACGGGCCGGCCCCGACGGCACGCGAACCCTGCCCGGCTCGGCCGGGCGCGGGCCAGCCGGTATGGTCCCGCGCGATCCGCCGGTTGTCGGTACGGTTGCTGGTGCGCGCGCTGTTGCGGGCGCCGTTAGGTGCGCTGTCCTCCGGACCGGCCGCGAGACGCTCCGACGAAGCGTCGGGCCCCGGGCCCGCCGCGCGCTCTGGCCGCTTGCGCCCTGCCGCATCGGGATTCTTCGCCTTGGGTGCGGCGTCAGAAAAGCTCGAGCTCGCCGCCGCGACCGTCAGGCGCCGGAACCGGTGCCGGCGCCTCCAGGATGCGGCCCTGGACGAACGCCATGCGGACGCGCCCGCTGCCGGGAAGGAAGACGAGGCGGCGGGCATGCTCGCCGCCCAGGCTCTCCCCGACACAGGGAATCCCGTCCCGATCGAGGAAATCCTTGACGAAAACCGCATTCCGCTGGCCGACGTCGGAGAGCCCCGCGACCACCCTCGCACCGCCGAACACCTTCGCCCGGAGATTGCGCCGCGCGCCGCCCGCCTTGAGCACCGCATTGATCAGGAGTTCCATCGCGTGGCTCCCGAATGCCGCCGAGGCCGATCCCCGCGGCCCGTCCGGCAGCAGGAAATGGTTCATTCCGCCAAGCGCGGCCACCGGGTCGAACATGCAGGTGGCGACACAGGATCCGAGGATCGTTCCGATCGGCCGGCCATCACCTTCCGCGACGGCGAAGTCGCCCCGACCGATGTGGATGGTCCCGCTTCCGAAGCCCGGCGGCTCGCCCGCCTCGCCCCGCGCCTTCAGGCTGGAGCCGCTCACGATGCCGTTCGCCCGGCCGGCATCGGGTGCTGTGAGGCAAGGGCCAGGATCCGCCGGCCGATGTCATGCAGGGGCAGCTCGGATTCCACCCCGCCGAGATCGAGCGCCGCTCTCGGCATACCGTAGACGACCGAGGTCGCCGCGTCCTGGGCGATGGTCCGCGCGCCCGCCGCGCGCAGCGTGGCGAGCTCCTGCGCCCCGTCACGTCCCATTCCGGTCAGGATCACCGCGACGGTCCGTTCCGCCAACGGCACGGCGGAGCCGAAAAGGACATCGACCGACGGCCGGTGTCCGTTCCGCTTCTCGCCGCGTGACAGGCGGCATTCCGGGGACACGGACGTCCGGACCTCCAGATGAACGTCACCGCCGGGCGCCAGGAAGACGTGTCCTTGCGCCAGCGGCTCGCCGTCCCGGGCGAGCCGCACCTTCGGGCGCATGCGCGCCGCGAGCCGTTCGGCGAAACTGGCCAGGAAGGCCTCGGGCATGTGCTGGGCAATCAGCGTCGGCGGACAGTTCGCGGGGAACCCCGACAGAACCGTTTCGATCGCCTCGACCCCGCCCGTCGACGACCCGATCAGGACGATCTTGCCGCCCCAGGAGAAGTCGGCCGGCGGCGTGATTCGCGGCGAAGCGCCGCCCGGCCGGACCCGCGCGCGCGCCGCCTGAACGACGATGTCGGCCAGGTCGACCGTTTCTCCCGGAAGCCCGGTCGAATTGGGCTTGCCGACGCAGTCGACCGCGCCCAGCGCCAGCGCCTCGATCGCCGAGGCGCTGCCGCGATGGGTCTCGGTGGAGATCATGACGACCGGCATCGGGCGAAGCCGCATGAGCTTTTCCAGGAAATCGAGACCGTTCATCGTCGGCATTTCGACATCGAGCGTCAGCACGTCGGGGCTGAGCGCCTTGATCATGGCGCGCGCTTCGATCGGGTCGGCCGCCTCGCCGACCACCTCGAGCCGCGGATCGGCGGACAGCCGGTCGCGGAGCAGGCGGCGGATGGTCGAGGAATCGTCCACGATCAACACGCGGGATCGCCCGCGCCCGCCCGGATCGCCCGAACCAAACCGCGCGGGATCAGAACTCACGCCAATCGTCCCCGACCGCGGCCGCCGGTGCCGGCGCGGGCT
>JBJXFU010000164.1:0-51443 GCA_046155885.1 Paracoccaceae bacterium
CGACCGGGCCGAAGGCCACGTAATCCGCCCCGGCCTCGGCGGCGTTGATGCCGTCGTGGCGGGTGACGCCGCAATAGGCGCCGACGATGGCGTCGGGGCCGAGCAGCTTGCGCGCGTCGCGCAGGCCGCGCGCCCCGTCTGGCAGGTGCACCCCGTCGAGCCCGTGGCGGTCGGCGAGGCGGGAATGGCTGTCGATCACCACCGCCACGTCGCGCGCATGGGCGATCTCGCGCACCGCGTCCGCCGCCCGGCCGAGCGTGTCTTCGTCGCGCGAGGCGAGGGCCAGCCGCAGGCAGGCGACCGGCGTGCGGTCGAGGACCGAGGCGAGGATATCGGGAAAGACCGACAGGTCGGGCGCCGGCGGCAGGATCAGGTAGAGCTGCGGGCGGTCCGCGGTTGCTGAATGTCCGGGCATGGCGCTTCCCCTGGCGGGTTCCGGGCGGGATTAGCGGATGCGCCCGCCCGCGCCAAGGGCCTCACTTCGGCGGCAGCCCCCTGACGAAGGCGAGCGCCATGCCGATGAGCCGCCCCCGCCGCGCGTCGTCGGCCGCCGCCTCGTCGCTGAGCGCGATCATCCCCGGCATGGCGCGGCCGGTCATCGTCATCTGCCGGGCGCCGGGGATCGAGAGAGCCTCTGCCTCGTTCGGCTTGCCGACGCGCACCATGACGCCGCCCTTGTGGATGCCGCCGACCATGTGGCCCGCCCGCATGAAGGCGATGCCGCCGAACATCTCCCTTTCGGTGACGGGCTCGCCCGCCAGGTCGTCGCGCAGCAGCTGTGCCAGACCTTCGTCCCACGGCATTGCGCAGCCCTCCTTGCGCCGGATCGCGGGCGCATCGTATCAGGCGCGGGGCCAAACGGGAACCACATGACCGAACAGCCGTTCTTCGTCCTCGTCCGCCCGCAGCTGGGCGAGAACATCGGCGCCGCCGCGCGGGCGATGCTGAACTTCGGGCTGACGCGGATGCGGCTCGTGGAGCCGCGCGACGGCTGGCCGAACCCCAAGGCGGTGGCGATGGCCTCGGGGGCGGCGGGGCGGGTGCTGGATGTGGCGGGGCTGTTCGCCACGGCGGCCGAGGCGGTGGCGGATGCGGGTTTCGTCTTCGCCACGACGGCGCGGGGGCGCGATCTGACCAAGCCGGTGATGACACCGGAACGCGCGATGCAGCACGCCCGCGCGCTGATTGCCGGGGGGCAGCGGGTGGCGGTGCTGTTCGGGCCCGAGCGCACGGGGCTGGAAAACGACGACGTGGCGCGGGCGAATGCCATCGTGACGGTGCCGGTGAACCCGGATTTCCCCTCGCTGAACGTGGCGCAGGCGGTCTTGCTGCTGGGCTACGAGTGGGTGCGGCAGACGGCCGAACAGCCGCCCGAGGTGACCGTCATGGCCGGGACGGCCTTTGCCGGGGCGGGCGACGTGGCGCGGCTTGCGGGGCATTTCGAGGCGGTGCTGGACCAGGCGGGGTTCTTCTTCCCGCCCGAGAAGGCCGCCAGCATGAAGCAGAACCTGGCCAACCTGTGGAGCCGGATGCCGCTGACGCGCGCCGACGTGCAGGTGCTGCACGGGATGCTGCGGCAGATCGTGCGCGGGCGGGGCGACGGCCCGTCTTGAAGGGCCCGTTGGCCGGTCCTAGGTTGCGCGTGCAGGGGAGTACCGGGATGGCCGCCAGGCGCAGCGTTTTCGAGGAAGTGGGCGGGCCGAAGGCCGCGTCCGGTCCGCAGGGCGGCATGATCGCGAAGCAGAAGCCGAAGGGCCGCAATCCGGTGCGGCGCTGGCTGGCCGTGCTGTGGCTGCTGGTCGCGGCGATGATCCTGGTCGGGGGCATGACGCGGCTGACGGATTCGGGCCTGTCGATCACCGAGTGGAACCTGGTCACCGGCGCCGTTCCGCCGCTGAACGAGGCCGACTGGCAGGCGGAGTTCGCGAAGTATCGCGAGACGCCGGAGTTCCAGACGCAGAACCGGCTGATGGAGATCGGGCAATTCAAGTCGATCTACTGGTGGGAATGGGGTCACCGGCAGCTTGGCCGGACGATCGGGCTGGTCTGGGCGGTGGGGTTCGTGTGGTTCTTGGCGCGCAACCGCGTGCCGCCGGGCTGGGCCCCCCGGCTCGTCGGCCTGGGTGCGCTGATCGGGGTGACGGGCGGGGTGGGCTGGTGGATGGTGCGTTCGGGGCTTGGCCCCGGCATGGTCGATGTCGCCTCGTACCGGCTGGCGATCCATGCGGGGCTGGCCTTCACCATCCTCGGCCTTCTGAGCTGGTATGTCCTGTCGCTCGCCCGGCCTGCGGCGGAGATGCTGCAGGTCCGGCGCCAGGGCGATGCGGGGCTGTTTTCGGCGGCGACGGGGCTGATGCACCTGTGTTTCCTGCAGATCCTCCTTGGCGCGCTGGTGGCCGGGATCGACGCGGGCCGCGCCTTTCCGACCTGGCCGCTGATGGGCGAGAGCTTCTTTCCCGCCGATGCCTTCTACCTGCCCGGCGGAGGCGCGGTCTGGCGGGCCTTCTTCGAGAATGCGGGGCTGGTGCAGTTCGTCCACCGGATCGGCGCCTACCTGGTGGCGATCCTCGGCCTGATCGTCTGGCTGAAGGGCCGCCGGTCGGTGCATCCCGGCACGGTCGCGGCCTTTCACCTGGTGGGGCTGACGATCCTGGTGCAGGCGGCGCTGGGGATCGTCACCGTCCTGCACGCGGCACCCCTGCCGCTTGCCATAGCGCATCAGGCGGGCGCGATCGTCCTGTGGACGCTGATCCTGCGCGCCCGCCACCGGGCGCTTTATCCCATTCCCGCGACGATCCGAGGTGCGAGATGACTGCCCAAGACACGGCGCTGGCCGGGCTTCTGGCCTTTCAGCGCGAGACGGCGCTTCTGGGGCAGGTGGCGGAGCGCCTGGGCTGGGATCAGGAAACGGTGATGCCGAGGGGCGCGGCTGCGCAGCGCGGCGAGGAGACGGCGGCGATGGAAGCGGTGCTGCACGCCCGGCGCACCGACCCCCGCATCGGCGACTGGCTCGCGGCGGCGAAGCCTGCCACACCGGCCGAGGCGCGGGCGGTCGAGCTGATCGGGCAGTCGCTCCGCCGCAGCGCCTGTGTGCCGCTGCGGCTGGCCACCGAGATTGCGCGGATGGCCTCGGTCGGGCAGGGCATCTGGGCCGAAGCGCGCGCCACCGAGAACGTGGCGCATTTCCTGCCGAGCCTGCGGGAGATACTGGCGCTGAAGCGCGAGGAAGGCGCGGCGCTGGCGGCGGGGGGCATCGCGGGCGACACCTATGACGCGCTGCTCGACGGCCACGAGCCGGGGGCAACCGCCGCGACGGTCGGGGCGATGTTCGCGCGGATGCGGCCCCGGCTGGTCGCCTTGCGGGAACGGGTGCTCGGGGCGACGGACGCGCCGGCGCCGCTTGCCTTCCGCTTCCCCGAGGCCGGGCAGATGGCGGTCGCGCGCGAGGTGGCCGATGCCTTCGGCTATGACTGGTCGCGCGGCCGGCTCGATCTGGCGGTGCATCCCTTCTCGTCGGGATCGGGGCAGGACGTGCGGATCACCACGCGGGTGGTCGAGACCGACCCATTCAACTGCCTTTACGCGACCGCCCACGAGGTCGGCCACGCCTGCTATGAACTGGCCATAGACGCCGCGCATTTCATGACCCCGCTCGGCAGGGGGGTTTCGATGGGGGTGCACGAAAGCCAGAGCCGCATCTATGAAAACCAGATTGGCCGGTCGCGGGCCTTCACGGGCTGGCTTTTCAACCGGATGCGGGCGCGGTTCGGCGATTTCGGCATCGGCGGCGCGGCGGCGTTCTACCGGACGGTGAACCGCGTCCGCCCCGGCTTCATCCGCACCGAGGCGGACGAGGTGCACTACAACCTGCACATCATGATGCGCTTCGATCTTGAGCGGGCGCTGATCGCGGGCGAGCTTGACGTGGTGGACCTCGAGGGCGCCTGGAACGAGCGCTTCCACAAGGATTTCGGGCAGCGGGTGGACCGGCCTTCGCACGGGATGCTGCAGGATGTGCACTGGTCGGTGGGGGCCTTCGGCTATTTCCCGACCTACACGCTGGGCAACGTCTATGCGGGCTGCCTGTTCCGGGCGCTGTGCGCCGGGGTGGGCGATCTGGACGCGCATCTGGCCGAGGGCAACGCCCGGCCCGCGACCGACTGGTTGCGTGAAGGTGTGCAGCGGCACGGGGGTCTGTACAAGCCCGCCGAAGCGATCGCCCGGGCGACCGGGGCGGAGCCGGACGAGGGGCCGCTTCT
Source organism: Paracoccaceae bacterium (assembly GCA_046155885.1). GTDB lineage: Bacteria > Pseudomonadota > Alphaproteobacteria > Rhodobacterales > Rhodobacteraceae > JAOADN01. The sequence goes on from JBJXFU010000164.1 coordinate 4,260, forward strand.
GGACTATCTGGAGGCCAAGTTCGGCGAGATCTACCGGGTTTGACCTGGGGCGAGACAGCGGAGCTGCGGGGCGTCTGGCTGGTCGCGCTTGGCCAGACAACGGGGTATGTGGCGCAGACCTTCTCGTTCGCCGCGCTGATCGTCGCGCTGACCGACCCGGCGACCGGCGCGGGCCTTGCGCGGACGACGCTGGCCGCTGGACCGACGCTGGGGCTCGCGGTCGCCGCGCTCTTGGCGCCCTTCGCCGGGCGGCAGGTGGACCGGGGCCTTGGCGCCGCGCTTCTGGTCGCGGGCCCGGTCGTTTCGGCGCTGGGCCTTGCGCTGGCCTCGCAGGCGGCGGGCAACGCGGCGCTCTGGCTTGCAGCTTTCGCGGTTGTCGGGCTCGGCCAGGCGACGACGCAGTTCGAGACCTGCTTTGCGCTGCTCACCCGGCGGCTGGGCGCGGGCGCGCGCCCGGCGATCCTGCGGGTGACGCTGGTGGCGGGGTTTTCGACGACGCTGGCCTTTCCCCTGGGCGAGGGCCTGGCGCAGGCCTTCGGCTGGCAGGGGGCGTTGCTGGCTCTGGCGGCGGGGCAGGGGCTTGTCACGCTGCCGCTGAACCTGGCGGGGACGCGGCGGATGGGGGCGGAGGCGGGCCCTGCCGGCGGTGCGGCGGATGGGGGAAAGGCGGGCGGGGGAAGCGTTCGCGCGGCGCTTGCCACGGCGGCGTTCTGGCAGCTTGCGGGCCTGATCGGGCTTGTCTGGCTGAACCACGCGGTGCTGACCACCTTCGCGCTGCCGGTGCTGATGGAACGCGGCGCGGCGCATGACACGGCGATCCTGGTGGCGGCGCTTCTGGGCCCCGCGCAGGTGGCCGGGCGGGTGCTGCTGATCTTCGCGGGCGAGAGGCTGACGCTGCGGGCGACGTTGCTTTGGGTGCTGGGCGGCTTCGCGGCGGGCGCGGCGCTGCTGCTGGCGGGCAAGGGCGTGCCGGCGGCGTGGTTTCTTTACGCGCTGGTGCAGGGCGTGGCGGCCGGCATCGTCTCGATCCTGCGGCCGCTGGTGGCGGCCGAGGTGCTGGGGCAGCGGGGGTTCGGCGCGGTCTGGGGCGTGCTGTCCGTCGCGCCGCTTTCGGCACAGGCGGCCGCGCCGGTTCTGGGCGCGCTGATCCTGGGCGCGGGGGGCGGCCGGGCGGTGGTGGCGGCGGCGCTGATCATGGCGGTCGCGGCGCTGGCGCTTGGCCTGCGGCTTGCGCCCCGGCTGGCGGCGGCGCGGGCCGGAGAGCCCTGAGCCGGCCCCGCGCCGGCCCTAGGCCCCGCCCGCCGGCTTGTCCGGCTTGCCCTTGCCGAGGAAGGCCGAGATGCCGGCGTCGGTTTCGCGCCAGAGCATGTTTTCCACCATCACCCGCCCGGCGAGTTCATAGGCGTCCGCCGGCGGCAGGCCGAGCTGGTCGTAGAAGGTCCGCTTGCCGATCCGGACCGCCGGGCCGAGCTTGGCCGCGATGCTCCGCGCCAGCGCCAGCGTTTCGCCGGCCAGCGCGTCGGGCGGGACGACGCGGTTCACCAGCCCGACTTCGCGCGCCCGGGCGGCGTCGATGAAGCCGCCGGTCGTCAGCATCTCGAAGGCGGTCTTCGGCGCCACGTTGCGGGTCAGCGCCACCATCGGGGTCGAGCAGAAGAGCCCGATGTTGACCCCGTTCACCCCGAACCGCGCGGTTTCCGAGGCCACGGCCAGATCGCAGCTGGCGACCAGCTGGCAGCCGGCGGCGGCGGCTACGCCCTGCACCTCGGCAATCACCGGCTGCGGCAGGCGGGGGATGGCCTGCATCACGTCGGCGCAGCGGGCGAAGAGATCGGCGAAGCGGGCCGCGCCCTTGTCGGGTGCGGCGCGAGCGGCCTGCATTTCCTTCAGGTCATGGCCGGCGCAGAAGGCCATGCCGGCCGCCCGCAGGATCACCACCCTGACCGAGCGGTCCGCCGCGACGGCATCGAGCGCGGCCTGCAGCGCGGCGAGCATCGCGTCGGACAGCGCGTTCAGCCGGTCCGGCGCGTTCAGCGTCAGCGTCGCCACGCCGTCGGCGTCAGCGCGCGGGAGGATCGGTTCGGTCATCGGAAGTCTCCCGTTCAGGGGAAAGCCTACGTGGGCTGCGCGACCCGGCCAAGCGAAACCTGACCGCCCGGCCCCGGAGGGCGGACAGTCCGAGACTCCGGGGCGCTGTTTCCGGGGCAGGGTCAATCCGGGCGGCGCAAGCGTCATTACCCCGTCGGCCGAACGCTCCGCCATGATCTTATCACGGTTCGACACCAGCTTCTCCACGAAGCGACCACCCTCACGCGCGAGGCTTGGCGAAAGCTCCGGCACAGAAGGGCCCCTTTGCCAATGCGCTTCCGACCAGGGGACTGGATTTGCGCTGTCCTGATCTGGCTGTCCGCGGTCGCGGCGCCGGCCTCTCCGGTCATGGCCGGATCCCTTGAACCGTCGGATCTTCCGGAATGCGCGCTGCTGCTGCCGGCGCAGGGGTGCATGACGCTGAGCGAACCGGTCGAGGTGGGCGCCTTTCCCTTCGGCGGATTACGGAGGAACGCGGCGATCCGGGACGGCCGCCAGGGGTATGGCGCGATGCCCGACCCGGGCGGCTGGACCGCCCGTACAGGTGCCATGGCGGCCCGCATGCTGGCGGCCCCGGTGCTGAAGGGGGCGGCCGAACCGCGGGCATGGAGAGCGGCGTGGCGGTGGCTTGAGGATGCGACGATCGCGGCGACGGTGGCCGGGTCCGTCCCGGTGTCCGTCAGCTTCGCGGTGTCGAGCAAGGGACCTGTCCCGGCGGGGATCACCGAGGGACCTTTGGCGCGCCCGGGGCATGGTGACGCACCGGCCGGGACGCAGGTCGGGCTTCCGCTGCCGCGGGCCGGCGCGGCGATGGTGATCCTGCCGGCGCCGGGCGGAACAGGCACGGCCGGTGCCCGGACAGGGCGCGCGCGACTGTCGGACTTTGTCCTGCCCGCGCTTTTCATCGAACGTGCGCTGGTGCTGGCGCTGTATGACGGGCCGGTTCTCGAGGTCGAGACGCGCCTTTTCGCGGTGGCCCTGCCGGCCCCGTCCGGAAAGCGGCTTCCCCTGCCCGTCGTCGTCTGGCCGCCCCAGGGCTTCTACCTGTTCGCCAAGCCCCTGCCCCCGGCCGGCGCCATCGCGGCTCCGGCCCCTGGTCCGCTGCCCGGCGGCGGGGGGCCGTTCGCCGCGGTGCTGCTGGCAGCGCTGGCTTCGACAGGCGCGATCCGGCGCGGGAAGCGGCGCGAAATCTAGGTATTTAGATACCTATTCTGCAATGCACTGAAATCAGGGCATTTTATCGCGCATCGGCCTCTTGACCTTGGCGCCGTGATCGCCGAGAAGCGCGCATCCGAAGCGGGGCCGCGTGCCGGTTCCGCGCCGACCCGCCAGCCTTGGGGCCAAGACCATGAAAACCTTCTCCGCCACGCCTGCGGACATCGACAAGAAGTGGATCCTGATCGACGCCGAGGGCGTCGTGCTGGGCCGCCTCGCCGTCATTGTCGCCAACCGCCTGCGCGGCAAGCACAAGCCGACGTTCACGCCGCACATGGACATGGGCGACAATGTCATCGTCATCAATGCCGACAAGGTGCAGATGACCGGCAAGAAGCGCACCGACAAGCGATACTGGTGGCATACCGGCTATCCGGGCGGGATCAAGTTCCGCACCGCCGAGCAGGTGCTGGAAGGCGCCCATCCGGAGCGGGTGGTGACGAAGGCGGTGGAGCGGATGATTTCGCGCAACCGCCTCGGCAAGGAACAGATGACGCATCTGCGCGTCTATGCCGGGACCGATCATCCGCATGTGGCGCAGAACCCCGAAGTGCTCGACGTCAAGGCGTTGAACCCGAAGAACACCCGGAGCGCGTGAAAATGGCCGACGAAATCAAATCCCTCGACGACCTGAAGACCGCCGTGTCGGGCACGTCTGCCGAGGCGGTCGCCTTGGCCCCGGCCGCCGCGCCCCGCCTGCCGGAACGCGATGCGCTGGGCCGGTCCTATGCCACCGGCAAGCGCAAGAACGCCATAGCGCGCGTCTGGATCAGGCCCGGCAAGGGCAAGGTCATGGTGAACGACAAGGACATGTCGGTCTATTTCGCACGCCCCGTGCTGCAGATGATCCTGAAGCAGCCCTTCACCATCGCCAATGTCGAAGGCCAGTTCGACGTGATGGCGACGGTCGTGGGCGGCGGGCTTTCGGGGCAGGCGGGCGCGGTGAAGCACGGCATCTCGAAGGCGCTGCAGCTTTACGAGCCCGCGCTGCGCCCGGCCCTGAAGGCGGCAGGCTTCCTGACCCGCGACAGCCGCGTGGTCGAGCGCAAGAAGTACGGCAAGCGCAAGGCGCGGCGCAGCTTCCAGTTCTCGAAGCGCTGATCGCCGGTCTTTCCGGTCGTTGCGGCCGCCCCTGGGGGCGGCCGTTTTGTTTGCGGCTGTTGACCGTGAACGGCGTGTGACGGAAAGTTCGCGCGACACCCAACGGGAGCGCCGGGAATGAGCGCCATCGCTGACTTCCTGAAGGACGCGTCCTTCGGCGTCTTCGCCTTTACCTTCGGCATCCCGCTGGCCCTGTCCGCAGCGATGGCGGCTGGCGCGATCTGGGCGCGGCGGAACGCCAGGGCGCTGGCCGCGCTGAGCCCCGCCTCGGTCGATCTGGTGACCGGCGGCGTCTGCCTTGCGACCGGGCGCGTGGACGGGAAGGCCGGTGCGAAGGCGCCGCTGACCGGCAGGGCCTGCGCCTGGGCCGAGGCGGTGGTCGAGGAAAGCCGGCTGAATAACGCCACCGACCGTTCCGACCGCGAGTACCGCTGGCAGGAGGTCTTCTCGGAAACCACCCGGCGGCCGATCCGGTTCGGCTGGAACGGCGGGGCCGCATCCGCCGATCCGGAGGGGGCAACGGTCTTCCACGCGGGCTGGAGCGAGTGGTACGGGCCGCAGGAGCGGCCGGGCGACCGCGACCCCGAGATCCGCCCCGGAACCATGAGCATCGGCGAGGGGCGCGGGATCGAGGTCATGTCCGATCCCAAGCGCCGCTTCCGCTACCGCGAACGCTACATCTTCGCCGGCGATCCGGTCTTCGTGCTCGGCGAGGCGCGGGAGGCCAAGGGCGCGCTGCTGATCGGCCCGGCCGAGGGGCGGCCGTTCCTGATCTCGACCCGCAGCCCCGAAGACATCGGCACCGAAAGCGCCCTCGCCTTCAAGGCGGGCATCGCCATGTCGGGGCTTTTCCTCGCGCTTGCCGCACTGGTCGCGGCGCTTCGTTTCGGCTGACCTGTTGCAGGGCGGACTCGGGCGAATGGAAATCCCGCATGCCCCGGTTGACGCAGGGTCAGCTGCGGAGCGAGGATCGGGGTCTTGAGGCAGAGAGAAGAGCGGCAAAATGCCCGTCCAATGCTACCACAGCTCCTGCGGGGGCGCGGATTTCCTTGGGTTGCGCAGGTCCCCGGTCGGCGCGACCGAGATCGTCTACGATGACGGGGCGCGGCGCAGGCTGGTCTGGCGTGTCGCTTCGGCGGCGAGCGAGGGGCAGCTTGGCGATGCGCTCCGGCTGGCGGTGAGCCAGGCCAGGGTGGTGCCGGCGCTTCATGCCGAACTGAAGAAACGCTCGATCGCGATCGAGGAAGTCGGCGGCTGAAGCCGGGCCGCCCGGGCGTCGCTGGCCCGGGCGGGCGTTCGCCGGAGCCGGCCCCGCGAAGGACGCGGGGTGGCGCGAAAGGGCTTTTCACGGCGCGGCCCTTCGTGCGAGACAGGGCGAAGACCCGAACGGGACAGGGGGTAGACGTGTCATCCAGATGGGATCGGCTGAGCCGGTCGCCGGCCTTCAACGGCTATGCCCTGATCAGCCCGACCTTCGTCTACGCGGCGTTGCTGCTTGGCCTGCCGCTGCTCGCGGTGCTGGTCCTGTCGTTCCTGACCGACGGGTCGGGGGCGGAGCGGATCGTCCGGGACTTCACGACCTCGAACTACACGGAAGCCTGGACCGACCCGCGGAACCTTCTGCTCTGGGGCCGTTCGCTGATGGTTTCGGCGGTGGTGACGCTGGTCACCGTGCTGCTCGCCTATCCGATCGCCTACTACATCTCCTTCAACGTGCCGGCGTCGCGGAAGTCGATCTGGCTTTTCCTGATCACCATTCCGTTCTGGACCAGCTACCTGATCCGGGTCTTCCTGTGGAAGGTGATCCTTGGCTATGACGGGGTGGTGAACTCGGCGCTGATGGGCATCGGGCTGATTTCCGAGCCGCTGACCTTCATCCTTTACAACGTCAACTCGGTGATCATCACGCTGGCGCATGCCTATGCGCCCTTCGCGATCCTGCCGATCTATGTGGCGCTGGAAAAGATCGACCGGTCGCTTCTGGAGGCCGGGCAGGACCTGGGCGAGTCGAAATGGGTGACGTTCCTCAGGGTGACGCTGCCCCTGTCGATGCCGGGGGTGGTGGGCGCGACGCTGATCGTCTTCATCCCCACTGTCGGCGACTATGTCACCCCGCAGCTTGTCGGTGGGCCCGAAGGGCGGCTGATCGCCAACATGATCCAGCTTCAATACCTGAAGCTTGACAACTACCCGCTCGGATCAGCGATCTCGGTCACCACGATGGTGATCGTCGGCATCGTCTCGGTCGCCTTCCTCATGCTCAACCGGCGCTTCCTGCGCGCCCAAAGGTAGAGGGAGACGGAACCGATGAAACTCTCCTGGCTTCGCGTCTATTCCTACGGCTACCTGATCTTTCTGTTCGCGCCGGTCTTCCTGCTGCCGCTTTTCGCCTTCAACGACGCCGCCGTGATCGCCTTCCCCCTGAAGGGGTTTTCGCTGAAATGGTTCGCGTCGCTTCTTGACAACAACGCGCTGCATGACGCGGTCAAGAACTCGCTGATCATCGCCGTCACGGTCTCGGTCTGCTCGACCGCGCTTGGTGTCTTCGCCGCTCGCGCCTCGACGCGCTACGACTTCCGCGGCAAGGGCGCGATGATGGGCTTCATCATGCTGCCGCTGGTGATGCCGGAAGTCATCCTGGCGGTGGCGCTGCTGGTCATCTTCATCAACGTGGTGAACATCCCGCTGGGCATGGGCGCGGTGATCCTGGGCCATATCCTGGTCTGTACGCCCTTCACCATCGCGATCCTGAACGGCGCATTCCTCAGCCTCGACAAGTCGCTGGAGGAAGCCGCCATCGACCTGGGCGAGACCCGCATCTCAACCTTCCGGCTGGTGATCCTGCCGCTGGTCATGCCGGGGATCGTGTCATCGATGCTGATCTCGTTCATCATCTCGCTGGACGAGTTCATCATCGCCTTCTTCGTCGCCGGATCGACGGTGACGCTGCCCATCTACATCTTCTCGCAGCTCCGCTTCCCGAGCGGGCTGCCGGTGATCATGGCGCTCGGCACGCTTCTGGTCTGCCTGTCGATCGCGCTGCTCGCCATCGCCGAATATTTCCGCCGCCGGGGGGTCGCAAAGACCGGCGCCAAGGATACCGGAGGCTTCCTGTGACTTTCTCCAACGACGCCAAGCCGATGATCGATATCCGCGAGGTGCACAAATATTACGGCACCTACCACGCGCTGAGGGGCATCGACGTCACCATCAAGGCGGGCGAGTTCTTTTCGCTTCTGGGGCCCTCGGGCTGCGGCAAGACCACGCTTCTGCGCACCATCGCGGGGTTCGAGGACATCTCGTCCGGCGTCATCATGATCGACGGCAAGGACATGGACGGGGTGGCGGCGAACGTGCGGCCGACCAACATGGTGTTCCAGTCCTACGCGATTTTCCCGCATCTGACGGTGGCGCAGAACGTGGGCTTCGGTCTGCGGAAGGACCCCCGTTCCACCGCCGAGAAGGACAAGGCGGTGGGCGAGGCGCTGGAGATGGTGGGCCTGAAGGGCTACGGGGCGCGGGCGGCGCATGCGCTGTCGGGCGGGCAGCGGCAGCGGGTGGCGCTGGCGCGGGCGCTGATCCTGAAGCCAAAGGTGCTTTTGCTGGACGAGCCCCTGTCGGCGCTGGACAAGAAGCTGCGCGGGACCATGCAGGAAGAGCTGATCAAGCTGCAGCGGCAGGTGGGCATCACCTTCATCCTGGTCACCCATGACCAGGAAGAAGCGCTGGTCATGTCCGACCGGATCGCGGTGATGTTCGAGGGCCAGATCGCCCAGCTTGACGATCCCGAGACGCTTTACCGCAAGCCGAAGACGCGGGCGGTGGCGGATTTCATCGGGGTGATGAACTTCCTGCCGGCGAAGGTGGCCAGCGAGGGCGGCGGGCATATCGAGGTGGAGATCGGGGGCATGGGTGCCTGCCGGATCGGCACCGACCAGGCGCCGGCGTCATCGGGGGGCGAGGGGGTGAGCGTCGGGTTCCGACCCGAGACGCTGACGATCCTCTACGAAGGCCAGGCCGCGACCGACCGCGAGACGCAGGGCACGATCAGCGAGGTCGTCTATTTCGGCGACATGACCTATTACGACGTGACCTTCGACGGGGTGGCCCAGCCGGTGCGCCTGTCGATGCGCAACGTTCCCGGCCGGCGGGTGCTGGAACTGGGCGAGCGCGCGCGGATTGCCTGGTCGCCCGACGCGATGGTGCTGTTCCGCTGAAGCCGCCGCCGGTGCCCCCGGGCCGCCGCGCCGTGGGCGATGTCGCGGTAGGCCGCGCATGAGCCCTGTGCCCAACCGCCCGCTGGCGGCGGCCGCGTGGATGAGCGGCTGCATCGCCGCGTTTTCGGCCATGGCGATCGCGAGCCGGTCCATCCACGGCGTGCATGACACGTTCGAACTGATGCTCTGGCGGTCGGCCATCGGGTTTCTGATCGTCGTCGCGGTAGGCGGGGTGCGGGGAAAGCTGGCCGGGGTGAAGAGCGGCCGGCTGCCGCAGCACCTGGCCCGGAACCTTGTCCACTATGCCGGGCAGAACCTGTGGTTCTTCGCTATCCCGTTGATTCCGCTCGCGCAGGTCTTCGCGCTTGAGTTCACATCGCCGATCTGGGTGATGCTGCTCGCGGCGCTGTTTCTGGGCGAGCGCATGACTTGGGCGAAGGGCGCGGCGGCGGTGCTGGGTTTCGCGGGGGTGCTTGTCGTCGCCCGGCCGGACTTCGGGCATGTCGAGATCGGCGTGCTGGCCGCGGCCGCTTCGGCGGTGTGTTTCGGCGCTACTTCGGTCATCACCAAGGCGCTGACCCGGGTCGAGGGGATCCTGTCGATCCTGTTCTGGCTGACGCTGATGCAGACGGCCTTCAGCCTGATCGTTGTCCTTTCCGACGGCGCGATGGTCTGGCCGACCGCGCAGACGGCGCCATGGCTGGTGGTGCTGGGCGTTTCCGGGATCGGGGCGCATTTCTGCCTGACGAAGGCGCTGACGCTGGCGCCCGCGTCCGTCGTCGTCCCCGTCGACTTCGCCCGCCTGCCGGTGATCGCGGTGATTGGCTGGGGCTTCTATGGCGAGGTGCTTGAGCCGTCGGTGGCGATCGGCGCGGCGATGATCTTCGCGGGCATCGTTCTCAATCTCCGCGCGCCGAGGCCGCCTTCCGGCGGGGGGAGTGCGTCAACGCGTCTTTAGGCGGCGACCAGAAAAGGGTCTTGCCCGGGGCGCCCATTGAGGCCGGGCGGGAAGCTTGGAACCCTGCCGCAAGCCCTTGCGGACGCTGCATTAATCATCGGCTTCCGCACCGTTCGCAGGGTGCCTGCAACCTGCCAGCAATATGCCAGCAATATGCCATACGATTGGATGGCTTTGAGTGAATTAGCCGTTAAGGCGTTTTGCTTTCTTCCTGCTCCGCCCTCATCACCCGCCCCTTGCCCGGAACAGCCACGAAGCGGCCCGGGCGGCGCCCGATCGCCCGAACGGGCGGGCGCCACCGCAGCGTTTGCCTGCGGGAACACCGTCAGGGTTGGAGGCACCATAAAGTGCGGACCAACGCCGTCAGCGCGCCCACCCGCGGTCGGGCGCCGCCCTCTGTCGCGCAGGGGGAGGGAAGGAGGAGGCGATTCAGGTCGGATGCAATGCGCTGCAACGCCCTTCGCGGCGGAGCGGAGTTCCCCTTTCCTCCGCCCTCTGTCGCGGGGGGGGGATTGAAGGGGGATTCCGGATGAGCGCAAACCGCCCTAGCCGTTGCCGCCGGCCCGCCAGGCCTGCCAGTCCTCGGGGGTGTCGAGATCGGTGACCGCGCGGTCGCCGTCGAGCGGCACCAGGGTCACCACTTCACCCGCGAGAACCCGGCGCGCGCCTTCGTCGCCGGCGAGAACCAGGAGGTCTGCGAACAGCCGACGGGGCAGGATCGCGGGGTGGCCGGGGCGGCCGTCCCCGGAAGCGGCCCGGACCGGGCGGGTCGGGTCGGCCGCGAAGGCGCGGATCAGCGCCGCGAGGTCCTCGCCGCCGATCCCCGGCATGTCGGGCAGCAGGACCATCAGCCCTTCGGCCGCGCCCGCCGCCCGCGCCCCGGCGCGGAGCGAGGCGGCCATGCCTTCATGCGCGTCGGGAAGCGGGATCGCGGTCACCCCGAGCCCGGTGAGTTCCGCCCGGCGCGGCGCGGCGTGCGGGCCGCCCTGCGGCAGGGTGACGGCCACGCGCGCCCCGGTCGAAGCGGCGAGCCGGGCGGCGCGGCGCAGCGCGGTCTCTTCGCCGACCGGTTCCATCAGCTTGTCCGCCCCGAGCATCCGGCGCGCGGCGCCGGCGGCGGGAATGAGGATCACGACCTCGGCCATGGGGGCGAGCTTATTCCGGTTCGCGCGGTCTGTGAATGAGGAGGGCAGCGGAGCCCCTATTCGACTGCCGGAGCCGCCTTGAGATAGGCCGCGACGGCGGCGCGGTCGGCGTCGGTGAGGTGCGCGAAGCTTTCCACCACCAGCGCCATATGCCCGCCGGCGCTGTCGAAATCCGGGGTGAAGCCGGATTTCAGGTATTCGGCGATGTCCGCCTCGGACCATTTCAGCCTGGCCGGGGTGATGTTGGGGAACTTCCCCTTGCCGTCGGGCGCCGGTCCGCCCGCCAGCCAGCGCGCCCGCTGCATGCCCCCCAGCGCGTCCCTCGGCGTGTGGCATTCGCCGCAATGGCCGAGCGCCTCGGCGATGTAGCGCCCGCGCGCCGCCGGGGGCGGCAGATCGCCCGGAACCGCCCAGTCCTTGCGGAGGTAGAGGAGTTTCCAGATGCCGACCGACCGCCGGATGTTGAAGGGAAAGCCAACCTCGTGCGGCAGGCTGGGTTCGGCGACCGGCGGCAGGGTCATCAGGAAGGCGTGAAGGTCGGCCACGTCCTGCATCGTCGCCCGGGAGAAGCTTGCATAGGGAAAGGCCGGGAAGTAGTGTCGGCCGTCGGGCGAAACCCCCATCGTCATCGCGTTGGCAAGGTCGATGGGCCGCCAGCCGCCGATGCCGTGGTCGGGATCGGGCGAAATGTTCGGGGCGATGAAGGTGCCGAAGGGGGTGGCAAAGCGCTGCCCGCCGCCGAGGCGGAGCTTCGCATCGCCCCTGGCGTCGAAGGCGGCATGGCAGTTGGCGCAGCCGCCCGCCCAGAAGACCTGTTCGCCCCGGGCGGGATCGCCGGTCAGCCCGGCAATGGCGAGGGGGTCGCGGGTCTGCGGGATCGTCAGGTACCAGAAGGCCGCGAGCCCCACGGACCCGATGAGCGCGAGAATGATCAGCAGGCGGCGCACATCGCTCCTCCATCGCCGGGGCGATGGTTCAGGCATAGCGCGAATGGCCGGGCGCGCAAGCCGAAGATCGCGCGCCCGGTCCGGGGGCCGGGCCTAGTTCTGGACCCGGAAAGCCTTGTGGCAGTCGCCGCAGGCGCCGCCGAGCGGGCCGATCGCCGCCTTCAGGCTGTCGAGGTCCTTGCCGGCGGCGGCCTGCATCGCCGTCACCGCATCGACAAAGGCCATGTGCTTGGCCATGATGTCGGACCCGTCGGCCCACATCGCGTCGGTGGCCGTGCTGGCGGGGTTGGCGCTGTTGCCCGAGCCCGGCGGCCAGAGCATCGAGGCGTCGACGCCGTTCATCGCCGCCATGTTGTCGGCCGCCTTCTGCGCCGCCGCCGCGTCATAGGGCACCTCGCCTTTGGCCATGCCGGCGAGGACGCCGATGTTGAGCGCGCGATAGGCCATCATCCCCTGGCGGGCCTTGATCTGCATGCCGAAGGGCGCGTCTTGCGCGACGACCGCGCCGCCGGCGACGATGCCCGCGACCGCCATGAGAATCGCAAGTCTCTTCATCACTGAAACCTCCATGTACAGGACGGTGACAGGGTAAACCTGTGTGCGGATCACGCCATCTGGAAAAACTGCGGCGTCGCTGTGACAATACGCACAGGGCGCCGGGGCTTGGTGCGGGAAGGCGGAGGCGGGGATGCGGCGGCAGAACTGGGACGACCTGCGGTTTGTCTTCGCGGTATCGGAGACCGGATCGGTCAGCGGGGCGGCGCGGATGCTGGGGGTGAACCATGCCACGGTGCTGCGCCGGATCGCGGCCTTCGAAGAGGCGGCCGGCACGGTGCTGTTCGACAAGACGCCGCGCGGCTATGCGGTTCCGGCCGACCGGGCGCGACTGATCGCGGCGGTGCGCGAGGTGGACGCGGCGGTGCAGTCCTTCGGCCGGCTCGCGGCGGGGGTGCGCGAGCCGCTGCACGGGCGGGTGCGGGTCACCTCGACCGACACGCTCTGCGCGGTGATCCTGCCGGGGGTGGCGGCGCGGCTTGGGCGTGTGGCGCCCGAGCTGCGGATCGACATCCTGTGTTCCAACAGCCATGCCGATCTGGGGCGGATCGAGGCGGAAATCGCCGTCCGCCCGGCGCCGGAACTGGCCGACCATCTGGTCGGCGAAAGGGCGGCGGAACTGGGTTTCGCCGCCTATGTCCGCGCCGGCACGCGGCCGGACCGCTGGCTGGGCCTGTCCGGCGTGCTGGCGGGGACCGGACCGGGGCGCTGGCTGGAGGGCAGTCCGGGGTTGGCACGCGCATCGGCTTCGGCCGACAGCTTCCTGGTGCTGGCCGGGATGGCGGCGGAGGGCGAGGGGATCGCGGCGCTGCCCTGCATCGCCGGGGACGCCGACCTGCGGCTGGAGCGGCTGGCAGAGGCGATGCCGCGGATGTCGGTGCCGATCTGGGTGGCGAGCCATGCCGATCTTGCCGACGTGCCGCGCATCGCCAAGGTGCGCACGCTGCTGGCGGCGGAGCTGGCGCGCGAGGCAGCGCGGCTGGCGGGGCGGGGGTAGGGTGCGGCGCCGGCAGGTCGGGGGCGCGAAGAGCCGGGGCGGAACCGCCGCCCGCCCAAGGCCGGGGTGAGCGGGAAAAGGCAGCCTTCAAGTGGAAGGATGCCCCCGCTCATGCGGAAGCGGTGCCACCCGGCCGCCGACGCGCGATGACAGGGGGGATCGCCCGCCCGAGTGGGCGGACGGGCGATCCCCGGTCGCTTTGGCGACCGGGGGGAGAGGGGGGGGCCGTGGTGGCGTGGGAGGGCCGATGGGCCCTGCCATTGGGGGCGGGGGGCAGACGAAAGCCAGCCCGATCGGGGCGTCTCGCTTTCGATCGGACTTGTGACGCCGCGCCCCGGGCCCGACCCGGGGCCCCGCCTTCAACCCGCGCCGCCTCGGGATGGATGAAGTCCCGGGTCGGGCCCGGGACGGGTTACCGGTCTGCGAACCGGATCGCGGCGGCAGCGACAAACGCTACGGCCTGAGCCCCCTGGGATCGAGCGCCGCCCAGTCCGGCAGCAGGCCGGCGCGCTCGGCGGCGAGGATCGCCAGCGCCAGGGCGACGATCCCCAGCACGAACTTCACCCGGGCGGCCGAGGGCGGGTTGGCCGCCCAGCGCTTCATCCGCAGGAACCAGAGCGGGCTCACGCTTGCCCCGGCTTGCCGGTGAAGCGGACCTTGCCGATATAGGGCAGGTTGCGGTTCCTTTGCGCGAAGTCGATGCCGTAACCCACGACGAATTCATCCGGAATCGGAAACCCGATCCAGCGCGCCGCGACCTCGGCCTCGCGCCGCGAGGGTTTGTCGAGCAGCGCGCAGGCCTCCAGCCGCGCCGGCCCCCGGGTCGCCAGCAGCCGGAGCACGGCGGCAAGCGTGAAGGCGGTGTCCACGATATCCTCGACCACCAACACGTCGCGGCCCGCGATGTCGCCGCGCAGGTCCTTCAGGATGCGCACCTCGCGCGAGGATTCCATCGCGTCGCCGTAGCTTGACACTTCGAGGAAATCGACCTCGACCGGCAGGTCGATTTCGCGCACCAGATCGGCGATGAACACGAACGAGCCGCGCAGCAGGCCCACCACGACCAGCTTTCCGGTGCCGGCGAAGGCTTCGGTGATTTCGGCCGCCAGCGCCTCGACGCGGGCGGCGATGGCCTTGGCCGAGATCAGGGGGTCGATTACGTAAGCCCGGTCAGTCATGGCGGCCTCTTGATTTCGGCCCAAGCTTTAGCGAGAGCAGGGGCCGGTGTCACGCGCCGGACTGGGGGGGCCGGACAGGGGCCGGACAGGGGCCGGACAGGGGCCGGAAGCAAGGGAACGGGAAGGGGAGCGGGCCGAAGCCATGCCGACGCATCGGGAAGAACGCGTGCTGCCCTACACGGCGCGGCAGATCTATGATCTGGTCGCGGATGTGGGGCGCTATCCGGAGTTCCTGCCCTGGACCTCGGCCGCACGCATACGGTCGCGCGACCTGCGGCCGGACGGGTCGGAGGTGGTCGAGGCGGATCTGGTGATTTCCTTCAAGGTGTTCCGCGAACGCTTCACAAGCCGCGTTACCTTGCGGCCGGAGACGTTTGATATTCATACGGAATACTTGGAAGGCCCGTTCCGCCACATGCGGTCGGACTGGGCGCTGGAGGACCGGCCGCAGGGTGGCTGCGAGGTGCGGTTCTTCGTGGATTTCGAGTTCCGCAACTACGTCCTGCAGAAGCTGATCGGGCTGGTCTTCGACGAGGCGATGCGGCGCGTGGTGCGTGCCTTCGAGGCCCGCGCGGCGGCGCTTTACGGGCCGGGCTGAAACAGCGCCGCAAGCAGCAGCGCCAGGGCGCGGCGGGTGCTCGCCTCGCGCACCCGGCGCCGGCCGATGGCGCCGAATTCGGTTGTCTCGGCCCGCGCCGGACGGCCGCGCGCCGCGATCCCGAAGCAGACGCGCCCCTCGGGCTTGAACTCCGACCCGCCGGGCCCGGCGATGCCGGTGACCGACACGGCCAGATCGGCGCCGGAATGCGCAAGTGCGCCTTCCGCCATCTCGCGCGCCACCGCTTCGCTGACCGCGCCGAAGCCGGCGAGGGTTGCGGCGCGGACTCCCAGCATCTCTTCCTTGGCGCGGTTGGAATAGGTGACGAAGCCGCGTTCGAACACGTCGGACGATCCGGCGATGTCGGTCAGCCGCGCCGCAACCATCCCGCCGGTGCAGCTTTCGGCGGTGGCGATGCGCCAGCGCTTCGTCCGCGCTGCGGAAAGCACCCGTTTCGCCAGTGCCAGGGTCATCGCATCAGGACCCCGTGCGCGGCACCGGCCGCAACGCAGACCGCGACCCCGGCGAAGAGCCCGGCCCAGAGATCGTCGAGCATCACCCCCGCCGCGTCCCGGCGGCGGTCGGCGCGGCCGATCAGCCAGGGTTTCCAGATGTCGAAGAGCCGGAAGAAGAGGAAGGCCGCGACCCAGCCCGGCCAGACCATCTCGGCGCCGCGCCACCAGAAGGCTGCGGCGGGGAAGAGCAGCGCCAGCCACTGGCCCGCCACCTCGTCGATGACGAATTCCTGCGGGTCCTCGCCCGGCCGGCCGCGGAGTTCCTCCCCGACGGCCCAGAACCCCAGGGCGGTGGCCGCGACGGTGGCCGCGAGAAGTGCGGGGAAGCCGAGCCACCGGTCGATGGTGAGGCCAAGCGCCAGCGCCGCGGCAGAACCCCAGGTGCCGGGGGCGGGGCGCGCGAGCCCGACCCCGCCGAAGGTCGCGATGAGGCGGGCGGGGGTCATCGGCGTGCGGTCATGGGCTGACGAGCGTCGCGGTGGCGATGGCTGCGATGCCCTCCTTACGCCCGGTGAAGCCCAGCCCCTCGGAGGTCGTCGCCTTGATCCCGATCCGGTCCGGCGCGATGCCGAGGAGGCGCGCAAGCTCGGTCCGCATCGCCGCCACATGCGGGCCGATGCGCGGCGCTTCGCAGATGAGCGTGACATCGGCGCTGGTCACGCGGTAGCCGCGCCCGGCCGCCAGCCCCGCCGCGTGGGCGAGGAATATCGCGCTTTCGGCGCCCTTCCAGCGCGGGTCGGAGGGCGGGAAGTGCTGGCCGATATCGCCCTCGCCCAGCGCTCCATAGATCGCGTCGGTCAGGGCGTGCATCCCCGCATCGGCGTCGGAATGGCCGAGCAGGGCCCGGTCATGTGGCACCCGGACGCCGCAGAGGGTGACGTGATCGCCTTCGGTGAAGGCATGGACGTCGAAGCCGCTGCCGGTGCGCACATCGGATATCATCGTTGCCCCGCCCCCCATCATCCGTTCGGCCCGGGCGAAGTCATCGGGGTAGGTGATCTTGAAATTCGCCTCGTCCCCCGGCACCACCGTCACCGGCACACCCGCCGCCAGCGCCACCTCGACATCGTCGGCCGCGCCGCCCGGATGGGCGCGGTGGGCCGCGAGGATGGCGTCGAGCGCGAAGCCCTGCGGCGTCTGCGCCCGCCAGAACCCCGTGCGGTCGGCAAGGCCGGTGACCCGCCCGCCGTCCCCTCGCCAGAGCGCGTCGGCGACCGGCAGGCCCGGTGCCGCGCCCGGCGACGAGGCGAGCGCGTCGATCACCCGGCCAATCACCGCGCGCGAAACGAAGGGCCGTGCGGCGTCGTGGATCAGCACATGGGTGATCCCCGAACCTTCGATCGCCTCGAGCGCCCGCATCACGCTTTCCGCCCGTGTCCGGCCGCCTGCGACCAGGATTGCCGAGCCGCCGGTCAGAGCGATCCCGCGCGCCATGTCTTCGGGGTGCAGCGCGACCACCGTGCGGTCGAGCCCGGCGAAGGCGTCGATGGTATGGGCGAGGACGGGACGCCCGGCGAGCGGCCGCCACTGCTTGGCTTCGCCCGAACCCGCCCGCGTGCCCCGACCCGCCGCTACGATGATGGCTGCCGTCCGCACCCGCCCGACCCCGATCCGTTTCCCCTCCTCTAGGGGTTCGGGGGCGCGCTGACAACGCCCGGGCGGGGCAAGGGGGCGGCCCTGCCGGTGGCGCGGGCGCGGGTTGTCTGTCATGTTCTGCACACAAAATAGGCATATGGTGAAATCCGCTGCGAATGTCCGCCGGATTCCGTCCGGCGGATTTGCCCTCGCGGCCCCCCGGCACTACCTGACCGGACATGATGAAAGGTGCCCTTCCCGTGTCGGACCCCCCGGCAGACCCCCTGGCGGAGCTCGGAATCCTCGCTCCCGTCCTGCTCGCGCCGATGGCGGGGATCACCGACCTGCCGTTCCGCCGCATGGTGGCGCGGTTCGGCGCGGGGCTCGTCGTGTCGGAGATGGTCGCCTCGGCCGAAGTGGTCACCGAGCGGCTGTCGCACCGCGCCCGGGCGCGGACCGACCTGGGGCTGGCGGAGCGGGGGGTGCGCACCTCGGTCCAGCTTGCGGGGCGCGAGGCGGGGCCGATGGCGGAAGCGGCGCGCGTCGTCACCGACCTTGGCGCCGACCTGATCGACATCAACATGGGCTGCCCGGCGAAACTGGTGACGGGCGGGGCTTCGGGCGCGGCCCTGATGCGTGACCCCGACCATGCGCTGCGCCTGATCGCGGCGGTGGCGGGCGCCACGCACCTGCCGGTGACGCTGAAGTGCCGGCTTGGCTGGGACGCGGCCTGCCTGAACGCCCCCGACCTCGCCCGCCGGGCGGAAGCGGCCGGGGTGCGGATGATCGTGGTGCATGGCCGCACCCGGGCCCAGTTCTACAAGGGGCAGGCGGACTGGGCCGCGATTGCCGCGGTGCGCGAGGCGGTGTCGATTCCGGTGGTGGCGAACGGCGACGTGACCGATGCGCGCTCGGCCGCCGCAGCCCTTCGCGCGTCCGGTGCGGCGGGGGTGATGGTGGGCCGGGCCGCGCAGGGCGCGCCCTGGCGGGTGGCGGGGATTGCGGCGGCGCTGGCCGGATTGCCCGCGCCGGCCGTGCCCAGCGGCCCCGCGCTTGCGGACCTGGTGGCCGAGCATCACGGGGCGATGCTGGCCTTCTATGGCGCCGACCTCGGGCTGCGTGTCGCGCGCAAACATCTCGGCTGGTACGCCGACGCCGCCGGCACCGACCCTGCGCTTCGCCGGGCGCTGCTGACCGCGACCGAGGCCGCCGCCGTCCGACGCCTGATCCCCGACGCCTTCGGCGAGGCGGGCCGACCGCCCGAAAGGGCCGCCGCATGACGCTTCCCGCCCCGGACGTGATCTGGGCCTCGCTGCCCATTCCCGCTGTCCTCGTCGACGGCGCCGATCGGGTGCTTGCCGCCAACCCCTCGGCCGAGCATTTCCTGAACCTCTCGGCGCGGTCGCTGAAGGGCCAGCCTTTGTTCGACCGGCTTGCGGTGAACGCGCCGCTTGACGAGATTTTCGCCCGCGTCCGGCGCAACCGGTCGGAGCTTTTCATCAACGAGGTCGATGTCGGCACCGGCGAGCGCGCGCCCGTGTCGTGCGACCTGCAGGCCGCGCCGGTGGGCGAGGACGCCGAAACCGTCCTTCTGCTTATCAACCCCCGCGAAATCGCCGACCGGCTGGGGCGCGCGCAAAGCGTCAGGTCCGCCGCGAAGTCAGCCATCGGCATGGCCGAGATGCTGGCGCACGAGATCAAGAACCCGCTCGCCGGGATCACCGGCGCAGCGCAGCTTCTGTCGATGAACCTGCGCCCCGAGGACCGCGAACTGGCCGACCTGATCGTGGAAGAGTCGCGGCGGATCGTGAAGCTTCTCGAACAGGTCGAGCAGTTTGGCAACCTGAAGCCGCCCGAGCAGAAGGCGGTCAACATCCACGACGTGCTGGATCGGGCGCGGAAGTCCGCAATGGTGGGCTTCGCCGCGCGGATGACCTTCGTCGAAGACTACGACCCGTCGCTGCCCCCGACCGTGGGCGATTCCGACCAGCTTTTGCAGGTCTTCCAGAACCTTCTCAAGAACGCCGCGCAAGCCGCTGGCGGCAAAGGCGGAACCATTCGCCTTCATACCTTCTACGACCTCTCGCTGCGGCTGCGCCGCGCCGACGGCACCGGCCGGGCGCTGCCCCTGCAGATCGAGATCATCGACGACGGCCCCGGCATTCCGCCCGGCATCGCGGGCGAGATTTTCGAGCCCTTCGTCTCGGGGCGCGAAAACGGCACCGGGCTTGGCCTGGCGCTGGTCTCGAAGATCGTCTCCGACCACGGCGGCTGGATCGCGGTGGATTCGGTTCCCGGGCGCACGGTCTTCCGCGTGTCCCTTCCCGTTGCCCCGAAATCGCTGGAGAACCCCTGACATGGACGGCACCGTTCTTGTCGCCGATGACGACCGCACCATCCGCACCGTCCTGACCCAGGCGCTGACCCGCGCCGGCTGCAAGGTGCACGCCACCTCGTCGATGGTGACGCTGATGCGCTGGGTCGAGGAAGGGAAGGGCGACCTGGTGATCACTGACGTGATCATGCCGGACGGCAACGGACTGGAATCGCTGCCGAAGATCCGCGAGGAGCGGCCCGGGATGCCGGTGATCGTGATTTCGGCGCAGAACACCATCATGACCGCGATCCAGGCGGCCGAGGCGGATGCCTTCGACTATCTGCCGAAGCCCTTCGACCTGCCCGACCTGATGAAACGCGCCGCGCGGGCGCTGGAGCAGAAGCGGCGGCTGCGCCCGCCGGCCGCCGCAACGCCGCGCGAGACGGCCGACGAGTTGCCGCTGGTCGGCCGCACCCCGGCGATGCAGGCGCTCTACCGGCTGGTGGCGCGGGTCCTGAACAGCGACCTGGCGGTTCTGATCACCGGGGAATCCGGGACCGGCAAGTCGCTGATCGCGCGGGCCGTCCATGATTTCTCGGACCGCCGCACGCTGCCGTTCGTGGTGGTGCAGGCGCAGGACCTGGCCGGTGCCGAAGGGCCGTCGGCGACCCTTGCCCGGGCGCGCGGCGGGACGGTGGTGTTCGACGAGGTGGGCGATTTCGATGCCGAGGCGCAGGGGCGTGCGGTGCGGATGCTCGATGCGCTGCCCGAGAATGCGCCGCGCGTGCTGGCCACCACCCAGGCCGACCTGTCGCGCGTCATCGACGCAGGGAACTTCCGCAAGGACCTGTTCTACCGCCTTGGCGGGGTGTCGCTGACCGTGCCGTCGCTGCGCGAAAGGGTCGAGGACATCCCGCTGCTGGCCGAGCATTTCCTTGCCCGGGCCGACCGCGACGGCGCGCAGCGGCGGCGCCTGTCGTCGGCCGCGGTCGAGGTGTTGCGCGCCTACAGCTGGCCCGGCAACGTCCGGCAGCTTGAAAACACTCTGAAGCGCCTTGCAGTGACTGCACTCGGCGAGGAAATCGGCAAGGCCGAGGTCGAAACGGCGATCGGCAGCCAGCCGCCGCTGGAGCCGATGCGCGGCATGGCGGACGGCGAGAAGCTTTCGGACTCGATCGGCCGGCACCTGAGGCGCTACTTCGACCTGCATGGCGGGGTGCTGCCGCCCCCGGGCCTTTACGACCGCATCCTGCGCGAGATGGAGTTGCCGCTGATCGAGATCGCGCTGGACGCAACCGCCGGCAATCAGGCGAAATGTGCCGATCTGCTCGGGATCAATCGCAATACCTTGCGCAAGAAGATCACCGATCTGGATATCCGCGTGACACGGCGGCGGAAGTTGATGTAAACCTGCAACAGAAGCGTGTCCCATTGGCGTCAGCCGGAAACGAGGACACAGGATCGTCAGGCCGCCCGAACGCGCGGCCGCAGGGCAGAGGCGCATTGTGCAGGGTGTCGCGGGCCGCGCATCGTTGGATCGGCTGATCCGCCTGAGGCGGCAAAGGCGCGTGCAGGCGGCCGGCATGTTCGGGCTGGTTGTGCTCGGGCCGGCGCTGGCGCTGGCCACGTTCCTGGCGCTGGGCCCTTTCGGGCAGGGGGCGGATTCCAACGCGCTGCGGCTCGTGCTTCTGGCCGATCTGGTCTATTTCCTGATCCTTGCCACGCTGGTCATGATGCGGCTGGCGCGGATGATCGCGGCGCGCCGGGCGCGTTCGGCGGGCTCGCGGCTGCACCTGCGGCTGACGGTGGTTTTCGCCGGCATCGCGCTGGTTCCCACCGTGCTGGTCGCGATCTTCGCGGGGCTGACCGTCAACATCGGCCTTGAGGGCTGGTTTTCGGACCGGGTGCGTTCGGTCGTGGGCACCTCGCTTGCCGCCGCCGAGGCCTATCAGGACGAACACCGCCGCGACCTGGTGGCGGATGCGGATGCGCTGGCCAAATACCTGAACGACGCCCGCACGCGGGTTCTGTTCCTGGACGACGGCGAACTGCGTTCGCTCCTGACCGAAGGCCAGGCGCAGATCCAGCGGGGACTGCGCGAGGCCTTCGTCATCGACAGTTCCGGCACCATCCGGGCGCGCGGCGAGCGCAGCTATCTGTTCGACTTCGAAACCCCTTCGGCCGAGGACATCGCCACGGCGGAAACCGGCGAGACGGTGCTGATCGAGGACTGGACCAACAACGAATTCCGCGCCCTTGTCGCGCTGCCGTCCTTTTCCGACCGCTTCCTCTATGTCAGCCGCAATGTGGACGGCCAGATCCTGAGCCTGCTTGACAGAACCCGCGCCACCGTCGGGCTTTACCAGCAGCTCGAGGCGACGCGCGGGCGGGTGCTTTTCGAATTCGGCCTCGTCTATCTGGGCTTCGCCTTCATTCTTGTTCTGGCCGCGATCTGGGCGGGGCTGTGGTTCGCCGAACGGCTCGCGCGGCCGGTGGGGCGGCTGGCGGGGGCGGCGCAGCGGGTGGGCGCGGGCGATCTTGACGCGCAGGTGCCGGAAGAGGAGGGCGACGACGAAATCGCCATGCTGGGCCGTGTCTTCAACCAGATGACGCGGCAGCTGAAGGGCCAGCGCGAGGCGCTGGTGGAAAGCCACGGGCAGACCGAACGGCGCCGGAGGCTGTTCGATTCCGTCCTGTCCTCGGTCACGTCCGGGGTCATCGGGCTTGATTCGCGGGGGTCTGTGGATTTTCTCAACCGTTCCGCCGCCCGGCTTCTTGCCGCAGAGGAAGCGCCGGCGCACGAGCGCCCGCTGGCCGAGATCGCGCCGGAGTTCGCGGGCCTTTTCGACCGGCTCCGTGACGGTGTGGCCGAGGTGGCGCAGGAAGAGGTCAAGGTTTCGCGGCGGGGGCGGCTGGAAAGCCTGCTGGTGCGGATGGCCACGCGCCGCAACGCCAACGGTCGGCTTGAGGGCTATGTGGTGGCCTTCGACGATGTGACCGAGCTTGTCTCGGCCCAGCGCATGGCCGCCTGGGGCGACGTGGCGCGGCGGATCGCGCACGAGATCAAGAACCCGCTGACGCCCATCCAGCTTTCGGCCGAACGCATCCGGCGCAAGTTCACGCCGATGGCCGGCGCCGAGGCCGAGGCGCTGGGCCAGATGACCGACGTCATCGTGCGCCAGACGGGCGACCTGCGGCGGATCGTCGACGAGTTCTCGAAGTTCGCGCGGATGCCCGAACCCGACCGGCGCGAGCATGACCTGGCGAAGCTGCTGCGCGACGCGGTGGCGCTGCAGGAGGGCGCACTGCATGGGGCGCGGCTGACGGCCGAGATCCCCGCCGGTCCGGTCCTGGCCGAGGTGGATGCCACGATGGTCGGACAGGCGGTCACGAACCTGATCAAGAACGCCGGGGAAGCCGTTGAATCCCTGATGGAAAAGGGCGCGCCGGATGGCTATGCGCCGGAAGTCCGCGTCAGCATGGTTGAAGAGGGCGACGCGGTGGTGATCCGCATTGCCGACAACGGCATCGGCCTGCCCGAGGACCGGGCGCGGCTGTTTGAACCCTACGTCACGACGCGGGCCAAGGGCACCGGCCTTGGCCTGCCCATCGTCAAGAAGATCATCGAGGAACACGGCGGCACACTGACGCTCAACGATGCCGCGGTATTCGACGGCGCGGCCCATCGCGGGGCCGAGGCCGAGATCCGGCTGCCGAGGCCAAGGGCGGCGGGCGCACAGCCGGAGGAGACAAAGAGGCGGACCGCGGCGGCGGCGGGCGAGTGAGGCATGAAATGAACGACATCCTGATCGTAGACGACGAGCGCGACATCCGGGAACTGATCTCGGACATCCTGAAGGACGAGGGGTTCACCACCCGCATTGCCTCGAATTCCGACGAGTGCATGGCCGAGATCAACGCCGCCCCGCCGGCGCTGATGATCCTGGACATCTGGCTGAAGGACAGCCGGATGGACGGGATCGACATCCTGAAGGCGGTGAAGCGCGACAACCCCGACATTCCGGTGATCATCATCTCCGGCCACGGCAACATCGAGATCGCCGTCGCCGCGACGCGGCAGGGGGCCTATGACTTCATCGAGAAGCCCTTCAACATCGACCAGCTGATCGTGGTCATCAACCGGGCGATGGAAACCTCGCGCCTGCGGCGCGAAAACGCCAGCCTGAGGCGGCGCGAGGTGACATCGTCCGAGATGATCGGTTCCTCCACCGCCTTCCGCGCGCTGAAGGCGCAGCTTGACAAGGTGACGAAGTCGAATGCGCGGGTGATGCTGACCGGCCAGCCCGGATCGGGCAAGGAAGTGGCGGCGCGCTTCATCCATGTGCATTCCAACCGCGCCTCGGCGCCGCTGATCACCGTGTCGTCGGCCTCGATCGACCCGGAGCGCATGGAAGAGGTGCTGTTCGGCCGCGAACTGCCCGACCGCAGCGTCGAAAAGGGGCTTCTGGAACAGGCGCATGGCGGCATCGTCTATTTCGACGAGGTGGCCGACATGCCGTCCGGCACCCAGTCGAAGATCCTGCGTGTCCTCACCGAGCAGCAATTCACCCGCGTGGGCGGGTCCGACAAGGTGCGCGTCGATCTTCGGGTGATCTCGTCCACCACCCGCAACCTGCCCGCCGAAATCGCCGCCGGGCGCTTCCGGCAGGAGCTTTACGACCGGCTGAACGTGGTTCCCATCGCCGTCCCAGCGCTCGAAGAGCGCCGCGAGGACATCCCCGAGCTGGCCCGCCACTTCATCGACCACTTCAACCGCACGCAGGGCCTGCCGCTTCGCCAGCTTTCGGACGAGGCCGAGACACTGATGCAGACGATGCCCTGGCCCGGCAACATCCGGCAGCTCCGGAACGTCGTCGAGCGCGTCCTGATCCTTGGCGACGGCGCCGGCCCGATCGAGGCGCGGGAGCTTCCGGCGTTGCCCGAGGCCGGCGCCGAGGAGGGGCGCGTCGTGCTGTCGGGGGCGCTGGCCACCCTGCCGCTGCGCGAGGCGCGCGAGCTTTTCGAGCGGGAATACCTGCTGACGCAGATCAACCGCTTCGGCGGAAACATCAGCCGGACCGCGACCTTCGTCGGCATGGAGCGGTCGGCACTGCACCGCAAGCTGAAGTCGCTCGGTGTCGTCACCACGTCAAAGTCGGGCGCCCGCATCGCGCATCTGGAGGACGAAGAGGAAGAGACGGAAGACGCGCTTATGTAGGGGCGGGCCGCCTGTGCTTCGGCCCCCGCGCGGCGTTTTGGGGGTGGAATGTCCCGCGAACTTGCGCATACTTCGCGCAGTCCCCCCGGCAGCGGGAAGGGGCGAGGGAAGCCGCGCGACAAAAGACCCGAAGATTAGAGGCATAAGAACAAAATGGCTGCCGACAAACAGAACCTTCAGGACGCGTTTCTGAACCACGTCCGCAAGGCGAAGGTTCCGGTCACGATCTTCCTGATCAACGGCGTGAAACTGCAGGGCGTGATCACCTGGTTCGACAATTTCTGCGTTCTGCTGCGCCGCGACGGCCAGTCGCAGCTTGTCTACAAGCACGCGATTTCGACCATCATGCCCGGCCAGGCGATTTCGCTTTACGAGGGCGAAGACTGACCGGCCCGGACGGCGACCCTGACAGCGACACCGGCGCGACGGCGGCGGAGCCGACGCGCGCCTATGTGCTTCACCCCGATCTTCGCGGCGGCAGGCGGCGGCGCGATGCCGATCTTGCGCTCGCCGAGGCCCTGTCGCTGGGTGAGGCGCTGCCCAACCTGACCATCGTCGGAGCCGAAGTGGTGCGGCTGCCCGAAGCCAGGGCGGGGATGCTTTTCGGGTCCGGCAAGGTCGCCGAGCTAAAGGAGCGCTTCGCCGCGCTGGAGGTCGGGCTGGTGCTGGTCGACGGCCCGGTTTCGCCCGTCCAGCAGCGCAACCTGGAACGCGAATGGAAGGTCAAACTGCTCGACCGCACGGGCCTGATCCTGGAGATTTTCGCCGCCCGCGCGCGGACCCGGGAAGGCGTGATGCAGGTCGAACTCGCCGCACTTTCGTACCAGCGAACCCGCCTGGTCCGCGCTTGGACGCACCTGGAACGGCAGCGCGGCGGCTTCGGCTTTGTCGGCGGCCCGGGCGAGACGCAGATCGAAAGCGACCGCCGCGCCATCGACGACGAGGTGGTCAAGCTGAAGCGCCAGCTCGCGCGGGTGGTGAAGACGCGCGAATTGCACCGGGCGGCGCGGCGCAAGGTGCCGTTCCCGATGGTGGCGCTGGTGGGCTATACCAACGCCGGCAAGTCGACGCTCTTCAACCGGATGACCGGGGCCGGGGTGCTGGCCAGGGACATGCTCTTTGCCACGCTCGATCCGACGATGCGCGGGGTCGTCCTGCCTTCGGGCCTGAAGGTCATCCTTTCGGACACGGTGGGCTTCATCTCGGACCTGCCGACCGACCTTGTCGCGGCGTTCCGCGCCACCTTGGAAGAGGTGCTGGAGGCCGACCTGATCCTGCATGTCCGCGACATCGCGCATCCCGAGACCGAAGAGCAGGCCGAGGATGTGGGCGGCATCCTGGAGGACCTGGGGGTCGCCGAGGACGTGCCGCTGTTCGAGGTCTGGAACAAGATCGACCTGCTTTCGCCCGAGACCCGCGCCGCGCTTCTGGCCCAGGATGCGCGGACGCCGGGGGTGCATGCCGTAAGCGCCGTGACGGGCGAGGGGCTGGCGGCGCTGCTCGATGCCATCGCGGCGGCGCTCGATGCGGAACGGAGCGAGGAGAACCTTTTCGTGCCCTTCGCCGAGGGCCGCGCCCGGGCCTGGCTGCACGGTCAGGGCGTGGTCCTGTCGGAGGCCGAGGCCGAGGGCGGCCACCGGCTGCGCGTCCGCTGGACGGCGCGGCAGAAGTCGGGCTGGCGGAAGGGGTAGGGGGGAGCCGCGCGGGGGACAGGGCGGGCGATGCCCTTCCCGCTCGCAGGACACCGATCTGACTTCATCCCGCCCCTTGCCCGGAACCGCCGCGAGAGCCACCCGGGCGGCGCCCGGGCCGCCCCTGTCTGGAGCGCATGTGACAGAGTCGGGACCGGCAATGAGCCCGTGACCGCCCCAAGGTTTCACACCCGTCCCGGGGACAGGGCCACTGCCGGTTGGTCTGACCAGCCTGAACAGTTGCGTGGGAGGGCAGTGCGGAGGGAGACGCGATCCGGGCCGGCCGGTCCCCGCTACCCGATCGCCCTGAGCCTGCGGATCAGGCTCGACGTGTCGAACCGTCCGCCACCCAGCTTCTGCACATCCTTGTAGAACTGGTCGATCAGCGCCGTCGCGGGCAGACTGGCGCCGATCTCATCGGCCGTTTCCAGGCAGATGCCGAGGTCCTTGCGCATCCAGTCGACCGCGAAGCCGAAGTCGAACCTGTCCGCCGCCATCGTCTTGTGGCGGTTCACCATCTGCCAGGACCCCGCCGCGCCCTGGCTGATCACCTCGACCAGTTCGGGGATGTCGAGCCCCGCCTTCTCGGCGAAGGCCAGGCCCTCGGACAGGCCCTGCAGGAGCCCCGCGATGCAGATCTGGTTCACCATCTTGGCCATCTGCCCCGCCCCGGGCGGCCCGAGCCTGCGGCAGATACGCGCGTAGGCGGCGATCACCGGCTCGGCGCGGGCATAGTGCGCCTCGGCCCCCCCGCACATCACCGAGAGCGCGCCGTTCTCGGCCCCCGCGTGGCCGCCCGACACCGGCGCGTCGACGAAACCCACGCCGATCCCCGCCGCCTCGTCGCCGAGTTCGCGCGTGACTTTCGCCGAAACCGTGGTGTGATCGACGAAGACCGCCCCCGCGGCCATGCCCGCGAAGGCGCCCTCCGCCCCCCGGCAAACCGAGCGCAGGTCGTCGTCGTTGCCGACGCAGGCCATCACGAATTCCGCCCCCGCCGCCGCTTCGCGCGCCGTCGCCGCGTGGCGCCCGCCATGCCGGGAGACCCAGGCCCCGGCCTTCGCGGCGGTGCGGTTCCAGACCGTCACCTGATGCCCCATTGCCGCCAGGTGCCCCGCCATCGGGAAGCCCATGACGCCAAGCCCCAGAAACGCGACCTTCGCCATCCTTCGCTCCCTTGCCGTTGCGGTCCTGCCGGACTTGCCCTAGTTACCCGCCCGGTCCCCGCCGTCAACCGGCCTTCGCCAGAAGCCCCGTCCGATGCTCACTGCCTTCCGCTGGCTGCTGCGACTGTCGACGGCGCTTCTGGTGCTGGTGACGCTCGGCGCGCTGCTTGCCTACTGGCTTGCCGCGCGTTCGCTGCCCGACTACGACGCGACAAGGACGGTCGCGGGCATCTCGGCCCCGGTCGAGATCGTGCGCGACACCGCCGACGTGCCGCATATCCTGGCCGCCACCGACGCCGACGCCTTTTTCGCGCTGGGCTACGCGCATGCGCAGGACCGGCTTTGGCAGATGGTGATGCTGCGCCGCACCGCGCAGGGGCGCCTATCGGAGGTCTTCGGCGAGCGCACTCTGGCCATCGACGACCTGATCCGGCGGCTTGACCTTTACGGCCTTGCGACCGCCTCGGTGGGTGCCCAGACCCCCGAGACCCGCGCGGCGCTCGACGCCTATGCGGCGGGGGTGAACGCCTGGATCGCCACCATCAACGACGAGGCGCTGGGCCGGGGCGCCCCCGAATTCTTCCTTTTCCCCAGCGACATCGCCGTCTGGCAGCCGGCCGATTCCATCGCGATCCTGAAACTGATGGCGCTGCGGCTGTCGAGCCACCTGCAGAACGAGGTGCTGCGTGCCCGCGTCTCGCTGTTGTCGCAGGACTGGGCCGGGGACCTTTTCCCCGACGCCCCGGGCCCCGGCGTGGCGGCGCTGCCGCCCTATGCGAGCCTTGTGCCCGGCGTGCCGGCCTCGTTCGCGGCACTCGACCGGGCGCCGCAGGGCCCCTATTCCCCCGTCGGCGCCCCGGCCTTCGCCGGCGCCTCGAACGCCTGGGCGGCGGCGCCTTCGCGTTCGGCCGCCGGGGGCTCGCTTCTGGCCAGCGATCCGCATCTGGAATTCTCGGCCCCCTCGACCTGGTATCTGGCGCGGCTGAACCTGGCGAAGGGCGCGGTCATCGGCGGGACCATCCCGGGCATCCCCGCGATCCTGAGCGGGCGGAGCGAGTCGATTGGCTGGGGCATCACCTCGAGCTACCTCGACGACCAGGACCTGCATGTCGAGGAGCTGAACCCGGCCGACCCCGAACGCTACCGCACGCCGGAAGGCTGGAAACCGTTCCGGACGCGGAAGGCGATCATCGGGATCAGGGGCGCCGCCCCGGTCACCGTCACCCTGCGCTGGACGGAGAACGGCCCGGTCCTGCCCGGAAACCAGTACGATCTCGCCTCGGTCACGCCGCCCGGCCAGGTCATGTCGCTGTCCTGGACCGCGCTCGACCCGGCCGATACCACGATGTCGTCGGCCATCGCGCTGATGGGGGCGCGGAGTGTCGATGAGGCGGTGGAGGCGGGCGGGCTGTTCGTCGCGCCGTCGCAGAACCTGATCGTTGCCGACAAGGCGGGTGTCGGGATGGTGACGCTGGGCCGGATGCCGGCGCGCGATGCGCGCAACCAGTCGCAGGGGCGCCTGCCGACGCCCGGATGGCTGCCCGAGAACCGCTGGACGGGGATGCTGCCCTATGAGAGGAACCCGCGCTTCCTCGACTCCGCCGGCGGCATTGTCGGCAACACCAACAACAAGATCGTCGACCGGCCCTTCCCGAACCACGTCAGCTTCACCTGGGGCGACACCAGCCGCATCCAGCGTTGGACCCGCCTGATGCAAGAACGCGAGGTGCACAGCCGCGAAAGCTTCATCGCGGCGCAGCTCGACAGCGTGTCCCAGGACGCCCGCACCATCCTGCCGCTGATCGGGCGCGATCTGTGGTTCACCGGCGAGGCCGCGCCCGAGGGCACGCCGGAACGGCTGCGCCAGCGCGCGCTCGACATGCTGGCGAAGTGGGACGGCGACATGAACGAGCACATCCCCGAACCGCTGATCTACGCCGCCTGGGTCCGGCATCTGCAGACCCGCCTGATCCGCGACGAGCTGGGACCGCTGGCCGCGAGCTTCACCCATGTCGAGCCCTTGTTCCTCGAACGTGTCTACCGCGACGTGAACGGCGCCTCGCGCTGGTGCGATGTCCTGCAGTCGGGGCCGAAGGAGAGCTGCACCGACATCGCGCGCGAGGCGCTCGACGATGCGCTGGTGGACCTGACCGAGCGCTACGGTCCGGCGGTCGAAAGCTGGCGCTGGGGCGACGCGCATGAGGCGCGCCAGGACCATCCGGTTCTTGGCGCGACGCCGATCCTGAAATGGTTCGTCAACATCCGCCAGTCGACGAGCGGCGGCGACGACACGCTGATGCGCGGCCTGACATCCGGCGAAGAGCCCGATCCCTTCGCCAATGTGCACGGCGCTGGCTACCGGGGGGTCTATGACTTCGCCGATCCGGATTCGTCGGTCTTCATCATCGCGACCGGGCAGTCGGGGCATTTCCTCAGCCGCCACTATGACGACCTGAGCGAGCTCTGGCGGCGCGGCGAGTACATCCCGATGTCGCTGGAACCCGAGCTGGCGCGGGCGGCGGCGACGGGGATCACGGTCCTGCGGCCGGCCGAGGGCGAGTGAGGCCGGGGCCGCGCTTCGAATACCGCGCGAGTGCTTCCCGGGCAGGGTTCAGGCCGCGCCAGAGCGTTTCGCTTTCTTCTCTCATCACCCCGGTGGCGCCCGCCCCCGAACGCAATCGGGCGGTCGGGGGCCGCCCGGGTGGCTCGCGCGGCTGTTCCGGGCAGGGGGGGCGGTGGGGGTCGGGCGGGAAGAAAGCAAACCGCTCTGGAGCCGCGTCAAGCCGCGCCCACCCGGTGTGCCGGCCCGGCCGCTTCCGCCCCGCGATCAGGGGATAATGCGCGTATACTTGGTGCCTTCGATGCTGGCGCCCACGATCAGTCCCGCCTGGCCGAAGATGAAGGCGATGACCGGCGAGGTGGTCGAGAGCGTGTCGGCACCGAGCGAGCCGCCCTTGTCGGGCAGCGCGTACTTGGCGTCGGCCCCCACGGACCAGCCGGGCGAGGTGCGGAAGCTCTGCAGAGCCGCGTCGGTCATGAAGAAGATCGCGTGCGCGTATTGCTGCGCGCCGATCTGCAGGCCCCAGCTTGCCTGCGAGGCCGAGTAGTAGTCGACCGTGCTTTCGCCGATGCGCAGCGCGCCGCGCCCGAACGAGCCGCCGAAGCCGAAACCCACTTCGGTGACCAGCGGCATCCACAGGATGCCCACCGCCTTGGCCATCAGGTCGGCGGTGCCGGGGTATTTCGACGTCAGGAAGTCCCGCGTCGCGTTCACCCGCCCGTCGATCCGCGCCGCGCCGCTCGACCCGATGCCGTTGCCGCAGGCCGCAAGCCCAAGCGCCGCGCCCCCCGAAAGAATGACGCCCCGCCGCGATAAGACATCCATCGCCGTTTCTCCGCTCTTGTCGGGTCCGGCGCCTTCCGGCGCGGCCCATGCCTCGGTCACCCGGCCTGTCCCCGGCCGGTATCGGCACAATCTATAGGCGGAGTCCTGCCGCCTGTCACCTTCTCTTGCGCGTCCGGGGCGGGTTCTGGCTTCAAACCGCCGAGAGCGGCATGCGCCCGGGCCGGGCGGGGGGCGGCGGGTCAGGCGGCCAGCAGCCGCGCCGCCTCGGGGGCGAAATAGGTCAGGATGCCGTCGCAGCCCGCCCGGCGGAAGGCGATGAGGCTTTCGAGCACCGCCTCTTCCTTCAGCCAGCCGTTCAGCATCGCGCCCTTCAGCATCGCGTATTCGCCCGACACCTGGTAGGCGAAGGTCGGCACGCCAAAGGTCTCTTTCACCCGCAGACAGATGTCGAGATAGGGCATGCCCGGCGTGACCATCACCATGTCGGCGCCTTCGGCCAGGTCGCGCGCCACCAGCCGGATCGCCTCGTCGGCATTGCCGGGGTTCATCTGGTAGGTCTTCTTGTCGCCCTTCAGCGCTCCCGAAGCCCCCACCGCGTCGCGGAAGGGGCCGTAGAAGGCCGACGCGTACTTGGCGGCGTAGGAGAGGATCGCCACCTCCTTGTGCCCCGCCGCCTCGAGCTCCCCCCGGATCGCGCCGATGCGCCCGTCCATCATGTCCGAAGGCCCCAGGATGTCGGCCCCCGCCCCGGCCTGCGCCAGCGCCATCCTGACCAGCGCCTCGACGCTCTCGTCATTCAGGATCACCCCGTCGCGCACCAGCCCGTCATGGCCGTGCGCGTTGTAGGGGTCGAGCGCCACGTCGGTCATCACCGCGACCCCGGGCACCGCCGCCTTGATCGCCCGCACGGCGCGGTTCGACAGGTTCTCCGGGTTCCACGCCTCTTCGCAGCCGGCCGTCTTCAGCGCCGGATCGGTGTAGGGGAAAAGGCAAACCGCCGGGATGCCCAGCCGCGCCGCCGTCTCGGCCGCCCGGACCGCGCCCTGAACGGTCAGCCGCGACACGCCGGGCATCGAGGGTACCAGGGCGTCGGCGCCCGGCACGTCGGTGACGAAGAGCGGCCAGATCAGGTCCTTCGCGGTCAGCCGGTGTTCCTGCGCAAGGTCGCGCAGGGCGGCGGTCCGGCGGAGGCGCCGGAACCGCGCGGCGGGGAAGGGGGCTGGGAACGGGGTTCCGGGCATGGTCGGACGGGCCTCGGTTCGGCGGCCCTGGGGCCGCTGGCGACCGGGAAGCGGTGGCACGGATCGGCCACGATCTCAAGGGGTGGAAAGCCGCACCGGGCGCGGATAGTGTCGCCCGGCGCGACCGGGGAGGGGCGAGGGGTTGGACTGGACGCGGCTTGTGTTCGACCTTCTGGACATGCGGTCGTTCTCCAACCTCTGGTACTGGATCGGCCTTGCGGTCACCTGGTCCTCGGCCTCGCACTGGGTGCTGGGCGTGCCCTGGGACATGGTGCTGCGCGCCCGCCGGGTGGGCGGCGAGGCGGAACGCGATCTCGAGGACATCGTGCGGGTCAACGTCAACCGGATGCTGAACATCGCTGAGCTCGCGGGGCTTTTCCTGCTCGGCGTCACCGCCTTCGTGCTGACGACGCTGGCGCTTCTGGGCTTCTGGTATCAGGTCGAGTTCGCCCAGGCGGTGTTCCTGATCCTGCTGCCGCTTTCGGTCGTCGGCGCGCTCAGCCTGCGGGCGGCCGAGCGCATCCGGGTTTCGGGCGACCGGGGCGAGGACCTGCGCCACCGCCTGTCACGGCACCGTCTGGTCATTCAGGGCATCGGCATGGTGTCGATCTTCGTCACCGCCTTCTGGGGAATGCTGCAGAACTTCAACGTCTCGATTCTCGGGCCATAGGGCCCCAGGCCCGTGGCGCGCGGGCGGCCCGCCAGCCGCTAGCGCCCCTTCCAGACCGGATCGCGTTTTTCGGCGAAGGCGCGGGCGCCTTCCAGCTGGTCTTCGGAGGAATAGAGCCGGTCCACCGTCGGCATCTGTCGCTTGGTGATGCGGTTCAGCGCGTCCTGGAAGCGCAGAGCCTCGGCTTCGCGCACCACTTCCTTGATCGCCGCGTAGACCAAGGGCGGGCCGCTTTCCAGAAGCCGCGCCAGCGCCCAGGCCTTGGGGATCAGGTCCTCGTCGGTGGTGATCTCTTTCACGATTCCCCAGCGCAGCGCCTCTTCGGCGTCGAACCAGCGCCCGGTCAGCAGCAGGTCCATCGCCACGTGATAGGGAATGCGCTTGGGCAGTTTCACCGAGGCCGCGTCCGCCACCGTGCCCGAGCGGATTTCCGGCAGCGCGAAGGTGGCGCCCGTGTTCGCGAGGATAAGGTCGCAGGACAGGGCGAGTTCCAGCCCGCCGCCACAGCAGATGCCGTTCACCGCCGCAATGATGGGCTTGTTGAGGTTCGGCAGCTCTTGCAACCCCCCGAACCCGCCCACACCATAGTCCCCGTCCACCGCATCGCCCCCGGCGGCCGCCTTCAGGTCCCAGCCGGGGCAGAAGAACTTGCCCCCGGGCGTGCGCAGGATCGCGACCCTGAGCGTGTCGTCATCGCGGAAGGCGCGGAAGCACAGGCCCATGATCCGGCTGGTGGCCAGGTCGATGGCGTTGGCCTTCGGCCGGTAGAGCGTGACCTCGAGGATCGCACCCTCGCGGCGGGTCCGGATCGGGCCTTCGGTCAGCATCTGCATCTGGGGCATTGTCAGTCCTCCGATAGTCGGATCAGCGCATCCACCGCCACGGCGCGGGTCGGTGTCGCGATCAGCGGGTTCACGTCAAGCTCGATCAGCCGCGGCTCGGCCGCCGCATAGGCCCCGATGGCGCGGATCGCCGCCACCAGCGCCTGCATGTCCGCCGCGGGCCGCCCGCGCCAGCCCTGCAGTGCCCCGGCGATCTTCAGCCGCCCGAGCGCCGCCCGGATCTCCGCATCCGTTGCCGGCAGCAGGGCCGAGGCGGTATCCGCCCACATCTCGGCGAAAATCCCGCCCGCGCCGAGGGTCAGCAGCATCAGCCCGGTCGGGTCGCGGGTGATCCCGACCAGAAGCTCGGCCACCGCGCCCGTCACCATCTCTTCGGCCAGAAAGCCCGACGCCCCCGGCATCGCCTTCGCCGCCCCGGCGAGTGCCCCGGGCGAGGGGATGTTCAGCCGGACCGCGCCCGCTTCGGTTTTGTGCGCGATGCCGAGGCCCTTCAGCGCCACCGGGAAGCGCAAAGCCAGGGCCGCCACGGCCAGCTTTTCGGGTGAAGCGGCGGTGACCGACCGGGGCACCGGCAGGCCGTGATCGGCCAGCGCCGCCTTCGCCTCGGCCTCGCTCAGGACCCGGCCGCCCTGCGGCGCGGGCGACAGAAGGACCGGGGCAGGGGGGGCCGCGGCCGCCCCGGCCGGCGCCCGGCCGGCGCGGATGGCCGCGTCGATGGCCGCCACGCCCTCGTCGAGGCCGTGCAGGACCACAACGCCCGCCCCCGCGCAGGCGGCGACCCGGTCTTCGGGGAAGGTCTCGGGCAGCGAGGCGAGGATCGCGGCGCGCGCGCCCGTCCGCTTTCGCGCGCCGAGGATCGCGTCGAAGGCGCACTGGTAGCCGGACGGATCGCAGCGGTCGGCGCGCGGCAGGTCGAGGATGAAGACCGTCAGCGCCCGGTCCTCGGCCAGGACGGCGGTGAAACAGTCGGTCATCCGGGCGGTGTCGCCCCAGATGAAGGTGTGGTAGTCCAAGGGGTTGGCAACGGTGACGATGGGGCCGAGGATATCGTTCAGCCGCGCCTTTCCGGCGGCCGAGAAGGCCGGCCATTCGATAGCCGTCCCCATCGCCACATCGGCGATCAGGCTCGCCTCGCCGCCCGAGCAGCTCACCGACCCGATGCCGGCATCCCGGAGCGGGCCGCCGGAATGGAAGAGCTTCAGCGTTTCGAGAAACGCCGCGAGGCCCCGCACTTCGGCCATGCCGAGCCGCGAGATCAGCGCCGAAGAGGCCGCGGCCGAGCCGGCAAGCGAGGCGGTATGGGTCATCGTCGCCGCCTGTGCGGCTTCGGAATGCCCCGATTTCAGCACCACGACGGGCTTGCCCTTCGCCCGCGCGAAGGCGCCGAGCGCCTCGAAGGCGCGGATGTCGCCGAAGCCCTCGATATGCAGGCCGAGCGCCGTCACCCGGTCGTCGGCCAGCGCCGCCATGCCGAGGTCGCTGAGCGAGACCGCCGCCTGATTGCCCGCGGTCACCACATAGGCGATGGGCAGCCCGCGCGCCTGCATCGTCATGTTGATCGCCATGTTCGACGACTGCCCGACGATCGCCACGCCCGAGGCGACCGGCAGCCCGCCGTGCTGGTCGGGCCAGAAGGTCACGTTGTCGAGGTAGTTGAGGAAGCCGTAGCAGTTCGGCCCCACCACCGGCATGCCGCCCGCCGCCGCGACGAGGCGCGCCTGCAGGTCGGCGCCGCCGGTACCCTCCGCCTCGCTCTCGGCGAAACCGGAGGCAAAGCAGGTGGCGCCGCCCGCGCCGATCCGCGCCAAGGCGCCGATCACCTCCACCGCCGCCTCGCGGTTCACCCCGACGAAGGCGGCGTCGGGTACGCCGGGAAGGGCATCGACAGAGGCAAAGCACGGAATCCCGAGGATGTCGGCGCGCCTGGGGTTCACCGGCCAGATCGCGCCGGCGTAGCCCGACTTCTTCATCTGGGCGACGACGTTTACGGCCCAGCCGCCGCCGAAGAGCGCGATGGAGTTCGGGCGGAGCAGGCGGGAGAGGTCCTTCATCCGGTCACCTGCGGTGACCGGACCCGGGCAGGGGGCTCCGCCCCCCGCACCCCCCGGGATATTTCAGGACCGAAAATGGGAACGCGCCGCCCGGAAACCCCGAACGGCCCGCCATTTCCGGTCACGGTCATCGGCTTCCCAGCCTGTACCGCGTGCTCAATGTTTGTCGGATTGGTAAATAAGGCGTTCATTTTCGGTCTGCAAGTATCCTCGGGTGGGTCCGGGAGGGCAGACAGCCCTCCCGGCGCCTGCCTCACGCGCCGTAGGGCCTGAGCAGCGCGCGGCTGATGATATGGCGCTGGATTTCGGAGGTGCCTTCCCAAATCCGCTCGACCCGCGCGTCGCGCCAGATGCGTTCCAAGGGCAACTCGTCCATCAGTCCCATGCCGCCGTGGATCTGTATGGCTTCGTCGGCGACCATCGCCAGGGTCTCGGTGGCGTGGAGCTTGGCCATCGCCATGTCCTCGTCGCGCACCGTGCCCTGATCGTACTTCCACGCCGCCTCCAAGAGCAGCAGCTCGGATGCCTTGATCGCCAGCCCCATGTCGGCGAGCTTGAAGCTCACCCCCTGGAACTTGCCGATCTTCTGGCCGAACTGCTCGCGGCTCGCCGCCCACTCGACCGCG
Source organism: Paracoccaceae bacterium (assembly GCA_046155885.1). Classification (GTDB taxonomy): domain Bacteria; phylum Pseudomonadota; class Alphaproteobacteria; order Rhodobacterales; family Rhodobacteraceae; genus JAOADN01. Next base: position 40,517 of record JBJXFU010000164.1, read on the forward strand.
TGGCCGAAGGCCCGCTCGGCGCGCCCGAGCGAGGTGGCGCCGACCTGCAGCCGCGTGGCGCCCAGCCAGTCGTTGGCGACCTCGAAACCCTTGTGCGGCTCGCCCAGCAGGTTTTCGGCCGGCACCCGGCAATCGTCGAACTCGAGGATGCTGTTGGTGTAGCCGCGGTGACTGACATTGCGGTAGCCCTCGCGCACCGTGAAGCCCTTCGTCCCCTTGTCGATGAAGAAGGCGGTGATGCGTTTCTTGCGGCCCTTGGCCGTCTCTTCCTCGCCCGAGGCGAAGAAGCCGATGGTGAAGCCCGCGATGTCGGCGTGGCTGATGAAATGCTTCACCCCGTTCAGCACCCAGTCGCCGCCGTCGCGCACCGCGCTGGCCTTCATCCCGCGCAGGTCCGACCCCGCGCCGGGTTCGGTCATGGCGAGGCAGTCCCAGGTTTCGCCTTTCACGCAGGGTTCGAGGTAGCGCTTCCGCTGGTCGGCATTGCCGGCGCAGAGGATGTTCGAGGGCCGCGCCACGCAGGTCCAGTGCAGCGCGTAGTTGGCGCGTCCAAGCTCGCGTTCGTAGAGCAGCCAGGAGAGCGTATCGAGCCCCGCGCCGCCGTATTCGGCCGGGATATTGGCGGCATAAAGCCCCGCCGCCATCGCCCTGGTCTGCAATTCCTTCACCAGGTCGGGGCGCAGGATGCCGGTGCGCTCGACCTCGGCCTCATGCGGGTAAAGCTCGGCCTCGACGAAGGCGCGCGTCGTTTCGACGATCATCCTCTGTTCGTCGCTGAGCCCGAAATCCATGTCCGTCCCTCCCCGAAGCGGCCGGCCGCTACCTGACAGGATTTTGACTGCGCTGACAATACGGGGCCGTCAAGTCCCTGCGGAGGGATGAATGACCGGCCTGTAGCCCGCCGCGAGCACGGCGACGACAGGTCGCGGCGCAAGAACGGCAACCTCGCCGTCGGGGCGGGGCAGGGGCGGGCCGTAGCCTTCGGGCGCGAAGGGCAGGGCATGGGATCCACGGAGCAGCGCGGGGGCGCCGGCCGCCAGGATCATCGCGCCGTCGGGCAGCCCGGCGCAGGGCGCCCGGTGCGTCGCGCCCGTCCCGTCGCGCGCCAGCCGGGCGGCGTGCAGCGCCCGGTCCATCTGAGGCGCCCGCGACGGCCCGAGACCCGCGCGTTCCCAGGCGGCGGCGAAGGTGCGGAAATCGGCGCGGCGGCAAAGCGCGCAGGGGCGGTGCCCGGCGGCCAGCGCCACCGCCTCGTCGAGGAAGAAAAGCTCGGTATAAAGCCGCGGCGCCATCACCTCGCGCCACCAGCCCTTGTAGGAAAGCAGGCAGCAGATCCACGCCTTCGACTTCCAGCGGGCGGCGCCCAGCGTCTTGTCCGGCCGGTGGAATGCGCCGCCGCGGTTGCCGGTGAAAAGCCCGCGTGCCGGAACGGCGGCGATGTCGCCCGTGGGCAGCACCCGGTTCTGCAACGGCATCCGCCTCGCCCCTTTTCTTTTCCCCGCCCGCTTCCCATCTTTCCCCGCATTGCCGCCTTTCGGGAGGTCACGGTGAAGAAGACGATGAATCTGGTGGTCCTGTCCCTGGTGGTTCTTGCGATGGCGCTGCCGCTGATGGAGTAGGGCGCCGGGCAGGGCTGGAACCGGCCGCCCTTCCTGCCAGCCCCGGGCCTACCAGCGCCCGCTTGCGCCGCCCCCGCCGGAGCGCCCGCCTTCCGGTTTATCCGGCGCCGCGCGGTCGGCTTCCCGGCTGGCCTGTTCCGGACGTTCGCCCCTGCGCCATGACCGGCCGCCGTCTTCCGGGCCGCCCGGCCCGTGACCCCGGCGGCCGCGAGCCCTGAGCGCGATCGCCGCCGCCGCCCCGCCGAAGAGCGCGAGCAGAAGCCAGTCGCGCCCGCCCATGCCCCGGGCGCTTGCCTGGCCGGTCGCGCCTGTCCTCTCCGCCAGCCGCCGGCCGATCCGGTCGGCCATTTCGCCGGCCGCCGCCTCGATCCCCTCCGACCCCTTGCCCTCGCGCAGCGCCGGCACGAGCCGCCGCGTCACGATGTCCTGGGAGGTGACGTCGTAGCCCTGGTCGTAGCCCGCCCCGAGTTCGATCCGCGCCACCCGCTCCGCCGCCACCACGACCAGAAGCAGCCCGTCGTTGCGGTCCTTCCGGCCGAGCCCCCAGCCGTCGAACACGGAACGGGCGAAGGCCTCGAGCGAAGCGGTGGGCGCGTGGCCGTCGCGCGAGGGTACCGTCAAGACCGTCGCCTCGACCCCCGTTTCGTCGGCGAGCGACGTCAGCCGCGCCGCGATGCGCGCCTCGGCGGCATCGTCGATCATCCCCGCGTAGTCGTTGACATGAGGATCGGCCCGAACCGGCAGGGCTTCGGCCAGCGCCGGGCATGCCGGCGCTCCGGCGGCGAGGAACGCCAGCAGCGCAAGGACGGCCGCGACCTTCATCCCCCGGCTCCCCGCGTCAGAAGCCCGTCCACCTCGGATCCCGGCATGCCCTGGCCGAGCGGCGAGAAGTCCCCCCGCGCCCCGAACATCGCCAGCGCGGCGTCGCGGATCGCCCGGTGGGTCACCCGCGCCAGCGACGAGCCGAGCGAGATGCGCGCCACGCCCAGCTTCGCGAAGTCGGCGCGGGTCAGGCGCGTGAAGGTCCCCGCAGCGAGCGCGTTCACCGGCTTGGCCGTGGCGCGGCAGACGGCGGCGAGGTCTTCGGCCGAAGGGGGCAGCGGGACGTAGAGGCAATCCGCCCCGGCGGCGTCGAAGGCGCGGATGCGGGCCAGGGCCTCGGCCATGCCGTAGGTGCCGTTCATCACCCCGTCGGCGCGCGCCACCAGGACGAAATCGCCGTTCAGGGCGCGGGCCGCCGCCGCAGCCGCGCGGATGCGCTCGACGGCGAGTGCTGCATCATAGTGACCCCCGCCTGCCTTCGTATCCTCGACCGAAATCCCCCCGAGCCCCGTCTCGGCGGCCAGCCGCACGGTTTCGGCCACGCCTTCGGGGTCGTCGGCGAAGCCGTTCTCGAAATCGCCCGAGACAGGGAGGGGCGTGGCGGCCACCAGCGCCTCGGCATGGGCCAGCGCCGCGTCGCGCCCGACGCGGCCGTCGGCGAGGCCCAGCGTGAAGGCATGCGCCGCCGACGAGGTGCCGATCGCCCGCGCCCCGAGCGCCGCGAGCATCCGGGCAGAGCCTTCGTCCCAGGCGTTTGCGAGGATGAACGGGTCGCCCGGGCGGTGCAGTTTGCGCAGAAGTGCGCCGGGGTCGGGCTTCGAAATGCGCGCGGTCATGGACAACCCTTTCTCGATGCTTAGGTTCCATGCTGGCGCGGAAACAGTCGGCGGGGCAAGCGTCGCAATGCATGGCGGACATGGCATAGTCGCGGAATTGGCGGTGATTCGGCGGAAGTGTGCCTTGGGCGCGCGCCGGCTCGCGATGGGATGGGGTGTGTGAGTATGGCTGTGTCAGGCCTGCGGCGGGCGATGCTCGCGTTCGGACTCGCCGTTCTGGCGGGCTGCGGCGAAACCTATCAGACAAGTTACAGCGATCCGGTTTCCGCCTCGGTGACGCGCGGCTGGCGGATCGTCGACGTGCGGGTCGACGTTCCGGAAAGCGTGACGGTCTCGGAGGCGCACAGCTTCTTGCCCCAGGCGGATATCGTCTGGCGCGAGGACCCGCCGGGCGACCGCAAGGTGCAGGTGGCGAAAATCGTCGCCGACGCGGCGCGCGCCGCCTCGGGGCCGCTGCGCGGCGCCCGCCCGGTCGTGCTCAGCCTGACGCTCACGCGCTTCCATGCGCTGACCTTCGAGGCCGAGACCCGGCTGAGCGGGGTGGGCGTGCACAACATCAGCTTCGTGCTGTCCGCCCGCGACGCGCGGACCGGCGAACTGCTGGCCGGCCCCGACAGCGTCGACGCCGACCTGCCGGCCTATTCCGGCACCCAGATGACCGAGCTCAGGGTGCGCGGCCAGACCCAGCGCAGCCAGATCTCCGCCCACCTGCGCGCCGTCTTCGCCGGCTGGCTCGGCATCGGCCCGGACGTGCGCGGCAGCTTCAGCCGGGCGGGGGACTGAGCCTGCGCCCCAGAAGCCCGTTCTTCCGGCGGCCCTGTCCCACGACTGGCGCAGAATCCGATCAGATCGAACGTCCCCTGGTTCCCGGCATGATCAGACGACGCTCCCGTAGAGGGTCGGCCATGCCGGTCAGGCGAAGGGTGGTCTGCGCCCGGACATGGTGCCGGTGGCACGATGACGGCGAAGGACGCCGTGCGCAGTGCGTGCGGCCGGGCCGCGGCCCGAGGGCGGTGCGGCCTGGATCGATCCGCGTCTGACAGGCGCGGCCGCCCGGCGGATGCGCCGTGAGATGCAGCCTCCCTCAGCAGGGGTTCCGGGCGGCCGGGCGATCTTCCGGTGGAAGATCGGCCTGCGGGGAACGCGGCCCGAATAGGCTCTGGCCTATTCGGGCAATCAGGGATGCGGCGCGATTCAGGAAGATCGGGCGACGCAATACAGCGCTATGCTTCCTTCTTGCTCCGCCCTCATCACCCGCCCCCCTTGCCCGGAACAGCCGCGAAGCGGCCCGGGCGGCGCCCGTCCCCCCCCCGGGCGGGCGCCACCGCAACGCTGGTCTGCGGGAACACCGGCAGGGTTGGAGGCACCATAAAGCCCGGACCAGAACCTTCGCTGCGCCCATCCGCGGTCGGGCGCCGCCCTCTGTCGCGCGGGACGGGATTGAAGGGTGATTTATGAAGAACGCAAACCGCTCTAACCCGTCCCGGGCACGGCCCGGGACCTCATGCGCCACTGGCGGCGCAGGCTGACGGCGAGGCCCCGGGTCAGGCCCGGGGCGCGGCGTCATGATTTCGATTGGAAGCGACGGGCCCTAAACGGACCTTTCGGCGCGTCCGATGCGGCCTGATCCGCGTCGGCCGCCGGGACCCCGCGCGCCCGTTCGGCAAGGCCGTCCGCCGCTCACGCCCCCGCCAGCCCCTCCGCGAACCGCCGGAGCCGGCCCATCGCCTCGCCCAGGGCCGATTCCGGTACCGTCATCGCCACCCGCACATGCCCCGCCGCCGCCTGCCCGAAGCTTTCGCCCGGCATCACAGCGATCCGCTCCTCTTCCAGCAGCCGGCCCGCGAACGCCCCTCCGGTCAACCCGGTGGCGCGGATGTCGAGCATCACGAACATGCCCCCCCCGGGCGGCACCATCCTGACCGCGTTGGCCCTCGCCAGCGCCGCCTCGGCCACCGCGAGCCGCGCCCGGAACGGCGCCGCGATCCGCTCTTCGAACCCCTCGCCCAGCGAAAGCGCGTACCAGGCCGCGTCCTGGATGAAGCCCGGCACGGCGTAGGTGGTGTTCAGCGCCACCGCCGAGACCGCCGCGATCACCTCGGGCTCAGCGACGATCCAGCCCAGCCGCGAGCCGGTCATCGCATGGCTCTTCGACAGCGAGCCCACCACCAGCGTCCGTTCGCGCATCCCCGGCAGCGCCCGCGGGCTCAGATGCGCCCCGTGCCAGACCATCGTGTCATAGACCTCGTCCGAGATCAGCCACAGATCCGCATCGCGCGCCGCGCCCGCCACCGCCTCGACCGTGGGGCGCGGATAGATCGTTCCCGTCGGGTTGTTCGGGGTGTTCATCAGCAGCGTCCGCGCCGGCGCCCCCGAAGTCCCGGCCCGCGCCACTGCGTCGAGGATCGCGCGCCCCTCCGGCAGGAACGCCGCCTCGGCCCGCGTCGGGACTGCCGCCGCCTCGGCGCCAGTGGTGCGGATGGTTCCCGGGTAGGTGGCGTAGTGGGGGTCGAAGAAAAGCCCCGTCTCGCCCGCCCCGGTCAGCACCATATGCGCCAGAAAGAGCGCGGTCTGCCCGCCGGTGGTGACGACCACGTTCTCCCAGTCCGTCGGCACGCCGGTCCGCGCCCGCGTCCTGGCCGCGATCGCCTCGCGCAGCGCCCGCGTGCCGGGGCCGACGGTATAGCCGGTATGGCCGCCCATGGCGCTGTCATGCATCGCCTTCAGGATCGCCGGATCGGTCTTCACGTCATGATCGCCGATCGTCAGGTTCACCACCGCCTCGCCGCGCGAGGCCATGTCGCGGGCGGCGTAGTACACCTCCCACCCGTCCGATCCGCCTTGCGTGATATGCGCCGCGCGCGCGCCGAGCCGCATCGGGGCCTCCTGTGCTGACGCCCGGGGTTCCATCACGGAACGCGCGGCGCTTCAAGGGTTGCCCGGCGCGTCCGGACTGTCGCCGAGAAGGTACCGCGGCCCGGTTCCCCGCGCCTTCGCCCGATCCTCCGCGTTGTAGATCGCACAGCGGTCGAGCGAGAGGCAGCCGCAGCCGATGCAGATGGCGAGTTTCCCGCGCAGCGCTTGCAGCGCGGCGATCCGCGCGTCGATCTTCTCCCGGAACCCGGTCGCGATCCGCTCCCAGTCTGTCCGGTCGGGCGCGCGGTGGTCGGGCAGGCCGCGCATCGCCCCGGCGATCTCGGCCAGGGGAAAACCCAGCCGCTGCGCGATCATCGCGAAGGAGAGCCGCCGGATGTCGGCGCCCCCGTAGCGCCGGTGACCGCCGGTGTTGTAGGCGGGCCGCACGATGCCGTGCGTTTCGTAGAACCGGATCGCCGCGACGCTCAGCCCCGTCCGCGCCGCGAGATCGCCGATAGCCAACCCCTCCCGCATCGACAGATTCCCCTTGATCTGAAGTTAACTTCAGAAATTAGACATCGAATCGTCCCGGAAAACCAGAGGAGAAGGACATGCCCAGACTTATCGACACGGACCGATCCTCCCGCGCCGCGCTCATCCGCGAAGGCCTCGCCTTCGAAGCGGGCGGCGCGCTGTGGCTCTTCGGAGCCGGCCCGACCCCCCGGCCGCCCCTAAGGCGGCTGCGCTGGATCGCCGCCCTGCTGAAGAAGAGGAACGTCTGATGGGCCGGCTCGAACATGTGAATGTGACGGTGCGCGACCCCGGTGCCACGGCGGATATGCTCTGCGACCTTTTCGGCTGGCGCATCCGCTGGGAAGGGCCGGCGATCGGGAACGGCCGATCCGTCCATGTCGGCGACGATACCGGGTATGTCGCCGCCTATTCCCCCGGGAAACCGGACGCGAACCGCGCCGCGAATTACGGCGAGGCGGGCGGGCTCAATCATATCGGCGTCGTCGTCGATGATCTCGACACGGTCCGGGCCCGGGTCGCGGGGCGCGGCTACCTGCCGGGCGAGACCCAGGACTACGAGCCTGGCCGCCGCTTCTACTTCCGCGAAGAGAACGGGATCGAGATCGAGGTGGTGAGCTACGCCTGAGGAACGGGCGCCAGCGCCTCCCGCAGCTTCCCCGGCAGCCCCTCCCGCACCAGCCGGTACGAGGTCAGGATGCGGTGCCTCAGTTCCGCATCCTCCGCCCCCTCGGGCAGATAGACCCAGGAGCGGTGGAAATAGGCCGCCCGCTCGGCGATCCCTGCGTCGATCAGCATCTCGGCCGTCTCGATGCTGTCGGTCTTGACGTTCACCCCCTCGCGCAGCGCGCCGACGCAGGCGAACATCCTTCCCCCCACCTTCCAGGCATCGTGCCCGCCGCCCCAGGGGTCGGAAACCCCGGCCCCCGGAAGGGTCGCGGCGAAGGCGTTGACGCGGGCGCGGGTCATGCGGGCGAGGGTGCCACGGGACGGGCCCAGGGAAAAGAGTTGGCAGGCCCGCCTTTCCCCGCTATGAAGCCCGCCCATGAGAACGGGCATCATCATCGCGTGCTGCATTACCGGCTGACATCCGTCAGGCGGGCCGTTCCTCTGTTTGCAAGACCAGTCGAACACCGGTAGGCCCGCCGCGGGGTTCCGCGCGCGCATCGAAGGCTTTCGGGATATGACGACGATCAGGCTTCACAATACGAGGACGCGGAAGAAGGAAGACTTCCGTCCGCTCGATCCGCGGAACGTGCGGATGTATGTCTGCGGCCCCACAGTCTATGACCGCGCGCATCTGGGCAATGCCCGGCCGGTGGTGGTGTTCGACGTGCTCTTCCGGCTGCTGCGGCACGTCTATGGCGAGGGGCACGTCACCTATGTGCGTAACTTCACCGACGTGGACGACAAGATCAACGCGCGGGCGGCCGAGTTGAAGGCGGCGGGCGACGCGCGGCCGATGGAGGCGATCATCCGCGGGCTCACCGACGGGACCATCGCCTGGTATCACGCCGACATGGACGCGCTGGGGGCGCTGCGGCCGACGCATGAGCCGAGGGCGACGGAGTTCATCGGGCAGATGGTGGCGATGATCCAGGGGCTGATCGCCTCCGGCCACGCCTATGAGAAGGAGGGCCATGTGCTCTTCCGGGTGCGGAGCTACGCGGGCTATGGCAGGCTGTCCGGGCGGTCGGTCGACGACATGATCGCGGGGGCGCGGGTTGAGGTGGCGCCCTTCAAGGAAGACCCGATGGACTTCGTGCTGTGGAAGCCTTCGACCGACGATCTGCCGGGCTGGGAGAGCCCCTGGGGCAGGGGGCGGCCGGGGTGGCATATCGAGTGCTCGGCGATGTCCTACGAGCTGCTGGGCGGGACGTTCGACATCCATGCCGGGGGCATCGACCTGGCATTCCCCCACCACGAGAACGAGATCGCCCAGTCGGCCTGCGCCCACCCCGGCGAGGGCTTCGCGAAGGTGTGGCTGCACAACGAGATGCTGCAGGTCGAGGGGAAGAAGATGTCCAAGAGCTTGGGCAACTTCTTCACGGTGCGGGAGGTCTTGAACGGTGACGCTCCACTTTTGGGAGGGCTTGTAACCGGTAATGAAATCCGTGCCGCCCTTCTATTGTCCCACTACCGAGATCCAATGGACTATGGCGTGCGTCGAAGACACGAAGCGCGACAATTGGTCTCCGAATTTGCGATGACGCTCGGATTGGATGGGACTGCCAAGTTGGCTGGCCTCGTTCAGGGTCAGGCGCTGCCCGAAGTCGTCAACGCAGTCGCCGACGATCTCTCAACCCCTGAGGCAATGAACCTTCTGGGTAGAAAGAGTTTGAGCGACCGTTATAGTCCGAACGATCTAAGAGAGCGTCTCCCCGATATCTATGCCTCGCAAAAGCTTTTGGGATTTGACCTTCTTGCCTCTCGAACAGCGAAAGACAGGGCGATTGAGACCGACCGGTTCCGTGGCCATATGTCAAAGACGTTTGATGAGTTAGATGAGGATCGCCAGCTCAGCCACTGGAAAGAACGGCTTGAAGCTGCGCGAGCCGAGAAGAACTGGGAGGATTCGGATCGGATACGCGAAACTTTAACTGGTGCGGGAGCGCAGGTAAAAATCTCAAAGGAGGGCGTTGAAATCATCCGATTGATCAACTTCGATCCCTCCAAACTCGAGTCCCTCAAATGACCGTCCCCTTCGCCCGGAACAGCCGCGAAGCGGCCCGGGCAGCGCCCGACCGCCCCCTCGGGCGGGCGCTTCTCCAACGTTGCCCTGCAAGAACAACGTCGGGGGAACGTCACCATAAAGTGCTGACCAAAAAGCTTGCTGCGCCCACCCGGCGGTCAGGCGTTGCCCTTCGTTGCGCGGGCAAGAAAGAAGGGCGATTTAGGTCGCCGGCAAATCGCCGCAGCGGAGCGACAATCCCGGCGGAATTCAGGAATGCATGACCCATGAAACGTGACCGCCTCGTCGGCCCCGAAAAGCCGCCCCTCCTCCCCGGCACGCCCGAGGAACGCGCTCTGGTCCTTCGGCTGCTCGACGCCCGCAAGGCCGCGCGCGAGGCGCGCGACTTCACCCGCGCCGACGCCATCCGTGCGGCGCTCGACGCGGCGGGAGTCGAGGTCCAGGACCGCGACGACGGCTTCGACTTCGCGCTGAAGCCCGGCTACGACCTGTCGGCCCTCGGGGCAATGACATGACCCGTGAACGCCTCTTCCTTTTCGACACCACGCTGCGCGACGGCCAGCAGACGCAGGGGGTGCAGTTCTCGGTCGGCGAGAAGCACCAGATCGCGGCCGCCCTCGACGCGCTCGGGGTGGACTACATCGAAGGCGGCTGGCCCGGCGCGAACCCCACCGACAGCGAGTTCTTCGCCACCCCCCCGGCGACGAAAGCCACCCTTACCGCCTTTGGGATGACCAAGCGGTCCGGCCGGTCGGCCGCGAACGACGACGTGCTGGCGGCGGTGATGAACGCCGGCACCTGCGCCGTCTGCCTTGTCGGCAAGGCCCACCCCTTCCACGTCGCCACCGCCCTCGGCATCACCCCGGAGGAGAACCTTGCCAACATCGCCGCCTCGATCCGCCACCTTGCCGCCAGCGGGCGCGAGGCGCTGTTCGATGCCGAGCATTTCTTCGACGGCTGGAAGGCCGACCCCGCCTATGCCGTCGCCGCCTGCTGGGCCGCCTTCGACGCGGGCGCCCGCTGGGTCGTGCTGTGCGACACCAACGGCGGCACCCTGCCGCCCGACATCCAGAAGGGCGTCGCCGCCGTCATCGCGGCCGGCATCCCAGGCACCCATGTCGGCATCCACACCCATGACGACGCCGGCCTCGGCGCGGCGAACTCGCTCGCCGCCGTCACCGCCGGGGCGCGGCAGATCCAGGGCACGCTGAACGGGTTGGGCGAGCGCTGCGGGAACGCCAACCTGACAACGCTGATCCCGACGCTGCTGCTCAAGGAGCCCTACGCGTCGCGCTTCGAAACGGGTGTCACGCCCGGGGCGCTGGCCCACCTGACCCGCACCTCGCGGCTTCTGGACGACATCCTGAACCGCGTTCCGTTGCGCAGCGCGCCCTATGTCGGCGCCTCGGCCTTCGCACACAAGGCGGGGCTGCATGCGAGCGCCATCCTGAAGGACCCCGCGACCTACGAACACGTCCCCCCCGAGACCGTCGGCAACGCCCGCGTCATCCCAATGTCGAACCAGGCCGGCCAGTCGAACCTGCGCGCCCGCCTTGCCGCGGCCGGGATCA
>JBJXFU010000176.1:0-12752 GCA_046155885.1 Paracoccaceae bacterium
TCAATCCGCGCCCACTGCGCGTCCGTCAGGGTTCGTCTGCTCAAGATCGCCTCCGTTTTCGATCTTGAATCAGAACTCAGCCCAACTGGGAATCCCTCAAATGAAGACGCCGCTTAAGGCGTTTCGCTTTCTTATCGCCTTTTGCCTTCTTCCTGCTCCGCCCTCATCACCCGCCCCTCTTGCCCGGAACAGCCGCGAGAGCCACCCGGGCGGCGCCCGACCGCCCGCCCGATTGCGTTCCGGGGCGGGCGCCACCGCAACGGCAGTCTGCGGGAACACCGTCAGGGTTGGAGGGACCATAAAGCGCGGACCCAAGCCGTTGGCGCGCCCCCCCGCGGTCGGGCGCCGCCCTCTGTTGCGGGGGGACGAGGACGCGGTAGCGATTCAGGTCGGATGCAATGCGCTGAAACTTCCGACTGCCGAAGCGCGCCCCGGGGTGGCGGGCGGAAGTGTACCCCGGGAGTGGCGCGCTGCGGGCCCGACGGTCGCGCTACTCGGAAGTCTGCGGCCCCATCCGACCGAAGACATCGAGATCGCGTACCGTGATCGCGCCGGACAGGATCACCCCGGTCACCACCACCCACAGCCCCGTCGCGATCAGCGTGGCGGTCCAGGCGCGGCGCCTGACCGTCTCTTCGGCCGGAGCCGAAGCCGGGGTGCCGGGTTCGACGCTGCCCGCTTCTTCCTGGGTATGCGTGGTGACCTGGAGGACGATAAAGAAGGTCAGGAACCAGATCACCGAGTAAAGCACGATGGCTGCGGTGGCCGACATCTCAGACCTCTTCCAGTTCGATCAGGCAGCCGTCGAAATCCTTCGGATGCAGGAACAGCACCGGCTTGCCATGTGCCCCCGTCTTCGGCTCGCCGCCCCCCAGCACCCGCGCGCCTCCGGCGACCAGCCGGTCGCGTGCCGCGAGGATGTCCGCGACCTCGTAGCAGATGTGGTGAATGCCGCCCGCCGGGTTCTTTTCGAGGAACCCCGCGATGGGCGAATTCGCGCCCAAGGGGTGCAGAAGCTCGATCCTGGTGTTCGGCAGGTCGATGAAGACGACCCTGACGCCATGCGCCGGCTCGTCCTGCGGCGGGCGCACCGAGGCGCCGAACGTCTGCGCATAGCGGTTGGCGGCCGCCACGAGGTCGGGGACGGCGATGGCGACGTGGTTGAGCTTCCCGATCATGGCCCGCCTTCTCCGCCTTTGCTGCCGCCAGTCCCGGTTATGGCGGCCGGAAAGGTCCGCCGCAAGCGGCGCGCCGTCGCGGCGGGCCGATCCGGCGGCCGGTCCGCGATCCGCGCGGCGGCGTTTACGGCACGTTAGGCATTGCCTGACCTAATCGCGCCGCGGCCCTCCGCCCGGCCCGCGCCCAACCCCGAACCGCGACAGGTGCCAGAATGCCCGACCACGACAAGGAGCTTATGATCATGCGGGTCCCGACGCCTGGCCGCCCGCTTTCGGGGCTGACGATCCTGGTGGTCGAGGACAGCCGGCTGGCCTGCGACGCGATCCGGCTTCTGTGCCTGCGCGCCGGCGCCCGCATCCGCCGGGCCGATTGCGTCCGTGCCGCGCGGCGGCACCTGCAGACCTACCGGCCCTCGGTGGTGATCTGCGACCTCGGGCTGCCGGACGCGCCCGGCTACAGCCTGATTTCCGAACTGTCGCGGGCCCCTCTGCGCCCGCCCGCGATTCTCGGGATGAGCGGCGATCCCGATCTGGCCGCCACCTCGGTCGAGGCCGGCGCCGACGGCTTTCTGGTCAAGCCGGTGGAAAGCCTTTCGGCCTTCCAGGCGGCGGTGCTGGCGGCGCTTCCGGCGCCGGAGCCGCGGCGCGCCGGGCTGCGCCTGGCGCTGGTGGGGGCGGACGACACGATCGTACCGGACGCGCTGGCCTTGCGCGACGACCTCGCCCATGCCGCCGAGGCGCTCGATCACGCCGCCGACCGCGCCGCGATCGACTACGTCGCCCGATTCGTCCGCGGCGTGGCCCGGATCGCCCATGACGGCCCGCTGGAAGACGCGGCCTCGGCGCTGGTCGCGCGCGCCGGAACGGGCCGCGAGACCCGGGGGGCGGTGCGGTCGCTCACCGGCCTGGTGCGGGAGCGGATCGCGGCAGGGGTGTCGTTTTAGGGCGGGTGCCGGGTCGGGATGCCGCCTCGAAGCGGCACAAGGACGGGCCTGCGAAGGCCCATGCCCCCACCAACCGGGCCGTCCCGCCCCACGGGGCGTCCGGTCGGCCGCCATCCGGTCAGCCGGATCCCGGTCCCGTCCCTGTATCGCCCGCCAGCAGCGGATCGCGCCGGAACAGGAGCGGCCGCGTCAGGTCGCTCAGCCGCAGGCGCTGGCGCAAGTCCGCGCCGAAATTCGCCGGATCGAGCCAGCGCTGATAGGCCGCGCGCAGCGTCGGCCATTCCTTGTCGATCACCGCGAACCAGGCGGTGTCGCGGTTCCGGCCCTTCACTACGGTCGCCTGCCGGAAGATGCCTTCGAAGCTGAACCCCAGCCGTTCCGCCGCCCGCCGCGAGGGCAGGTTCAGCGCGTCGCATTTCCATTCATAGCGGCGGTAGCCCGCGCTGAAGACCCAGTCCATCATCAGGAACATCGCCTCGGTCGCGGCGGCGGTGCCCTGCAGCGCCGGCGACAGGCAGATGTGGCCGACCTCGACCGAACCGGCGTCGGGTGCGATCCGCAGATAGCTGGCCACCCCGGCCGCCCGCAGGGAAACCTTGGGAACCACCGCGTAGAAGACCGGATCGGACAGGGGCGCCATCGCTTCGGCCCAGGCCCGGTAGTCGGCCGCCTCTGCGAAGGGTCCGTAGGCGAGGTAGTCCCAGATGCGGTCGTCGGCGCGATTCGCTTCATGGAGATCGGCCGCGTGCCGCGCCGGATCGAGCCGTTCGAGCCGCACCAGCCTGCCTTCGATCACCGGGGCGCCGGGCCATCCCGGCGGCACCCAGCCCGTCACCGGCGCGCCGAATCGCCCTTCCATCCGGTCCCCTCCGCTACGGTCGCTTCGCCGGGGTTTCCCGCAACGCCGGAATCCGGGGCCGAAAATGCCGGGAAAGCGGCCCGGCCTTTCCCAATTCGTGCCGCAATCGGCGGCGAATGTCGAGCCACTGGAATACCGCCGCAACGACACCATCGGAGCGATTGAAAGATGAAAGACGCCGCGATCCGCCTTGTGACCAACGAGAAGCTGACCCGGATCACGCACTGGGCCGTCTTTGCGCTCGGCGCCGTCTCGCTTTCCTTCGCCATCGCCGCGACTGCTGCAAACGCGTTCTGACACCACTCTTTTTCCGAAGGTTGACAGGCCCCGGCTCCCCCCCCGCCGGGGCCTGTCGATTCGGGGGGGGTCAGAAGCGGAAGCCCGGGGGATAGTCGTGCTGGCCGTCGAAATCCGCCTTGCCGATCGCCACGCCGTTCGCCCGCAGGATCGCGAAGGCCATGCCGGCGTGGAAGAGGAAGTTCGGCATCCCGAAGAGGTGCAGGAACGTCGCCCCGTCCTGCTCCAGCTCTGCGAAGCCCGCTGCGTGACGGATGACCCGCGCGCCGGCGCCTTCGAAGGCTGAGGGATAGAGGCCGCCGAGCGCGGCGCGGGTCAGCGCGAAGCGTTCCCGCAGCCCCTTCGCGTCGGTGCCGAGCGCCGGGTCGGGCGGCACCGGCAGCCCGGCCAGCGGATAGCTGACACGCAAGCTCAGCCGCAGCGCCGTCGCCACCTGCTGGCCGAAGCCGAACATGTCCGGCTGCAGCCGCGCCCCGCCCAGCCCCGCCGCCTCGCCCTTCGCGGCGAGCCCTTCGAGCCGGGTGCCGTAGTGGCGGAAGACGGGGACCGAGGCGGTATAGAGAGGGGGGTGGCGGTTCATCGGCGGTTTACTTTCGTTCCGGTAATGTTCATGCTGGACGGATCGGGCGGCGGACGCGATATGTTGGACATGACCGGCACGGCAACACAAGACCTGCGGGATTTTCTGCAAGGCGACCGATTCTCCTGCGTTCTCGCCGATCCGCCCTGGCGGTTCGAGAATCGCACGGGAAAGGTCGCGCCGGAACACAAGCGCCTGTCGCGCTATCCGACCATGACGATCGAGGACATCTGCGCCCTTCCGGTCGCCGGTCACCTTGAGGATCGGGCGCATTGCTACCTCTGGGTGCCCAACGCACTTCTGCCCTGGGGCCTGCGCGTGCTCGACGCATGGGGGTTCCAGTACAAGTCGAACCTGATCTGGCACAAGGAACGCAAGGACGGCGGATCGGACGGGCGCGGCGTCGGCTTCTACTTCCGCAACGTGACCGAGGTGCTGCTATTCGGGGTGCGCGGCAAGAACGTGCGCACGCTCGCGCCGGGTCGCCGTCAGGTGAACTTCCTGTCCACCCGCAAGCGCGAACATTCGCGCAAACCTGATGAGCAATACGAGCTGATCGAGGGCTGTTCCTGGGGGCCGTATCTCGAATTGTTCGGGCGCGGGGTACGGGAAGGCTGGACGGTCTGGGGCAATCAGGCGGATGCGGACTACCGGCCGGACTGGAAGACGTACGCCTATAATTCGGGGCTGGCGGCGGAATAGTCGCTGACCGCCGAAAGCGGCAGGCCGATCAGCAGAAGCGGACACGGGTTGCCGACGCCGCGCTTGATGCGGTCATCGAGCTTTGACCAGTGTGTCGTCGCCGCACCGAACTTGTCCGCGACGAAGGACTGGGCGAACGCCTCGGCGAACGGAACCTGCTTTTCAATCAGAGCAGCAAGCGTCGTCATCTGCCGCTCCGTGCGTTCTTTCATGCCCCAGGACTTGAGTTCGGAGGCATCGACAATACCTTCCCGCCGGATTGTTGAGGCGACGATCCGGGTCATGGCGGCTTGGAGGGACGACCCGCGCGTCACAAGCACTCCAAGAGAAATCGCCCCTTGGGCGTGCAGCCGTTGAAAGTTCTCCAGATCGCGGTCAAAGAACGGGTCTTTGTTATTCCACTCAATTTCCAGAGCAAGTGTCCCGTTCGGGCAGTTCTTGACGTGGTCCATTTCGTGCGACGTCGCCTCGCGCTCGGTGCCATCGACAATCGTCTGCACGACGAATTTGTGCTTTCGCCACCCCTGTGCGTAAAGGGCGTCCCGCAGCCGCATTGTCGAGGCCGCTTGCCCGCCGCCACTCTTGATGAGTTCGCGTGCTGGCACACTGAACCCCAGCAATGCTCCAACCAGCCCCGAAACCTCGTCAGCGAAGTCCCCCGCCAGGATCGCCTGCGCATGATTTCGCGTTGCGACATCGAAACCGGAAGCAGTCAGGACATGGAACATTGCCCTAACCCCTCTCCACCACCCTCAACCCCAGTTCCCGCAGCTGCTGCCCCGAAGGCTCGCTCGGCGCGCCCATCAGCAGATCCTCGGCCCGCTGGTTCATCGGGAACAGGATCACCTGCCTTATGTTCGCCTCGTCGGCCAAGAGCATCACGATCCGGTCGATGCCCGCCGCGCAGCCGCCGTGGGGGGGCGCGCCGTAGCGGAAGGCCTTCACCAAGCCGCCGAAGCGTTTTTCCACCTCTTCCCGGCCGTAGCCCGCGATCTCGAAGGCGCGGAACATGATCTCGGGGGTGTGGTTGCGGATGCCGCCGGAGATCAGCTCGTAGCCGTTGCAGGCCAGGTCGTACTGGAAGGCGTGGACCTTCAGGGGATCGCCGTTCAGTGCGTCGAGGCCGCCCTGCGGCATCGAGAAGGGGTTGTGGCTGAAGTCGATCTTGCCCTCATCGGTCCGCTCGAACATCGGGAAATCGACGATCCAGGCGAAGCGGAAGGTGTTTTCCTCGACCAGCTTCAGTTCGCGGCCGATCTCGTTCCGCGCCTTAGCAACGATTGAATTTATGTTCTCTGGCTTGCCGCACACAAAGAAGACTGCATCGCCGATGTCGAGGCCCAAATCTTGCCGAATTGTTTCAAGTGTTTCGAGTTCCAGATATTTGAGCAGCGGGCCACCGGGGACCGGTCCAGTTGTCAGTGGCTGGGCTTCGCTGTCGGGTCGCTTGTTCACCTCAGTTTCAATAATATTAAGTATCTCTGGTCCGCGCCAAAGGATGCTCGGCATTCCGGGCAAACCTTGTTGCTTCGCCCACAAATCCATCAGTTTGCCAAACTTATTGCTTTTGCCGCCACCGGGCGCGGGAATGGCCCTAACTTCTACGCCCTCGGTTTCCAATGGCTTGGCAAAAGGCTCAAAATTTGACCCCCGGAAATGTTCGCTGACCACCTGCATCCTGATCGGGTTGCGCAGGTCGGGCTTGTCGGTGCCGTACCACAGAAGCGAATCCCGGTACGAGATCAGCGGCCAGTCCGCGTCCACCCGCCGCCCGCCTCCGAATTCCTCGAACACCCCCTGGATCACCGGCTGCACCGCCGCGAAGACATCCTCCTGCGTGACGAAGCTCATCTCCAGGTCCAGCTGGTAGAAGTCCGTCGGCGAGCGGTCCGCGCGCGGGTCCTCATCGCGGAAGCACGGGGCGATCTGGAAATAGCGGTCGAAGCCCGCCACCATCAGCAATTGCTTGAACTGCTGGGGCGCCTGCGGCAGGGCGTAGAACTTGCCCGGATGCAGCCGCGAGGGCACCAGGAAATCCCGCGCGCCTTCGGGCGAGGATGCGGTGATGATCGGCGTCTGGAATTCGTTGAAGCCCTGCGCCCACATCCGGTTGCGGATCGACCGCACCACGGCGGAGCGCAGCATCATGTTGGCATGCAGCCCCTCGCGGCGGAGGTCGAGGAAGCGGTAGGTCAGCCGCGTCTCCTCGGGGTAGTCCACGTCGCCGAAGACCGGCAAGGGCAGATCGTCGGCCGGCCCCAGCACCTCGGCCGCCGTCGCATAGACCTCGACCGCGCCCGTCGGCAGCTTGGGGTTCACCAGACTCGCATCGCGGGCCTTCACCCGGCCGTCGATGCGCACGCAGGTTTCGGCCTTCAGCCGTTCGATGGCGGCGAAGGCGGGGCTGTCGCCGTCGGCGATCACCTGGGTGATTCCGTAATGGTCGCGCAGGTCCACAAACAGCACGCCGCCGTGGTCGCGCACCCGGTGCACCCAGCCCGACAGCCGCACGGTTTTCCCCGCATCGCCCGCGCGGAGGGCGTCACAGGTATGGCTGCGATAGGCGTGCATCTTGGCGTTTCCTCGGGCTTCCGGACGGTCGCGCCGATGAAGCGTGCGCGACCCGCGAAGTCAAGCAAACAAGCATCCGCAGCCTTGTCCGGGCCCTCCGCCCGGGCGGCGGACGGCGCGGGGCGGGCGCGGGCGGCATGGGGGCCGGTGGCGGGTTCGCCTGCGGGCCCGGCCGGCGGCTTTCCGCGCCGTCACGCCCGCCGACGTTTTTTCGTTGATTTTTGGCGGACTTCGCGGAGATGATGACGCGTGCTAGGGGGTGCCGTTTTCTGCCGGACGCGCACATTCCCCGCGGCGGGGGCGCATCCGCAGGGGGCGGGCGGGTCCAACAACAGGAGCATGCGACAAGACGGGGGTGAAGCATGTGGAACCGGCTGCTTGAACAGCTTCTTTCGCCGCTGATCCGCAGCGGCTCGCTCACGGTGGTTTTCCCCGACGGCGCGACGCGACGCTTCGGCGACGGGACAAGGCCCGAGGCGACCGTCCGCCTGACCGACCCCGACCTGCCCAAGCGCCTCGCGCTCAACCCCGATCTCGCGGTCGGCGAAGCCTATATGAACGGCACGCTGACGGTGGACGGCGACGACCTGCACAGCCTGCTCGGGCTTTTGCTGCGCAACGTCGAGGAAGGCGGAATGGTCTGGTGGCGCCGCCCTCTCGAACTCGCGGGCTATGCGCTGCGCTGGTTCCAGATGTGGAACCCCGCCGGCAAGTCGAAGGACAACGTCGCGCACCACTACGACCTGTCGTCCGAGCTTTACGAGCTGTTCCTCGACAAGGACCGGCAGTATTCCTGCGCTTATTTCCGCAATCCCAACGACACGCTGGAACAGGCCCAGGTCCAGAAGAAGGCGCATATCGCCGGCAAGCTGCTGATCAGGCCGGGGATGCGCGTGCTGGATATCGGCTGCGGCTGGGGGGGCCTGGCCATAACGCTCGCCCGCGACTACGGGGCGCAGGTCCTGGGCGTCACGCTGTCCGAAGAACAGCACCGCATCGCCAATGAACGCGTCCGCGCCGCCGGCCTGACCGACCGGGTGGAAATCCGCCTGACCGACTACCGCAAGGTGCAGGGCACGTTCGACCGCATCGTTTCGGTCGGCATGTTCGAACATGTGGGCGTGCCGCACTACGGCGAGTACTTCGGCAAGGTCCGCGATCTGCTGACCGAAGACGGGGTGGCGCTGATCCACACGATCGGCCGCGCCTCGCCGCCTTCCTACACCTCGGGTTTCATCCGCAAGTACATCTTCCCCGGCGGTTATGTCCCCGCGATGTCCGAAACCATGTCGGCGGTCGAGAAGCAGGGGCTGTGGCCCGCCGATGTCGAGGTCTGGCGGCTGCACTATGCCGAGACCCTGAGGCACTGGCACGACCGCTTCATCGACAGCGTCGACCGGGTGCGCGCGATCTACGACGACCGTTTCATCCGCATGTGGCGCTACTACCTTGTCGCGTCGGAAATGTCCTTCCGCGCCGGGCGGCACTGCGTGTTCCAGTTCCAGCTTGCCCGGAAGGTCGATGCCGTGCCGCTGACCCGCGACTATCTCCATGCGGGGCGCGATACCGTCGTCGGCATGGACCGGCCGCGCCCGGTCGCGGCGGCGGAATAGCGGATGGGGCCGCGCCGGACCGCGTTCGTCGTGACGGGATGACGGACGGCGCTGCCGCATGACCGGAAGCCGGTCGCTCCGTACCGCGGGACCCGGCGCGCTGGCGGTCATCCTCGCCGCCCCGCTCTTGTGGCTGTGGCTCGGGCCGGAGGTCGATTCGCCGGACCTTTCGGCGCTGTGGATGGCCGGGCGGTTCCTGGCCGACGGGCGGCCCGACCTTGTCTATCCGGCCGATGCCGGCGTCTTCACCATGCTGCCGCCGCCCGAATGGTTCGCGAAGAACGGCGCCGACGGGCGGACGGGCGAGGTCTTTCCCTTTCTCTACCCGCCGCTCTGGGCCTGGGCCTTCGCGCAGCTCACCAAGGTCGCCACGCTGCCCGGGGTCATCGCGGTGGCCGGCACGCTGAACGCCACGATGCTGGCGCTCTGCCCGCTTCTTGCCCTGCGCATCGCGCGGCCCGCTCTCGGCCCCGTCTGGTTCATCGCCTCGGCGCTCGCCGCCTATGCCTTCACCACCGTGGGCGCGGTGGCGATGCTGCAGAACCAGCCGCAGATCGCGGTGTCCTTCCTGACGCTCCTGGCCATCGAACGATCGGAATCCGGGCGGCCCCGGGCGGCCGGGGCGGCGCTGGCGATGGCCGCCGCCATCAAGCTCTACCCGGCGCTGATCGCCGTCATCTGGCTTTTTAGCGGCCGTCGCCGCGAGGCCGCCGTCTTCGCCGTCCTGGGCGCCGCGCTTGCCCTTCTGTCCCTTGCGGTGGCTGGCTGGCCGCTGCACGCCGAGTTCCTGCGTCTGATCCGTGTCATCGCCGCGACCGGCATGGCCACCAACCTGTCCTACGGTCTCGACGGCCTTCTGGGGCAGCTTTTCTTCGCTGACAGCGCGGTCTTCGTCCGGTCCCCGGTACGCGACCCCGCGCTCGGGCCGCTGTCGGGCTGGAGCGTGCTGCCAAGGCCGCTCTGGGCCGGCCTCGGCCTCGGGGCGGCGCAGATCGCCGTCCTCGTCCTGACCGGCCTCCGCCTGGCCCGCGAAGACCACCCGTTCCGCCGCGCCTGTGTCTGGGCCGCAGCGCTGACCCTTCTGGCCTGGCTCGGCCCGGTCGGCTGGGCCTATTACTACATCGCGCCGCTGGCCTTCCTGCCGCTGGTCTTCGACCGTCTCAGGCCCTTCACCGCCGGGACGCTCGTGCTTCTGCTTCTGCTTCTGGTTCCCGTCAGCCCCTGGGTCAGCCAGATCTTCGCCGACGCGGTGCCCGTCCTCCGCCGTCCGCAGCTTCTGGGCTGCCTCTTCGTGGCCGCGCTGGCCATTGTTTTCCTATACCTCGCCCGGTCAGACGACGCGCCCCGCTAAGTCCGGCCCCGGCCCTTGCGCCCGGGGCCCGCATGGCTATAACCCCGCCAGTTTGCCGTCGCCGAACCGACGACCCGGGGGACCGATGATGCCGAAGCGGACCGACATCCAGTCGATCATGATCATCGGGGCGGGTCCCATCGTCATCGGACAGGCCTGCGAGTTCGACTATTCCGGCGCCCAGGCCTGCAAGGCGCTGCGCGAGGAAGGCTATCGGGTGGTGCTGGTGAATTCCAACCCCGCCACGATCATGACCGATCCGGGCATGGCCGACGCCACCTATATCGAGCCGATCACACCCGAGGTGGTCGCCAAGATCATCGAAAAGGAACGCCCCGACGCGCTTCTGCCCACCATGGGCGGGCAGACCGGCCTGAACACCGCGCTGGCGCTGGCCGACATGGGGGTGCTGGAGAAGTTCGGGGTGGAACTGATCGGTGCCAAGCGCGAGGCCATCGAGATGGCCGAGGACCGCAAGCTTTTCCGCGAGGCGATGGACCGGATCGGGCTGGAAAACCCCAAGGCCACAATTGTCACCGCGCCGAAGCTGCCGAACGGCAAGCCCGACCTGAAGGCCGGGGTCGAAATGTGCCTGATGGCGATCGAACATGTGGGTCTTCCCGCCATCATCCGGCCGGCCTTCACCCTTGGCGGCACCGGCGGCGGCATCGCCTATAACCGCGACGATTTCGAAGGCATCTGCCGGGGGGGCCTTGATGCCAGCCCGGTGGGCCAGATCCTGATCGACGAAAGCCTTCTCGGCTGGAAGGAATTCGAGATGGAAGTGGTCCGCGACAAGGCCGACAACGCCATCATCGTCTGTTCCATCGAGAACGTCGATCCGATGGGCGTGCACACGGGCGATTCCATCACCGTCGCCCCGGCGCTGACGCTGACCGACAAGGAATACCAGATGATGCGCAACGGCTCGATCGCCGTCCTGCGCGAAATCGGGGTGGAAACCGGCGGGTCGAACGTGCAGTGGGCGATCAACCCGGCGGACGGGCGGATGGTGGTGATCGAGATGAACCCCCGCGTATCGCGGTCATCCGCACTGGCGTCGAAGGCCACCGGATTCCCCATCGCGAAGGTCGCGGCGAAACTGGCCGTCGGCTACACGCTGGACGAGCTGGACAACGACATCACCAAGGTGACGCCGGCGTCGTTCGAGCCGAGCATCGACTATGTCGTCACCAAAATCCCCCGCTTTGCCTTCGAGAAGTTCCCCGGCGCCAAGGTGGAACTGACAACCGCGATGAAGTCGGTGGGCGAGGCGATGGCCATCGGCCGGACCTTCCATGAATCGGTGCAGAAGGCGCTGGCGTCGCTCGAAACGGGCCTGACCGGCTTCGACGAGATCGCGATCCCGGGAGCCCCCGACAAATCCGCCATCATCGCCGCGCTGTCGCAGCGCACCCCCGACCGCATCCGCATCGTCGCGCAAGCCATGCGCCACGGCCTGTCGGACGACGACATCGCCGCCGCCACCGCCTTCGACCCCTGGTTCCTCGCCCGCATCCGCGAAATCGTCGAGACCGAGGCCGAGGTCCGCCGCGACGGCCTGCCCGTCACCGCCGAGGGGCTCCGCCACCTGAAGATGATGGGCTTCACCGACGCCCGCCTGGCGAAGCTCACGGGGCGCGACGAAGGCCAGGTCCGCCGCGCCCGCAAACGCCTTGGCGTGCAGGCCGTCTTCAAGCGCATCGACACCTGCGCCGCCGAGTTCGAGGCGCAGACGCCTTACATGTATTCCACCTACGAAGCCCCTGCGATGGGCGACGTGGAATGCGAAAGCCGCCCGTCCGAGGCGAAGAAGGTGGTGATCATCGGTGGCGGTCCGAACCGCATCGGCCAGGGGATCGAGTTCGACTACTGCTGCTGCCACGCCTGCTTCGCGCTGACCAAGGCGGGCTACGAAACCATCATGATCAACTGCAACCCCGAAACGGTCTCGACCGACTACGACACCTCGGACCGGCTCTATTTCGAGCCCCTGACGCTGGAACACGTTCTGGAAATCCTGCGGGTCGAGCAGGACAATGGCACGCTCCACGGCGTCATCGTCCAGTTCGGCGGCCAGACGCCCCTCAAGCTGGCGCAGGCGCTGGCGGCCGAGGGCATCCCGATCCTCGGCACCACGCCCGACGCAATCGACCTCGCGGAAGACCGCGAGCGCTTCCAGAAACTCCTGCACACCCTGAACCTTCGCCAGCCGGTGAACGGCCTCGCCACCACCCGCGACGAAGCCTTCGCCGTGGCCGGCCGCATTGGCTATCCGCTGGTGATCCGCCCCTCCTACGTCCTCGGCGGCCGGGCAATGGAAATCGTCCGCGACGACGCCCAGCTTGAACGCTACATCACCACCGCCGTGCAGGTGTCCGGCGCCAATCCGGTGCTGCTGGACAGCTACCTGTCCGGCGCGGTCGAGGTCGATGTGGACGCGCTCTGCGACGGGCATGACGTCCATGTCGCGGGCATCATGGAACATATCGAAGAGGCGGGGGTGCATTCCGGAGATTCTGCCTGCTGCCTGCCGCCGCATCAGTTGACGGACGGGACGGTGGAGGATCTGAAGCGCCAGACGGTCATCATGGCCCGCGCGCTGAAGGTCGTGGGGCTGATGAACGTGCAGTTCGCGATCAAGGACGGGATGATCT
>JBJXFU010000037.1:0-20916 GCA_046155885.1 Paracoccaceae bacterium
CGGCTCTGGCTGATGACCTCCAGTATCTCCCGTGTCGCCGCCTCGCGCGCCAGCCGCGTCTGCAACTCGCGGAACTGGCGTACATTCTCGATGGCGATGACGGCCTGGGCGGCGAAGGTCTCGACCAGCGCGATCTCGTCGGGGGTGAAGGGGCGCACCGTCTTGCGGTGCACATGCACGGTCCCGAGCGCGCCCTTCGCGTCGATCAGCGGCACCACGATCGAGCTGCGCGTCCCGAGGGCGTCCCCCATGATCGTGTAAGACGGCTCACCCGCCAGATAGGACGGGTGCTGCCTCACATCAACGACGTGGATGTTGCGCGCCTCGACGATGGCCTGCGCCGAGACATGCACGGACGGGTCCATGCGCATCTCGGTCGCGTTCATGCGGGCGATCATCTCGTCGTCCGTAACCGACTCGCCCTGCGCCCTGTCCCGCCAGGCGACCAGCGTCATGCGCGGATCGTCCTTCCGCCCCATCAGCATGGCCGACGTGTCGCCGTCGCAAAGCCGGATCGCATTCCTAAGGATCACGTCGAACACCGGGCGGTCGTCGTCCCGGCTCTGGCTGATGACCTCCAGTATCTCCCGCGTCGCCGCCTCGCGTTCCAGCCGCGTCTGCAGCTCGCGGAACTGCCGCACGTTCTCGATGGCGATCACGGCCTGGGCGGCGAAGGTCTCGACAAGTGCGATCTCGTCCGCAGTGAAGGGCTTGACCTCGCGCCGGTAGACCGCAATGCAGCCGACCGTCCTTCCGCCGCTGAACAGCGGCACCGCCAGAAATGTCCTGAGACCCTCCTGATCGACCGCTGCCGTCCTGATCGGGTCGCCGGACCGGTAAAGGTCACTGTCGGCCATGTCTTCCAGATGCACGACCCGGCCTTCGCGCATGCAGGTCGAGTGCGCGTAATCCGAGTCCAGCGGCCCAACCGTCTCGCCGACCAGAAAAACGCCGGAGACATCATGATGGCCCCATTCCGCCACCATGACCGAGTGACTGCGGTCTTCGCTGATGATGAAAAGACTGGCCATCGGCCCGTGGCAAAGCTCGGCGGCCTTGCGAAGGACCACGTCGAAGACCGGCTTGTCGTCGTCCCGGCTCTGGCTGATGACCTCCAATATCTCCCGCGTCGCCGCCTCGCGCGCCAATCGTTCCTGCAACTCGCGGAACTGGCGTACATTCTCGATGGCGATGACGGCCTGGGCGGCGAAGGTCTCGACCAGCGCGATCTCGTCGGGGGTAAAGGGCCTGACCTCCTCCCGGCCGAGCGCGATGCAGCCGATCGCCTTGAGATCAGGGGTGATCAGCGGCAAGGTCAGGAAGGACCGGACGCCATCTTCGACCAGCCGCGTGCGGACCGGGTCCCCGGCGCGGTACAGATCGCTGTCGGCAAGATCGGGCGTATGAAGCGCGCGCGCCTCGGTGACCGACCGCACGATCTGCAGCGGGCTGTCCAGCGGCCACCGATCTTCCCCGACCTCGAACGACTTCAGCAAGGTCCCCCAATGGGCGGTATAGACCAGATGGGTCCTCTCGGGGTTGACCCTCGACAGGGTCGTGTAGCTGGTTCCGCACAGCCGCGCGACATTGCGCAGGATCATGTCGAACACCGGCCCCTCGTCGTCGCGGCTCTGGCTGATGACCTCGAGGATTTCCCGCGTCGCCGCCTCGCGCGCCAGCCTGGTCTGCAACTCGCGGAACTGGCGGACGTTCTCGATGGCGATCACGGCCTGGGCGGCGAAGGACCGAACCAGGTCGATCTGTGACGGCGTGAACGGTTCCGGCTGCAGCCGGTGCAGCGCGACGGCCCCGATCGCCTCCTCGCCTTGCAGGAGCGGCACCATCAGCATCGAGCGGACCTTGAACTCGTCCACCATCAGCCGGGGCGCGCGAAGTCCCTCCAGATAAAGCGGCGCATTCGCCATGTCGGGCAGATGGATGATCTCGCGGTCAAGGATCGACCGCGCGGTATAGGACTGGTCGCGGTCCATCGGCGACGGCGTGGTCTTGAAGGGGTTGCCGGCCACGGCGTCCCACCCGATCGTCGCCGCCAGCCGGACATGCGTATCGCCCCGCCGCCCCAGGTTGAGCCCCGCCTTCGCGGCCCCGCAAAGCCGCGCGGCATTCTGAAGTATGGCGTCGAACACCGGGCGTTCGTCATCGCGGCTCTGGCTGATCACCTCGAGGATTTCCCGCGTCGCCGCCTCGCGCGCCAGCCGTTCCTGCAACTCGCGGAACTGCCGCACGTTCTCGATGGCGATGACGGCCTGGGCCGCGAAGGTTTCGATCAGGGCGATCTGGTCCGCGCCGAAGGGATTGACCTCGCGCCGGTACAGCACAATGCAGCCGATCGTCTTGCCGCCGCTGTACAACGGCACCGCCAGAAACGTCCGGATGCCTTCCCCGTCCACGTCCGCGACCCTGACGGGGTCGCCGGATCGGTAAAGGTCGGTATCGGCCAGATCGCGCACATGCACAACGCGGCCTCCATGCATGTACATCGCGCTCGCAAGCTCGGACTCCATTGGCCAGACCGTCGCGCCGACCACATGGTGCCGCAGCGTATCGCCCCAATGCGCCACCATGACCGAGTGGCTGCGGTCTTCGCTGATGATTTCGAGGTCGGCCATCGACGCGTTGCAAAGCTCTGCGGCCTTGCGAAGGACCACGTCGAACACCGGGCGTTCGTCGTCCCGGCTCTGGCTGATGACCTCGAGGATTTCCCGTGTCGCCGCCTCGCGCGCCAGCCGTTCCTGCAACTCGCGGAACTGCCGGGCGTTCTCGATGGCGATGACGGCCTGCGCGGCGAAGGCTTCGACAAGGGCGATTTCGTCCGCGTCGAACGGGCGCACCTCTTTCCGGTCAAGTGCTATCGCGCCGATGCCGCCTTCAGCGGTCATCAGGGGCACGATCAGCGTGGTACGGATTCCCGAATCGTCCGCCGTCGATCGGGTAAGGCCGATGCCGCGACGGTACCGATCGGTGTCGCGCAGGTCCGCGACGTGAACGACCTTCCCCGACACGATGGCCTCGGCAACGAATGACAGTTCCGGGTCCATCGCCACTTTGCCGCTGTCGTAGAGTGCGTCGGTCGCCGGATCGGTGCCGAAGTGGGCCGCCAGCCTCTGGTGGCTGTCGCCCTTCCTTCCCATGAAGAGGCCGGAAGAATGGGTAGCGCAAAGATCGGAAGCCAGCCGCAGGATGGCGCTGAATACCGGGTCGGCATCGCCGCGCGTGCGGCTGATCAGGTCCAGAATCTCCCGCGTCGCCGCCTCGCGGGCGCGGGCGGCGGTCAGGTCGGGGCTGTCGGCTTCGGCCTTGGCCGGGGGTCGCTGCAAGGGAGCCTCCGCAGGATCGCTGGCGGGCACGCTACACCGGGAAGCGCCGGGGCCAAACCCGCAATCCGCAGCAAGAGACGGTCGGACGCCCGCCGAAGACGGACGGCTCGCCTTAGGTCACGGCGGACCGATCTTCGTCAGGTCAGCGAGCGCTCCGGGCGGCCGGTCTCTCCCGCCGTCAAGAGGCGCCATGCCAGCCATCCGCCGATCACGAAATCTATCGTGCCGCAGAAGCCGGGCCACCACACCGGCATGCCGGGGTTCGTGATCAGCGAGGGATGGACGAAAAAATCGAAGGCCCCGTGCCCGGCAATGCCGGCCGCGGCGAGCCAGATGGTCGTCTTGAAGCTGACGAGCGCGAGGGCCGCGAACACCAGCCCCACGGCGGTTTCGACGACGATCGGCAGGTACGGCGGCGCGCCCATCACGGCGAAAAGCCCATAGTAGGCCGCGATCACGATCAGGGCCGTCGGGTAGAAGGCCCGGTCGCGGTCGAAGCCGCTCGCCATGCCGAAGCCGCCGACGACCATGCCCAGGACAACCCCCACGACGTATTCCACGATCTTCCCCCCTCCTCGGAGCCCCCGCCAGTGACCCGGTTCAGACCCGAGCATT
Organism: Paracoccaceae bacterium; assembly: GCA_046155885.1. Taxonomy (GTDB): domain Bacteria; phylum Pseudomonadota; class Alphaproteobacteria; order Rhodobacterales; family Rhodobacteraceae; genus JAOADN01. The sequence goes on from JBJXFU010000037.1 coordinate 3,954, forward strand.
GCATTGACCGTATCATGATCCCGGCGACGCACGCATGCCGAGGTTTTCGATAGCACGCATTCTTGCGCTGCCCCCGCCCCCTTCCCATCCCCCCCGTTTCCTGTATGGCCCCCGCCCATCTGCGACGTGACGGCCCGCCCCCGGGGCGCATGCGAAGGATCGGGGGAACGGCGGCAATGGGGCCGCCACCGCCGAGGTCGAGATCACCACGTGATCAGCCGGGTCCGGCACCAGTCCTTTGGGTTGCGTCCGGTTTCCAGCAGCCAGAACATCAGACCGCCGGCGTTGATGTAGTCTATGTCGATGTCCCAATTCGCGTGACCGGCCCTGGATACGATTTCGTCATGTTCTCCGGGATTATCCTCTCTGTAGACCGTCCCGGTATCCGCCCGCCAGGCAAAATGCGCTCGGCTGCCAACAGTGGGATCGGTCACCCCGTAGATTGACGTATTTGTGATACGTAGGTTGTACGTCTCTTCATGCACGATCGGGCTACCGTCCGGCAGCTTGGGGACAACGATCGATCTGAAGAGCGGCCCGCCGAAGTCGAAAACCGCTTCGTAGCCGAGCGCGGCTCCGTTTTCGAGCCGGACGCATTCGTGCGCTCGGTCGTAGTATCCCAGAAAAATCAGAATTGCTGCGATTGACGCTAAACCAACCATGACAGCAAGCAACACCTTCAGGGGGCTTACTTCGCTCTCCATTTACGTTCTACCCGACTTACTCCCGGAAAACGCTGAGAGAAGGATCATGCAAGACCGTACCATCAATCTCCGCAGACCATTCGTCCGTTATTGTATATGGCTCACCTTTGTGAACTCCTGGTCTCGTCGGCTCGTTGGCTGGCAGCCCGTAGAGACCCCTAAGCCGATCTTCCAATGGTCGGGTCAAGTTTTCCGATAGCGTTTCGCCCGGATCGATGATTTCACCGAAGAAGTCGAGGGGATTGGCGAATGCGTCACTCAGGTAGAAATCGATTGATCCTTCGATCATTAAGCGCCCGCTCGCCGTCCGCGATGTTCCATTGAATTGCCCCCCGATCACTGTGTCACCGACACTGAACTCGACTAAGGTCATGTCATAGGGCCTGTAGAACTCATAGGAAAACGAGCCATCCGGCACCTTGCGGGCTTCATCCGCTATCTGATCCTTCAGGCTCTTGCCACGCATCTTCATGTAGCTCTCAACTATTTCAACCAGATGCCCCGTCTGCCTCAGCGTGACTCCCTGCCCGCCGCCGTGGAAGTAGTGATCGACGAAATCCAGGCTCGACCAGGCCGGGCCGGTATCCTCGACGTCGTTCATGGCGATGGTCAGATACTCGTTCAGCCTTGCATCGAACGGCTCCGCCCAGCAGCGGCACCCGAAGTCTTCTCCGGGGTTGCCCGTCGGCGGCGGGTTGGACCAGGCGAAGACCTGGCCGTCGTTCAGGGCGTGGCTGGGGCGGACCTTGCCGTCGCCCTTCGTACGCCAGATGTAGTGGGTGGTCGGGTGGTCCTGCTTCAGGGATCGCCCGATGGGCGTGCCCTTCCGCAGATAGGATGCGAACGCCCTGCGATAGCGATCCCTGTCAATCAGCATGACGGCCCTCCGGTTCGGATGGCCGCAAGGTCAGCAGCAATCGGTTAAGAAATCCGTTCCGCCCCATCCGTGCCGCGCGCCCTCGCACGGGCACGCCCCTCCCCCAACCCGCCCCCTTCCCCTCCCCCCCCGTTTCCTGTATGGCCCCCGCCCATCTGCGACGTGAGGCCATGCCCCCGGCCACATGCGATAGGATAGGGGGGCGGCGGCAATGGGGCCGCCAGATATGCGGGACCTCGGCCAGGGGGCCGGTCCCAGAGGAAACCAGATGTTCAATGTGACCAGAAAATCCATCCAGTGGGGCCGCGAGACGCTCACACTGGAAACGGGGAAGATCGCCCGTCAGGCCGACGGCTCGGTCGTCGCCACGCTCGGCGAAACCTCGGTCATGGCCAACGTGACCTATGCCCGCGCGCCGAAGCCGGGGCAGGACTTCTTCCCGCTGACCGTGCACTACCAGGAAAAGACCTACGCCGCGGGCAAGATTCCCGGCGGCTTCTTCAAGCGCGAAGGGCGGCCTTCCGAGAAAGAGGTCCTGACCTCGCGCCTGATCGACCGGCCGATCCGGCCCCTGTTCGTCGATGGCTTCAAGAACGAAGTGCTGATCATCGCGACGGTGCTTTCCCATGATCTTGTGAACGACCCCGACATCGTCGCAATGATCGCCACCTCGGCGGCGCTGACCATTTCGGGCGTGCCCTTCATGGGCCCGATCGGCGCCGCGCGCGTCGGCTTCGCGAACGGCGAATACGTGCTGAACCCCGATGTGGCCGACATGGACCAGCTGCGGGGCAACCCCGAACAGCGGCTCGATCTGGTCGTCGCGGGCACCAAGGACGCGGTGATGATGGTGGAATCGGAGGCCTATGAGCTCTCCGAGGACGAGATGCTTGGCGCTGTGGTCTTCGGCCACGAACAGATGCAGCCGGTGATCGACCTGATTATCGATTTCGCCGAGGACTGCGCCAAGGACCCGATGGACTTCACCCCGTCGGACTACTCGGCGCTTTACGCCAAGGTGAAGAAGGCGGGCGAAAAGCAGATGCGCGCCGCCTTCGCCATTCGCGACAAGCAGGAACGGACGGCCGCCATCTCGGCCGCCGCCGCCGCCATCGTCGCGGCGCTGTCGGAAGAGGATCAGAAGGACGCCAATCTCGACGCGGCGGTCAAGAAGCTGGAAAGCGCGATCCTGCGCGGCGACGTGGTGAAAACCGGCAAGCGGATCGACGGGCGCGACACCAAGACGGTGCGCCCGATCGTCAGCGAAGTGGGCATCCTGCCGCGCACCCACGGCTCGGCGCTGTTCACCCGCGGCGAGACGCAGGGCCTGGTGGTCACGACGCTCGGCACCGGCGAGGATGAGCAGATCATCGATGCTCTGCACGCCAACTACCGGTCGAACTTCCTTCTGCACTACAACTTCCCGCCCTATTCGGTGGGCGAGGTCGGCCGCTTCGGACCCCCCGGCCGCCGCGAGATCGGCCACGGCAAGCTGGCCTGGCGGGCGCTTCAGGCGGTTCTCCCGCCGCCGACCGACTTCCCCTACACCATCCGCATCGTGTCCGAGATCACCGAATCCAACGGCTCGTCCTCGATGGCCACGGTCTGCGGGTCGAGCCTCAGCATGATGGATGCGGGCGTGCCGCTGAAGGCACCGGTCGCGGGCGTGGCGATGGGCCTGATCCTGGAGGACGACGGCAAGTTCGCGGTGCTGACCGACATCCTCGGCGACGAGGACCACCTCGGCGACATGGACTTCAAGGTGGCCGGAACGGCCGGCGGGATCACCTCGCTGCAGATGGACATCAAGGTGGCCGGCATCACGCCGGCGATCATGAAGCAGGCTCTCGCGCAGGCGAAAGACGGCCGGATGCACATCCTCGGCGAAATGGCCAAGGCGCTGACCTCGGCCCGCGCCGAGTTCTCGGCCCACGCGCCCCGGATCGAGACGATGACGATCCCCACCGACAAGATCCGCGAAGTGATCGGCTCGGGCGGCAAGGTCATCCGCGAGATCGTCGAGGTCTCGGGCGCCAAGGTCGACATCAACGACGACGGCGTGATCAAGATCGCCTCGGCCAACGCCGAGTCGATCAAGAAGGCCTACGACATGATCTGGTCGATCGTGGCCGAACCCGAAGAGGGCAAGGTCTATCGCGGCAAGGTCGTGAAACTGGTCGATTTCGGCGCCTTCGTGAACTTCTTCGGCAAGCGCGACGGTCTGGTCCACGTCAGCCAGATCGCCGCCAAGCGCCTGAACCACCCGAACGAGGCCCTGAAGGAGGGGCAGGAGGTCTGGGTGAAGCTCCTCGGCTTCGACGAGCGCGGCAAGGTCCGGCTCGGCATGAAGATGGTCGATCAGGAGACCGGGGCCGAGGTCGCCGAGAAGAAGGAACGCGAAGAGGCCTGAGAGGGCTTCTCCGAACCGATGACAGGGGCCCCGGCGGGAACGCCGGGGCCTTTGCCGTCAGCAGGGCGCCGTTTCCTGCCGTCAACCCGGCTTGATGTGACCTCACTGACGTCAAGATGCTTTGGCGGCAGGATTCGGGTGAATCCTGCCGCCAACGCGGCGCCACTCACGAGTCGCGCTTCGGAATCTGCGGAAGCCGTGCATGATACGGCGGCGCGGCTGTGACACAGACCGTCTGACTTGGCGCACTTGCCTCCCCGCTTGTCCCCTTCCGTCCCGACCGCTATGACGCCTGTTGCGTGCGAACAGGCCGGGGCAGGGCATTGGACTACACCTACATCGACCCGCCCACCCCCACGCTGGCCCGCTGGCGCAGGCTTTACGCCGCCCATCCCGGCCTCTCGATCCTGCGCGTCCTCGAATACGAAACCCTTTCGCAGGCGGCGCTCTCCGGCCGCGTCCTCGATGTCGGCGGGGGCGAGGCGGCGTCTTACCGAATGGACCTTCCCGCGGGCCTCACGATCGAGTCCGTCAATATCGACCCGAAGATCCGCCCCACCCACCTGATCGGGCCGGGCCAGCCCTTCCCCGTCCCCAATGACAGCTTCGACCACGCGATCTGCCTGAACACGCTGGAACACGTGTACGACGCCCTGCCGGTGCTGACCGAAATCCGCCGCGCCCTGAAACCCGGCGGCACGCTCCACGTCACGGTGCCTTGGGTGTTCCGCATCCACGCCCATCCCGACGACTACTTCCGCGCCACGCCGAGCTGGTGGCGCGAAACCTTCGCACGGGCAGGGTTCTCCAGGCTCGAACTCAAGCCGCTGGTCTGGGGCCGCTATACCACCGCCGCCATGATCACCGGCCAGCGCGGCCCCTTCCCGCGCCTTTCCTACCAGTGGGCGCATCTCAAGGACTGGCTCTACGCCCGTCTGTCGGGCTGCGGCTCCACCTATTCCGGCCGCAAGGGCGAGCGCATCTGTGCCGTCTCGCCCGGCTGGTATATGACCGGCACGAAATAGCCCCTCCTGCCTGGCGCCCCGCCCCGTCATGACCGCCGTCACCACCGAAGAACCGCCGAAGTCCCCCTTCCGCTCGCTGCGGATGCTGTGGCACCGGCTGACCGGAACCCGTATCGCGGTGCTCGACGGGGTGCGCCTGCATGTCGGGCCCGGGGCTGTGCCGCGCTCGGTCTCGACGGCGATCTTCAAGGACATGTACGAAGCGCCCGAGCGAATGCTGGTCGCCGAAGCCGTCCGCCCGGGCGACACGGTGGTCGAGATCGGCACCGGCATCGGCTTCATCTCGCTGCTCGCTGCCCGCCTCGCCCAACCCGGGCGCGTACATTCCTACGAGGCCAACCCGGCGCTGAAGCCGGTGATCGAGGCCAACTACGCGCTGAACGGGCTGACCCCCGACCTGACCATGAAGGCGGTGACCGGCGACGGCGCGCCGGTGGAGTTCTTCGCCAACGACAACATCGTTTCGTCCTCGACGCAGGACCGGGGTCTTGCGGCGCGGAAGATCCGCGTCGACAGCGAGGCGCTGGACGCGGTCCTTGCGCGGACAAGGCCCACCGTCATCGTCATCGACATCGAGGGTGCCGAAATCGGCGTGCTGGCGGAAAGTCCGCTTGCCGGGGTGCGCGAGCTGGTGATCGAGCTTCACCCCCACATCGTCGGCGACGGACCGACCGCGTCCCTTCTGGACAGTCTCGCGGCGCGCGGGTTCCGGCTGGTCAGGCGGGTGCACAAGAACGTGCGGATGACGCGCCCGGCGGAGCAGGCGTGATGCCCTGGCGGTCCTACGTCATCAACCTCGCCGACAACACCGTGCGGATGGCGAACGCCGCCGCCGCGCTCGACCGCTTCGGCCTGCCCTGGAAACGCATCGACGCGGTGAACGGCTGGAAGCTTCCCCCTGCGGAAGTCGCGCGCGTCTATGACGCGAAGGCCAACGCGGCCCGCGCCCGCGCCCCCCTCGTCGGGGCCGAGATCGGCTGCTACCTCAGCCATATCGAGGCCTGGCGGCGGATCGCCGAGGGTCCCGCCCCCGGCGGCTTCGTCTTCGAGGACGACTTCGCGGCAACCGATGCCCTCGGCGAGGTGATCGCCGCACTTTCCGCCGACAGCGGCAGCGACTGGGACATGGTCAAGCTCTTCTCGCTCGACCCCTCGCCGCGCGCGCTGACCGGCCGCCCGCTCGGCAAGACCCACCGCCTGATCCTGCCTGAACGCGTGCCCACGTGCCTGACCGGCTACGGCCTGACGCGCGCCGCCGCCGCCCGCCTTGCCGCCCGCGCCGTCCCGTTCTTCCGCCCGGTGGACGAAGACCAGAAGTTCTTCTGGGAAACCGGCCTGAGGGTTGCGCTGGTCACGCCGCAGCCGGTGGGCCTGGGCGATCAGCAGGCCGCAACCGGCACCATCGGCACCGCCCGCCGCAAGGCCGCGGCCGCGCTGAAGGGCGGGCTCCTGCACCGGCTCCGCTATCAGCTTTCCTACCGGCTGGCGCTTTCCCGCGCCAACCGCGCCCGCCGCGCAGCGCTCGGGGCGAAGCGGTGAACGGCACGCCGGAAAGGCCGCTGCGCGTCCTGCACATGCACTTCGGGCGCGAAGGCGGGGCCGAGCGGTTCTTCGTCAACCTCGTTACCGCCCTGGCCGCACGCGGCGTCGAACAAAGGTTCATCATCCGCCCCGACCGCAGTTGGCACCGGGAAATCGCCCCCTTCGGCCCGGTGATCCAGAACAACTTCCGCCGGCTCGAGATCGGCGGCAATCTGATGCACCTGCGTGTGCGCTGGCTGATCTGGCGCTGGAAGCCTGACGCGATCATGGCCTGGATGCCCCGTGCCGCGCGCCTCATCCCGAAGCGGGCGAAAGCGGTGAAGATCGCGCGGATGGGCGATTTCCCCAAACACCTCAAACACTTCGTAAACTGCGACGTCCTCGTGGGCAACATTCCCGGCATCGCCGACCGCGTCCGCGCGCTGGGGTGGACGCGGCCCGCCATCACCATCTCGAACTTCCCTCGGGATGTCGCACCCGATCCCGTCGCCCGCGCGGCCCTCGGCACGCCCGAAGACGCCTTCCTGATCGCCGCCGGCGGCCGCTTCGTGCCGCGAAAGGGCTTCGACACGGCGCTGCGCGCGCTCGCCCTGTTGCCGGGCGCCTGGCTCTGGCTGATCGGCGACGGCGTCGAACGCGAGGCCCTCGAAAGGCTCGCGGCGGAACTCGGCGTCGCCGACCGCGTCCGCTTCACCGGCTGGGTCGGCGAACCCATCCACCACATCGCCGCCGCCGACGCCTTCGTCCTGCCCTCGCGCCACGAACCCCTAGGCAACGTGCTGCTCGAGGCCTGGGCGGCCGGCACGCCTTCGGTCTCGACCCGGTCCGAGGGGCCCTCGTGGTTCATGCGCGACGGGGTGGACGGTCTGATGGTGCCGATCAACGACGCGCCGGCGATGGCGGCGGCGCTGGCGCGGCTGCGCGAGGACCGAGATGCCGCGAAGGGCTTCGCGCGGAACGCCCGCGACCGGCTCGCCGCGATGTTCAGCGAAGAGGGAATCGCGGGCGCCTACCTCCGGCTTTTCGCCGGCGACCTGACCGACCCGGCGGACCCCGCCGCGCGCGCCGGCTGATGCGCACGCCATCATGAAAGCCTTCGTCATCAACCTCGACCGCGAAGCGGCGCGCCTCGCCTTCCAGTCCCGCCAGCTCGGCGCCCTTGGCATCGCCTGGGACCGGCTTGCCGCGACCACGCCCGAAACCCTTTCCCCATCCCCGGCCGACCGCTACTGGACCCGCTGGGAACGCCCGCTCTCGGCGCCCGAGAAAGCCGCCCACGCCTCGCACCGCCGGGCGTGGGAGCGAATCGCGGCGGGCGCGACCCCTGCCCTCGTCCTCGAGGACGACGCGGTCCTGATGCCCCGAACCCCGGCGTTGCTCGCCCGTCTCGACGCGGCGCGGTGGCTTGACCATGTCAGCCTGGAAACCCGGGGCCGCCGGAAGCTTCTCGGCGCCGCGCACCCCGACTTGCCGCTCCGCCGCCTTTGGCAGGACTATTCCGGCGCCGCCGCCTATGTCCTCTGGCCCGAAGGCGCGCGCAAGCTGATCGCCCGGGCCGACCGCGCCGCGGGCATCGCCGACGCGGTCATCTGCGCCGCCTACGACCTTTCCTCATGGCAGGCCGCCCCGGCGCTGGCGCTCCAGGCCGACCGCTGCGCGGCCGAGGGGCTTGCGCCCCCCATTCCCGTCGAAACCAGCATCGGCCGGGTGGATGCGACGATCTACGAAGGCCTCACCCCCGCCGGATACCGCCGCTACCGCCTGCGCCGCATCGCGCATCAGGCGCGCATGGCGCTGCGCCGCGCCGCGCATCCGCTCGCCCGGCGCGAAAAGGTCCGGTTCGCGCCGGGCTGAGATCCCCCGGATTCAGCCCGGAACCTTGGTGTACCTGAGATACGGCAGCACCGTCCGGAATTCGCCGAACTTCTCCTTCGCCGCCGCGTCGTTCACCGCCACCGGGATGATCACGTCCTGCCCCGGCTGCCAGTCGGCGGGTGTGGCCACGCCCTTGCCGGTCGAGGTCTGCAAGGCATCGACCGCGCGCAGCACCTCGCCGAAGTTGCGCCCCACCGTCATCGGGTAGGTCATCGAAAGCTTCAGCTTCTTGTCCGGCCCGATGATGTAGACCACCCGCACCGTCTGCGTATCGGCCGGCGTGCGGTTCTCGGGCATCACCGCGTCGGCCGGCAGCATGTCATAGGCCTTGGCGATGGCCAGGCCCGAATCGGCGAGTATCGGGAAGCCCGGCGCCGCGCCGCCCGCCGACTCGATGTCGGCCTTCCACTTCTTGTGGTCCGCCACCCCGTCGACGCTGATCCCGATCACCTTCACGCCGCGCTTCTTCCACTCCTTGTCCAGCCGCGCCACCGCGCCGAACTCGGTGGTGCAGACGGGGGTGAAGTCCTTCGGGTGCGAAAACAGGATCGCCCAGCTGTCGCCGATCCAGTCGTGGAAGCGGATCGTGCCCTGATCCGTCTCGGCGGTGAAATCGGGAACGGTATCGTTGATGCGCAGGGTCATGGCAGGCTCCTTCGGGATGCGTCCGGCCCAGACTATAAGCCTAATCGGAACGCTGTTCATCCCCCCACCGCGGATCGGCCACCGCGCGACCGGCGTTTCGCCGCGCCCTGCCCCCGAAGATGGCCGTTTCCGCCCCCCGCGCCGTCGCTCTTGCCGTTGCCGCCGGCCGAAGCGCCTGCCATGCATGGCGTCAAACCGGAGGCAACCATGCTCGACAAGCGCACCTTCTACATCGGCGGCCGCTGGGTGGCGCCCGCCCAACCCCGCGACCACCTGGTCATCGACCCCTCGACCGAGGAACCCTGCGCGGTGATCTCGCTGGGGTCCAGGGCCGATACCGACGCCGCCGTCGCCGCCGCCCGTGCCGCGCAGCCCGGCTGGGCCGCCACGCCGCCCAGGGAACGCGCCCGCCTCGTCGCCCGCATCCTTGATGCCTATGACGCGCGGCTGGAGGATTTCGCCCGCGCCATCAGCATGGAAATGGGCGCCCCCATCGACTTCGCGCGGTCCGATCAGGCCACCTGCCTGCCCTGGCACACCAACAATTTCCTCAAGGCCTTCGAAGGCATCGAATGGGTCCGTCCCCTCGGGCCGCAGGCGCCGATGTCTGCCGTGGCGCTGGAGCCCATCGGCGTCGTCGGCCTGATCACTCCCTGGAACTGGCCGGTGAACCAGGTTGCGCTGAAGGCCATCCCGGCGATGCTCGCGGGCTGCGCCTGCGTGCTGAAACCCTCCGAGGAAAGCCCGCTGAACGCGATGCTCTTCGCCGAGTTCTGCGACACGGCCGGCATCCCCCCCGGCGTCTTCAACCTGGTGAACGGCGACGGCATGGGCGTCGGCAACGACCTCTCGACCCACCCGGATGTGGAGATGATTTCCTTCACCGGCTCCACCCGCGCCGGCCGCGCCATCTCGAAGGCCGCCGCCGAAACGCTGAAGCGCGTGGCGCTGGAGCTTGGCGGCAAAGGCGCCAACCTCGTCTTCGCCGATGCCGGGGACAAGGCCATCGAACGGTCCGTCCTGCGGATGATGGAAAACTCTGGCCAGTCCTGCAACGCGCCAAGCCGGATGCTGGTCGAACGGTCCTTCTACGATCAGGCCGTCGCCCGCGCGGCCGAGGTCGCCAACGCGATCAAGGTCGGCCCCGCCGCGCAGCCCGGGGCCCATATCGGCCCGGTGGTGAACAAGCGCCAGTGGGACCAGATCCAGGGTTTCATCCAGAAAGGCATCGCCGAAGGCGCGCGCCTCGTCTGCGGCGGCCCCGGCCTGCCCGAAGGCTTCAACCGCGGCTTCTACGTCAAGCCCACGATCTTCGCCGACGTGAAGCCGGGAATGACCATCGAGAAGGAAGAAATCTTCGGCCCGGTGATGTGCATGATCCCCTTCGAGACGGAAGCCGAAGCCGTCGCCATCGCCAACGACACGCCCTATGGCCTCACCAACTTCGTCCAGACCGGCGATCCGGCGCGCGCCAACCGGCTGGCGCTGAACCTCCGCTCGGGCATGGTCGAGATGAACGGGCGCCCGCGCGGCGCGGGGTCGTTCTTCGGCGGGGTGAAGCAGTCCGGCCGGGCGCGCGAAGGCGGGCACTGGGGGATCATGGAGTTCCTCGAGGAAAAGGGCATTTCGGGCTGGGATTTCGGGGTGAAGGCGGCGGCGGAGTGACACTCCTCCGTGGTACCGTTTTGGTACACCCGGAACGGAAAGAGCCAGGTTAGCATCGGAATTGCACTGAGGCATGGCTGAGCGGGAACAGGGGAACGTCCAGTGGACGTTCACCCCCGCTCATGCGGAAGCGTTTCCACTTGGCCCTCGACGCGCGCAATGACAGAGGGGATCGCCCGGCCGCGGGCGGGCGGTATCGCCCGCCCATATGGGCGGTCGGGCGTTCCCCGGTCGCGGGGCGACCGGGGGGAGAGGTGGGGACCGTGGTGGCGTGGGAGGGCCGATGGGCCCTCCCATTGGGGCGGGGGGAGATATTGCGGGCTCGTCCCGCCCAGTCCGTTGACACAAGAAACGCGCCAAAGCATTCTCGGCCCGCATTCCGGCAGGGAGATAGGAATGCGGCGTGCTGCAATCGTCTTTCTTATTTCAGTCTCTTCTCAGGCTTTGGCGGCCGGAGACCCGAAGGAATGCATTCCCATTAAGCAGGATCTCGTTCGGCTTGCCTGCTACGACCGGATCGTCATGGCGACGGACTCGGCTGAAGGTGCTCCTCTTGCGTCAGCCGGCAAGTGGGCAGTTGAAACCAAGAAGTCAGAATTCAAGGACACTAACGACGTGTTCTTGACGGTCCGGATGGAAGACGTCCTTGAATGCGGAATGTTTGATCGGAGCCCGGCGACACTCCTATTGCGATGCATGGAAAACTCGACCGCAGTGATGCTCGCGACCAGTTGCCATATGGCCTCCGGGTTCTCCGGCTATGGGCGCGTGGAGTACCGGGTCGACGATAAGCCATCTCGCACCAAGAATTTCGAAGCCAGCACAGATAATTCCGCGCTGGGGCTTTGGAACGGGGGATCAGCAATCCCCTTCATCAAGGAATTGTTCGGCGGCAAGAGGTTGTTGATGCGCTTCACTCCATTCAACGAAAGCCCAGTCACCGCAGAGTTTGACATCTCCGGCCTTGAAGAGGCGATCGCGTCCCTCCGCAAGGAATGCTCCTGGTAGGCTCGCCGCCCGCATCATCCCGTTCCTTCATCTTGGCGCAAGTGTCGTCTGTGTGTGGGCCCGAAGGGCGAGGGGCAGACAGCCCCCCTTTCGCCTAGAAGGCGGCAGCCCCCGGAATCCGACATTTCCGACCCTTCATTTGTCGCTCGCGCCACTCCCCCCCGCCGCCACGCGCCACGTAGAGTCCCCGGTGACCGAAAAGCCGGAGGGCCCGCGCCATGGCAGATGACACCCCTAGGTCCCGCCACGGCGGCCGCGAGGGCCGGCGCCGGGAACGCGAAGCGGCCGACAGCCAGGTGCTCCACCGCCCCTACATCACCCGGGGCATCCCGACCTACGACATCCTGTCCGAGGAAAACCTTGTCCGCATCGAGGACGCCGCCGACCGCATCCTGGCCGAGGTCGGCATCGAGTTCCGCGACGATCCCGCGGCAATCGGCCACTGGCGCCGCGCCGGGGCGAAGGTCGATGCCAACCCCACCGGCGGCCGCGTCCGCTTCGAAAGGGGGATGCTGCGCGAAATACTGAAGACCGCGCCCGCCGAATTCACCCAGCACGCCCGCAACCCGAAAAACAGCGTCCGCATCGGCGGGCGGAACGTCGTCTTCTCGCCCGCCTACGGCTCGCCCTTCGTGATGGACCTCGACCAGGGCCGCCGCTTCGGCACGATGGAAGACTTCGCGAACTTCATCAAACTCGCCCAGTCCTCGCCCTGGCTGCACCATTCCGGCGGCACCATCTGCGAGCCCACCGACGTGCCGGTGAACAAGCGCCACCTCGACATGGTCTATTCCCACATCCGCTATTCCGACCGCGCCTTCATGGGCTCGGTCACCGCCGAAGAGCGCAGCGAAGACAATATCGAGATGGCCCGCATCCTCTTCGGGCGCGACTTCGTGGACGCCAACTGCGTCATCATGGGCAACGTCAACGTCAACTCGCCGCTTTTGTGGGACGGCACGATGACCCGCAGCTTGCGCGCCTATGCCCGCGCCAACCAGTGCGCGGTGGTGGTGCCCTTCATCCTCGGCGGCGCCATGGGGCCGGTGACGAACGCCGGCGCCATCGCGCAAAGCCTCGCCGAAACCATGGCCGGCTGCGCGCTCGCGCAGCTTGAACGCCCCGGCGCCCCGGTGATCTTCGGCAACTTCCTCTCCTCCACCGCGCTGCGCACCGGCTCGCCCACCTTCGGCACCCCGGAACCGGCGATCGGCAGCATGGTCATCGGCCAGCTCTGCCGCCGCCTGAACCTGCCCCTCCGCTGCTCCGGCAACTTCACCACCGCGAAACTGCCCGACGCCCACGCGATGACCGAAGCCACCATGTCGATGCTCGCCGCCGTGCATTGCGGGGCGAACTTCATCCTGCATTCCGCCGGTTTCCTCGACGGGCTCCTCTCCATGTCCTACGAGAAGTTCGTGATGGACACCGACCTCTGCGGCGCGCTGCACACCTATCTCGACGGCGTGACGGTCGATGACAACCAGCTCGCCGAAGGCGCCTTCGCCGAAGTCGGCCCCGGCAACCACTTCTTCGGCTCGGCCCACACGCTCGCCAACTACGAAACCGCCTACTGGGAAAGCGAGATCGCCGACAACCGCCCCTTCGAGCAATGGGAACTCGACGGCTCGCACGACGCCGCCTTCCGCGCCAACAAGGTCTGGAAGAAGCGGCTGGCCGACTACGAGGCGCCGCCCCTCGACGCGGGCGTTGACGAGGCCCTGAAGGACTTCATCGCACGGCGGAAAGCCGCGATGCCCGATGCCTGGTACTGACCGACCAACCGGAGAAGGAGGAATGAAGATGATCGCGTTTCGTGCTGTTGTTGCTTCCACCCTCATTGCCCTCACCCTGCCCGCCGCCGCGCAGGACCGCCAGACCGTCAAGGTCGGCGATCTGACCGTCAGCTACGGCGATACCGGCGGCACCGGCGCGCCGATGATCCTCGTCCACGGCGGCGGCCTCGCCTCGCGCATGTGGGGCGGCTTCATCGAGGCCAACGCCGGCGCCCACCGCATCCTGACGCCCGATACCCGCAATCACGGCGGCACCGACAACCCCTCGGGCCAGTTCTCCTACGACCTCGCCGCCGAAGACCTTGCGGGCTTCATCGCGGCCACCGGCGTCGAAAAGCCGATCCTCATGGGCTATTCCGACGGCGGCATCATCGTGCAGAAGTTCCTGCTCGCCCATCCCGGCGTCGCCTCGGCGGCGATCATCGGCGGCGCCACGAACAAGGTCGCGGCGGACGACCACTACATGGCCGGCATGATGGCCTTCTACGGCTACAACGAGCGGGGCGAATTGCCCGACGCGGCCCTCGACGCGCTTGCCGCGAACGCCCCGAAGTTCGCCGAACGCCTGCAGATGCTGCACGCCACCGCAGCCGAGCCGGATCGCTGGCGGACCCTTCACAAGCTCGCCTGGCCGGTCTGGACGACCGAAATGGTGATCCCGCTGGCCGACTACGCCAAGGTGGATATCCCGGTCCTCGTCATCCTCGGCCAGTTCGACGACTTCTTCCTGCCCGAAGACGCGCTGGCCCTTGCCCGCGCCATGCCGAAGGGCGAAATCGCGATCCTGCCGGGCGGGCACCATACGGTCTTCCGCGACAGCCCGGCGATCTTCGCCGGCATCGTGGCCGACTTCATCGCCCGCGCCACCGCGCCGGCGCAGTGACGGGGCGGGCGGGCATGAGCACCGAACCCCGGCCGGTGATCCTGCCGCCCGGCGGCGGCAAGGGCTACGAATGGTCGGCCGACCACACCTTCGTCAAGGTGGGGGCGGCCGACACGGGCGGCGCCTATGCGCTGCTCGAAGACAACCTCAAGCCCGGCTTCCGCCTCGGGCTGCACCTGCACCGGACCCATGCCGAAACCTTCTACATCCTCACCGGACCGGTCTGGTTCTGGCTGGCGGGGGCCTGGCACGGGGCCGAGGCGGGGGCCTGCATCCACATCCCGCCCGGCACCCCGCACGCCGTCGAACTGCCCAAGGGCGGAACCGGGCGGATGCTGATGATCTACCAGCCCTCGGGCTTCGACGCGATGCTGGCCGAAATGGCGGGAATGACCGAAGCGGAATTCGCCGACCCCGCCGCTATGGCCCGAATGAACGACCGCTACGACATCGTTCCCCTGGGCGACGCGCCGCCACGCTGACGGGAACGCCGCGATGACCGCCCACCCCCACCTCCTCTCCCCCCTCGCCCTGCGCGGCCATACCCTCCGCAACCGCATCGTCTTCGGCGCCCATACCGCCAACATGTCCGACATGGGCCTTCCCGGCCCCCGCTTCGGTGCCTATCTCCTGGAACGCGCGCTGGGCGGCGCGGCGATGATCGTGGCCGAACCGATGCCCGTCCACCGCACCGGCGTCCTCACGCGCGGCAATTTCCTGCACGGCACCGACGACATCATTCCGCATTTCCGGAAAATAACGGAACCGGTGAAAGAGGCCGGCGCCGTCATCCTCCAGCAGCTTTACCACATCGGCGCCCACGGTGATTCCGACCTCAGCTTCGCGCCCCACTGGTCCCCGTCCGGCGGCCCGAGCTACCACGACAGCGACGGCTCCCACCGCATGACCGGGGCCGAGATCGACGAGCTGATCGACGCCCACGTCGCCGCCGCGCTGCGCTGCCGGAAGGCGGGCTTCCAGGGCGTCGAGGTCTGGGCCGCCTACCATTCGCTGCTCGACCAGTTCTGGTCCCCCTGGTCCAACACCCGCGACGACCAATGGGGCGGCAGCCCCGAAAACCGCACCCGCTTTTCCCGCACCGTCGTCGAACGCATCCGCCGGGTATGCGGCGAGGATTTCATAATCGGCCTCGCCATCAGCTGGTCCGATGCGCAGCCCGTGCTGCCGTCCATCGACGATCTTTGCGAACTCGTGGCGCTCCATGACGCGACCGGCCATATCGACTATGTCACCGTCGGCCACGGCGGCTACCTCGATTTCGAACGCCTGATGCCCACCTTCCTCTTCGGCGAAAAGCTCACCACCCCGGTCACCGAACGCCTGAAGCAGGTGGTCAGACACGCGCGCATCACGTCCGAGGCCCACATCCGCACCCCGGAGAACGCGGAAAGCATCATCGCCAGCGGCCAGGCCGACCTCGTCAGCATCGTGCGCGGCCAGATCGCCGATCCCCACCTCGCCCGCAAGACCGCCGAGGGGCGCGCCGAGGATGTGCGCGGCTGCATTTCCTGCAACCAGATGTGCTGGGGCCGCCGGTCGCGCGACTACTGGATATCCTGCCTGATCAACCCCTCGGCGGGGCGCGAATGGGAATGGGGCGGCGACCGCTTCACGCCCTCGCCCGCCCCGAAACATGTCGTCGTCGTGGGCGCCGGCCCCGCCGGGCTTGAGGCCGCCCGCGCCGCCGCCGAACGCGGCCACCGCGTCACGCTGCTCGAGGCCGGCCCCGAAATCGGCGGCCAGTTCCGCCTCGCCGGGCTGCAACCCCGGCGCGGGCAGATCACCGACCTCCTCTGCTGGTACGAACGCCAGCTTGAAAAGCTCCAGGTCCGCGTGCTGGTCAACACCTACGCCGAGGCCTCAGACATCCGCGCCCTTTCCCCCGATGCGCTGATCCTCGCCACCGGCTCGCTGCCCGACGCCGACGGCTTCCAGCGCTGGCTCCCCGCCCACCCGCGCCTGCCGGGGATCGGCCGGGGCAACGTCTGGTCCCCCGAAGACGTGATGCGCCGCGCGGCGAAGCTGGGCGAAACGGTGATCCTCTACGATGAAGGCGGCACCTGGCGCGGCCTCGGCACCGCCTGGGCGCTCGCCGAACAGGGCAAGGACCTCACCATCGTCACCCCCGAACCCTTCCTCGGCCGCGAAATTGCCCGCACCTCGGCCGACGCCCCCCTGCGCGCCCGGCTGGCCAGCGCCGGGGTGCGCGTCCTGACCGAAAGCGCCATCGCCGAATGGCACGGCGACGGGGCGACGGTGATCAGCCTTCTGACGCGCGGCACCGAACGCGTCCCCGCCTCGGCGCTGATCCTTGCCACCACCAACCGCGCCTTCGACCCCCTCTCGGCCGACCTCGCCGACCTTTCCCCCATCCTGATCGGCGACGCCGCCGCACCAAGGCAGGCGCCCTATGCCTTCCACGAAGGCCGCAAGGCCGCGCTGGCCATCTGAGCGAACCCGGCGCTGCCATTTTCGGTCCCGAAATATCCCGGAGGGGTCCGGGGCGGCAGGG
>JBJXFU010000062.1:0-9743 GCA_046155885.1 Paracoccaceae bacterium
AGAGGTCCGGGCCGGACCGCGCCCGCCCCGCGCACCAGGGCCCGCCAGCGGCTCACGCCCGCCGCACTCACCCCGAACCGCGCCGCCGCCCGATGCGACGCCCCCTGCGCCAGAACCGCTGGCCGAAGGTCAACCGAAAGCGCCTTTGACATGTCCGCCGGCCTTCTCCCCCCGGCAAACATCTTGAATCAGAACTCCCGCGACTTGGGAATCCCCAACGATTCAATCAAATGGGCCGACGATCTACCCCCCCTCAACACCCGTGAAAACTTCCCTGACGGCGCCCGCAACCCCTTGCGATTGCACGCCCGCCAACTTGTGCTTGCCAAGGACACCCTTCCGAAAAGTCGAGCCGCAGAGCCCTCGGCGCGCCACCGCCCCGCCCCGGCTCGCTCCCGCCGCGCCTCTCTGCTAGTCTCTGGCCCCACGGCCGCCCCGGGCGACCGCTTACCCGACAGAAGGCCCCTCCGTGCTGAAAAAGACCGCCTTCCCCGTCGACCGCATCCGCGTCCCGGTAAAACGGCTCAAGACACTCGACCCCGATAAGGTCGTGGCGCTGGCCGAAAGCATCCTGACGGACGGGCAGACTACGCCCATCCGGGTCCGCGCCGATGGCGAGAACTTTGTCCTGATCGAGGGGTTGCACCGGCTCGAGGCGCTGAAGGCCCTGGGCGAGACAACGGTCCTCGGTTATCTGGTCCACGCCCCCCTGCACTGAGGCGAAGGCCCGGATTTCCGGCACTCCCGAAACACCAGCGGGCAGGGCCACCGCCCCGCCCGCCAGACGGCCCCGGACCCTCGGGACCCGATCCGAAATCCTGCCTATGCGAGCGCCAGGTTCGTCGCCGATTCCCGCCCGTCGCGGCCCTTCTCGATGTCGAAGGTCACCTTCTGGCCATCCTTCAGCTCGCGGATTCCCGCCCGCTCCAGCGCCGAGACGTGCACGAACACGTCCTTTTTGCCACCATCCGGGGCAATGAAGCCGTAACCCTTAGTGCCGTTGAACCATTTCACGCTGCCGGTGGCCATCGTGAAGTCTCCGTGTCGAAACGCCGCCCACACCATGTGGCGGCCCGGCGCAGTCAGAGCAGAATCGGATGACTGAGGCCGAGAAGACGGAGACAGCGGTCGATTGTGGTAACGTCGCGGGGCAACCATATGCGGCCAAACGCCCGCCCGATCAAGCGAAAATCGCACGCCGGACCCGGCCTGCGCCCGCCCCCGCCACCCCGCCCGGCGGCTGGTGCCTGCGGCCGTCGGCTCGGTTGCACAAATCTGCTGAAGACCGGAGTTTTCCCTTTCGCGGACAGACTTTCCGCACGGCCTTGGTGACGGGCATGCCAAGCGCGGTGAAGCCGTTCGGAACGGCGACACGGACTTGGAACTCCGCTACCCGGCGGTCGAAGTCCCGCGCCATGAGACGCTGGCCCAGCAGTCTCGCTTCGCGGTCCTACTGAACCGCCCCGGGTTTGCCGGAGGCTCCAACTCCTGAGTAGGATGGAGCATCATGAGCAAGACGACGAACAAGCAGTCCGCTAACTATTTGATTTCATGGTACCGCCTCCCCGGCTCGAACGGGGGACCCCCAGATCCACAATCTGGTGCTCTAACCAACTGAGCTAAGGCGGCACGCGCGGGGGTGGATTAGGGGCTTTGCCGGAGTGCGTCAACTGCCTTCGGCGCGCCGGCTCGCGTTGCGTCCAACGTCATCGGTGTCGGGTCATCCCGGACGAGGCTCCGGCCGGGTGCATCAGGGCCGCCGCCTCAGAGCAAGCCCCAGCGCCAGGACGATCGCGATGGCGATCAGCGTCTCTTCGCCGATGGCGTCGATCAGCAGTGACAGGTTCGCCACCACCGAGGTGACGTAGGGGCCGGCATCCGCCCCCAGCAACAGATAGGCCAGAACGATGAGACCGATCAGCGCGAAGCCCGTCTCGGTCACGGCAAGGAACAGCCGCTTCACAGCGTTCAGGTGGCGAAGGAACGTTTCCATGCAGTCCCTCCGGTCGCCGGGGGCGGTCAGGGTTCAGCGCTTGTCGAGAAGCCAAAGCACCACGCCGAGCGAGATGAGGCCCGCGAGGCCCGCTCCGCCGAGCGTCTTGACGAGGTCCGTGACGTTGCCGACCACGTCGCCCAGGAAGGACATGTTGGTCGGCCCGACAAGCAGCGACGCCACGATGGCGAGCGCGAGAAGACCGATACCGATTTCCGTAATGTTACGGATCACACTTCTGGCCTGTTCGAACACTTTCGTTTCTCCTGCTCAGATTTGAGGCCGCAGAGGCGACCTGCGGCAAATTGTCGTGCGCGGAATTCCGCTCGGTCAAGGATTTTTTTCTTTTTGATGATAACCGAGGCGATTCGCACACAGATCAGGCACATATGCCCGGCCCGTATGGCTTTCGCCCGAAGCGCGGCGGGCTCCGCCGGCGCTCACGGAACTCCTTTATTTTCCTTGCGTTCTGCGCGACAACAGGCAGCAACGAAGGTTGGCCGGAGGCAGTTCGGGATGGGCATCGACAAACAGAGCGATCTCGCCGCGAACCTGCAGATCGGGCCGACCTCCGAAGGCATGGTGCGCATCTATGTCGAGGCCGACGGGGGGATCGAGCTGCCGCTGGACTTCGATCCGGAGGAAGCCGAGGAGATCGCCGCCGAGCTTCAGGCCGCCGCCGAGGCGGCCCGCGAGGGTGGCCGCCGGCCGTCACGGCCGCCCGCAGGTGGCAAGGCCGGTGGGCTCAGGCCCAAGCCCCCAAGGCGCTGAAGCCCGGGTCCTGGAGCCCCTGCAGGCGAAGCGCCGCGTGGCGGGCGAATTTCTGCAGCATCGCCTTGCGCCGCGCGCCCGCCAGCGGCGTTTCCGGTCCGATGCGGAGGATTTCGGCATCGTAGGCATCGGCAAGGATCAGCCCGGTGCCGTCCGGCAGAAGCTCGGTCGGGAAATCAGCATCCACCGCCCAGAAGAAGCGGTCGCACCAGTCGAGGTAGCCCATCCACTTGCGGTCGGAAGCGAAGTCCGCGCGGCCCGACTTGCATTCGACGATCCAGACCTCGCCCTTCGGACCAAGGCCCATCACGTCCACCCGCAGACCCGGCGCGGGAACCAGTTCGCAGACCGAGACGAAGCCGTGCGAGACAAGGTGACGGCAGACGCCGCGCGCCAGAACCTGCCCGGGCTGAAGGCCCGCGCGACCCTGCGCCGCGGTGGCGGCGGCCGCCATCGGAGCGGCCGGAAGCGGAAGGCCAGCAAAAGCGTCGGGATCATCGCGCATGCGCCAATGATGAACAGAAAGTGAACGTCTGTCCAGCCCGTGGAGCCCCGGCCGCCTGCGCCGGCCCGGAATGGCGACCTCCGGCCGGATCGCCACCCTTGCGCCGCGCTGCCTTCGGGCCTATCTGGAAAGGCGGCGGGT
This sequence comes from Paracoccaceae bacterium, assembly GCA_046155885.1. Classification (GTDB taxonomy): domain Bacteria; phylum Pseudomonadota; class Alphaproteobacteria; order Rhodobacterales; family Rhodobacteraceae; genus JAOADN01. The sequence continues at coordinate 3,411 of JBJXFU010000062.1, forward strand.
TCTGCCCCTCTCGTGAAAGGCCCTTTTCCAGTGGCCGATACGCATTTCCGAGGGAGCTGGCTCTGCCGGGATCCTGGTCCCGGTATCTGGCGCCCACCTGGTCAGTCCAGGCTCTCGGGAAAAATCAGCCTTCACGGCTGCCGCGGTTCCCGCCGCTTCCCCCCGCCCCGGCCCCTGTAGGGCCAGGCCGCGCGCAGCGGCCCGACCGGGCCCCTTCGCGTGCCTGTGGGGATGACGCCCGGCAGGGCCGGAACGCCGGCCGTGCGCAGCCGGGGCCCTACCCTGCCGCCATCGCCCAGGGCCCGTGGAAGCCCTTGCCCGGCCGGTCCGTCCGCTCGAACCCGTGCGCGCCGAAGAAGTCCCGCTGGCCCTGGATCAGCTCGGCGGTGCTGCGCGCCTGGGTCATCGTCGCGAACCAGGCGAGCGCGGAGGACAAGGCGGGCGCCGCGAGGCCGCCGAGCGCCGCCGCCGCGACCGTCCGGCGCAGGGCGGGCACGCCGTCCCTCAGCCGATCGGCGAAGGCGGGCGCGAAGATCAGCTGCCCCTCGGGCAGCCCGGCGCGGACCGCCTTCGAGATATCGTCGAGAAGCGAGGACCGGATGATGCAGCCCGCCCGCCAGATCTCCGCGATCCGCGCCAGGTCGAGCGACCAGCCATAGTCGTCCGACGCCGCCTTCAGCAGCGACAGGCCCTGGCTGTAGGCCATGATCTTGGCGGCCAGAAGCGCCGCTTCAAGGTCGCCGTCCGGCGGCACCTCGCCCCCCTTCGGACGCGCGAACAGAGCGGCGCCTGCCAGCCGCGCCGCCTTCATCGACGAAAACGACCGCGCGCCCACCGCCGCCTCGATGGTCGAGGCTGACTGGCCAAGCCGCAGCGCCTCGATCAGCGTCCAGCGCCCGGTGCCCTTCTGCTCGGCCCGGCCCTCGATGATCTCGACCATCGGCCGCCCGGTCTCGGGATCGGCCGCGGCCAGGACCTTGCCGGTGATCTCGACCAGGTAGGACTTCAGCGGCCCGCCATCCCAGCGGGTGAACAGCGCACCCGCCCCGGCAGGCGACATGCCCCGCCCGTCACGCAGGATGCCCCAGATTTCGGCGATCATCTGCATGTCGCCGTATTCGATGCCGTTGTGCACCGTCTTGACGAAATGCCCCGCCCCGTCCGGCCCCAGATGCGCCGCGCAGGGGGCGCCCTCGTAGCGGGCGGCGATCGCCTCGATGATGTCGCGGACCTGCTCATAAGTGTCCGCAGGCCCCCCCACCATGATCGAGGGCCCGTGCCGCGCCCCTTCCTCGCCGCCCGAGACGCCCATGCCGAAGAACTTCAGGCCCTGCGCCGCCAGCGCCTTTTCGCGCCGGATCGTGTCGTGGAACTCGGCGTTCCCCGCGTCGATCAGCAGATCGCCCGCATCGAGAAGCGGCACAAGCTCGGCGATCACCGCATCGACCGGGGCGCCGGCGTTCACCATGATGACGATGGCGCGCGGCCTTTGCAGCGCCGCCACCAAGGCGGCGGGCGTCTCGCAGCCGGTGATCCCTGCCGCAAGCGGCCCGGCCGAGCCAAGGAACTCGCCGATCACCGAGGTGGTGCGGTTGTGCACCGCGATGGCAAAGCCCTTCTCGGCGATGTTCAGCGCCAGCGCCGCGCCCATTGTGCCCAGGCCCACCAGACCGATGCGCGATGCCATGCGAGCCCCCCGTTAGCGCCAACGAGGCGAGAGTATCAGCCCGTCAGGCCGGGGCAAGCGCGGGAAGAAGCCCCGCCACGTCCTCGGCCGCGACCAGCCGGGCGAAATCCGCGCCGAGCAGGGACAGGGTAACGCGATGCACCTCGCTCGCCGCAATCCGCCCGCCGTCATGGGCCGGAATGTCGAAGCCCAGAAGCGCGTCGCCGGGCAGGATCACGCTGAAGCCAAGGTCCGATGCCCAGCGCGTCGTCGAGGTCACGCAGAAGGCGGCGACGGCGCCAACAACCACGACGGTGCCGACCCCGAGGTCGCGCAGGTGGCCTTCGAGCCCGGTTCCCGCGAAGGCCGAGGAGCCCTTCTTCCAGAGCACGGTTTCCCCTGCCGCGGGAAGCGCGCAAGGCATCGGCGCCCCGCCCGGCCGGCCCTTTCGGAAGGGTGAGGCGGGATCGGGGTCGTCATGCAGGACATGGATCACCGGCAGGCCGCGAGACCGGAAAAGCGCGATCAGCCCGGCGACCTTCGCCTCGGCCCCGGGGTTCACCCGGTCGCGGCCCGAGGCGATGCGGTCGGCCATGCCCATCTGCATGTCGATCGCCAGCAATGCGACAGGTTTCATCTTCATCCCCCCTACCGCTTGTGGATCACCGCCACCTGATCCTTGCGCTTCTTGTCATAGCGCACCTGAAAGACGAAGCAGCCGGAAATCGCAGGCGCCAGCGCCGCGAATTCGGCGTCGAGGCCGGGGTCGGAATGCGTGAAGGCCCGCGTCTCCGAAAACCCCCGGAACAGGTCCGCCGTCCTGGTGATCCCCGGCTGCTCATAGGCCTCAGGCTGCCAGCGCAGGTCCTCGATGACGTAAAGCCCGCCGGGCTTCAGCTTCGGGAACAGCTCGAGGAACCCGAACTGCTGGTGATGGCTCGCATGGCTTGCGTCGTCGATGACGATGTCGAAGGCCGGCATCGCCGCCGCCGCCGCGCGGATGTTGTCGCGCCTGTCCATGTCGCAGCGGTGGAAGGTGAAGCGGTCGTGCCGGAACCATGAAAAATCCGACACATCAAGCCCGTGGATGCGGCCCTTCGGAAAGTATTCCAGCCACATCCGGACCGAAGGCAGGTCGGCGGTCTTGCGGTCGGCGCTGGCGCCGTGTTCCGGCCCGCCGATCAGCAGGCCCATTTCCAGGAAGCTCACCGCCCGGCGCCGGTAGGGCAGGAAGAGCATCTGGTAAAGCTCGGTATAGCGGTGCTTGGCCGAGCCCTTGTCCGACCCATAGCGGTCGGCAAGGTCGGTCAGGTTCGGCAGCCCGGCCTTCCCGACATCGCTGCGGGCCGGTTTCCCCCCGGTATCGCGCATCGCGCACTCCTCGTTGCCCCGGGGGGTCGGCCCTCGTTTCCCGGGCCGCCCTGCCCCTTCGGGCCACATCATGCGGTGTCCGGGGACGTCGGGCAACGAAATGTTGGGGGCCTGGCCTCAGCCGCCCATGAAATCCGTCTTGCCGAGCGGCACGCCGTCGTGGCGGAGGATGGCGTAGGCAGCCGTCAGGTGGAAGTAGAAGTTCGGCAGCGCGAAGAATCCCACATAGTCGCTTCCGGTGAAGGTCATGTCGCGCGGACCGGCCTTGAAGGTGATCGTCCGCTCCGCCGCGCCTTCGAACGAGGCCGGCGTAAAGGTCGCAATGTGCTCGACGCTGCGCGCGATGCGGTCGCGGAGTTCCGGGAAGGTCGCTTCGGTATCGGCCATCGAAACCGGCTCGACGCCTGCGAGCCGCGCCGGGCAGCGCCGCGCGTGGTCGGTGGCAATCTGCACCTGGCGGGTGAAGGGCAACATGTCGGGGTAAAGCCGGTCGGTCAGCAGGACCGAGGGGTCGATCTTGCGCTCGGCGCAATGCGCCTCGGCCTTGGTCAGGATCGCCGACATGGCCTTCAGGCCGTGGGTGAAGACGGGGACGGTGCGGTCGTACATGGACGAACTCCGGGTTGCGTTGCAGTGGCGGTTGCGGCAGTTGTCTGCCCTTGGGGGGCTGCGCGCAAGCGGCAAGCGCAGGGGGTCGTGCGTGCGATGCGACGGGCACATCGAAAGAGCCCGGAGGCAGGGCGACATACTGGGCGCTTTCCGGAAGACCGCGCCCGGTCCCAGCCCGCGCGTGCGGGCCCCGCGGACGGCAGCCATTGTTCAGGCCGTGTGGTAGTGCAGGGCCGATCCGATCGCGCAGCATTGGCCGTTGACTTCAAAGCAGTCCGGGGGCCATTGATGGCCGCAGTGGACGTCGCCGCTGCAAAGGGATCACCCCGGATGACCATCGGAATCTTCGGCGCCGGCATTGGGCGGACCGGGACCCACGCACTCAGGACAGCGCTCAACCAACTCGGGCTCGGGCCCTGCCATCACATGGAAGAAGTCCTGCACGATCTGCAGCGGCAGGTGCCGCTGTGGCAGGCGGCGGTCGACGGTCGGCCGGACTGGGCGGCCATCTACAAGGGCTACGGAAGTGCGGTCGACTGGCCGACGGCGACGTTCTTCCGCGAACTGCATGTGGCCTATCCGACGGCGAAATTCGTGCTGACCACGCGGTCGGTGCAAACCTGGGCCGACAGTTTCTCGGAAACCATCTGGAAGGCCCTGTCGGGGCGGGCACAGGCACCGGATGCGATGCAGCCCTGGCTGAAGATGTCGGCGGGCGTTATCGCCAAGGCGGGCTTTGTCGAGGGGATGGGCAGGGACGACCTGATCGCGGCATTCGAGGCGCATGTGGCGGCGGTGAAGGCGGCGATTCCGGCCAATCAGCTGCTGGAGTTCCGCGTCGCGGACGGGTGGGGGCCGCTGTGCGATTTTCTGGGTGTTCCGGTGCCGGACGGAGCGTTTCCGCGCACCAATGACCGCGCCGAGTTCTGGGAGAGGATCGCGGGCAAACGGTGACCCGACCGCTTGGGACTTGCCAGGGGACTGCCTTCGGGTGATGGCTTTCGCTGCAATTCCGGAGGCTGCATGTCCGAAGAGCGCAAACTCGCCGCGATCCTCGCCGCCGACGTGGTGGGCTTCAGCCGGCTGACCGGCGCGGACGAGGACCGCACGCTGGCGCGGCTCAGGGCGCTCAGAAGCGACCTGATCGACCCGACCATCTCGGTGCACAAGGGCCGCGTGGTGAAGCGTACCGGCGACGGGGCGCTGGTCGAGTTCCGGTCGGTCGTCGACGCGGTGCGCTGCGCCATCGAAGTGCAGACCGCGATGGTCGAGCGCAATGCCGGCCTGCCCGAGGACCGGCGCATCGTCTTCCGCATCGGCATTCATCTGGGCGATGTGGTCGAAGAGCCGGACGGCGACCTGATGGGCGACGGGGTGAACATCGCCGCCCGGCTGGAAGGGATCGCCGCGCCGGGGGCGATCTGCCTGTCGGAAGATGCCTACCGGCAGGTCAAGGCGCGGCTCGACCTGCTGGTCCATGACCTGGGCGAGACGCATCTGAAGAACATCGCCGACACGGTGCGGGTCTTTTCCCTGCAGGTCGGGGTTGCGGCCCCGGCGAAGCCAGAGGCGCCCGCCGAATGCGGCCTGTCGGTGACCGACCGCGCCGTGCCGATTCTGCGGGCAGCAATTGCCCGGGTTCTGCAAGACGACAGCATGCGCCAGACCGCGCGGCGGATCGGCCGGGAAATTGCCGGCATGCCGGCCTTGGACGCGGCGGTCGACCGACTGCTGGGTCTGGCCCGCCGCTCTGCCGTTGCCTGACGGTCGCGCCCCCTACACCCCCAGACACCACCGCATCACCGCCTTCTGCGCGTGCAGGCGGTTCTCGGCCTCGTCGAAGATCACCGAATGCGGGCCGTCCATCACGGCGGAGGTGGCCTCGTCGTTCCTATGCGCGGGCAGGCAGTGCATGAACAGCGCGTCGGGCTTCGCGGCCGCCATCAGCGCCTCGTTGACCTGATAGCCGCGCAGCTGGTTGTGGCGCCGCTCCCGCGCCGATTCCGGGTCATGCATACTGACCCAGGTATCGGTCACCACAAGGTCCGCCCCCTGCACCGCCTGGAACGGGTCGCGGACGATTCCGGCCCTCACCCCCTTCGACCGCGCGAAGTCGATCCATTCCCGCTCGGGGTCAAGCGTCTCGGGGCCGGTGAAGGTGAAGTCGAAGCCGAACTGGCCTGCGGCATGCAGGAACGACGCGCAGACGTTGTTGCCGTCGCCCGACCAGACGACCTTGCGCCCCCGGATCGGGCCCCGGTGTTCTTCATAGGTCATCACGTCGGCCATGATCTGGCAGGGATGGGTGCGGTTGGTCAGCCCGTTGATCACCGGCACGGTGGCGTGTTCGGCCATCTCCAGAAGCGTCGCCTCCTCGAAGGTGCGGATCATGATCAGGTCGACATAGCGCGACAGCACCCGCGCCGTGTCGGCGATGGTCTCGCCGTGGCCAAGCTGCATTTCCTTGCCCGACAGCACCATGGTCTGGCCGCCCATCTGCCGCACCCCCACGTCGAAGCTGACGCGGGTGCGGGTCGAGGGCTTCTCGAAGATGAGGGCGACCATCCGCCCCGCCAGCGGCTGCTCGTCGTCAGGCGCACCCTTGGGGCGGCCGTTTCGCGCGGATTTCATCGCGGCGGCTTTGTCGATCATGCCCCGCAGGTCGGCGGGGTCGGTGACGTGGATGT
>JBJXFU010000065.1:0-3905 GCA_046155885.1 Paracoccaceae bacterium
AACCGGGGCAGCTCAGCTTCTCCTCGGCCGGTAATGGCGCGACCAGCCATCTGGCGACGGAGCTACTGATGGCGCGGTCGGGGATTTCTATGTTGCACGTGCCCTATCGCGGCGGCGCGCCCTCGGCCCAGGCCGTTGTCACGGGCGAGGTGCGCTGCTCCTTCATCGATCTCATCACCTCCCTTCCGCTCTCGCGCGCCGGCAATCTGCGCATCCTCGGCGTGAGCACCGCGACGCGGTCGCCGCTGGCACCCGATGTGCCGACGATCGCGGAGGCCGGGGTGCCGGGATTCGAATCCTCGACCGATGCCGCCTTCCTGGCGCCGGCGGGCACGCCCGAGCCCATCATCCGCCGGCTGAACGAGGCGCTGCGCGAGGCGCTTTCGCATCCAGAAACGCGCCAGGCTTTGCTGCAGCAGGCGGTTGAACCGATCGGCTCGACACCGCAGGAATTCGCGGCCTATCTGGCGGCGGAGACCGCGAAATGGGGCGAGATCATCCGCGCGCGCGGAATCCGCATGGGTTGAGGGAAGGACAAGGGGCGAGATGGCAGGGGAAGCGCCGGCGCCGCGATGGCATGAGTTGGTCATCGCCGCGCTGAAGGAGAACGAGGTCAAGCTCGTCGTCTATGTGCCCGACAATGTGCTGCGGCCGCTGCTCGAAGCGATCCATGCCGACCCGTATTTCACCTGCTTCCCGGTGGCACGGGAGGAGGAAGGGCTCGGGATCGTCTGCGGGGCCTGGATGGCGGGGATGCGGGGCGTGCTGCTGATGCAGACCTCGGGCTTCGCGACGCTGGCCAATGTGCTGGCCTCGCTGCCCTGCGCGGCGCAGATTCCGGCGCTGATGATCGTGTCCGAGCGCGGCACGATGGGCGAGTTCAACCTGGGCCAGTCGCTTGTGTGGCGGACGATGCGCCCGGTGCTGGACGCGGTCGCGGTGAACCATCAGACCATCACGCGGCTGGACGAATGCCTCTTCATCGCCGAGCGGACCATGCGCCAGGCGTTTTCCACGCAGGCGCCGGCCTGCATCATCCTCTCGGCGCTACTGACCGGCGGAAAGGTGGTGAAGCGATGAGCGGTCCCACCCCCATGCACAATGCCAAGGTCATGAACCGCTTCGAATTGACGAAGCGGCTGGTCGGGCGCCTCAAGGACGAGGCCGTCATTGGCGGCATCGGCAATTCGAATTTCGACCTCACCGCCGCCGGCCACCGGCCCGAGAATTTTTATATGTTGGGCAGCATGGGGCTCGGCGTGCCGATCGCCTTCGGTGTCGCGATCGCGCAACCGCGTCGAAAGGTCTTCGCCCTGGAAGGGGACGGGTCGCTGTTGATGCAGCTGGGCTGCCTCGCGACTGTCGCAGCGCAGGCGCCCAAGAACCTGGTGATCATCGTCTGGGACAATGGCGTCTATCAGATCACCGGCGGGCAGGGGACGCCGGCGGCGGCTGCGCGGTCGGATCTGGTGGCGGCGGCCCGGGCGTTGGGGCTTCAGCAGTCCAACTGGGCGGCCGACGAAGCGGAGTTCGATTCGCTGGTCGGCCAGGCGCTGGCTGGGCTAGGGCCCTGGCTGATCGGCGTGCGGATCGACGACAAGCCGGGTGTCGCCCAGACCGAGCGCGATCCATCCATGTTCCGGGACCGCTTCATGCGGGGGATGGGGGCGAAGGGCTGAACGGCGTTTCGTCAAGCGTACGGCATGTAGCCGCCGGCGGTCCGGCGTTTGAGAACATGTAACGCCAGCCCCGCGCCGGGCGGCTACCGCAGTTGCGAAGGGGGTATTGGACGCGTCCCGCCCCCTGGGGCATTCTCCGCCCCGACCGGGAAAGTCCAGGGAGAATCCCCACTGCGCACCGCGAATCTTCGCGACGGTGCCGAGGCGTACACGGCCAGCGCGCCGCGCGATTCGGTTATTCCTCCCGTCCTGACGGACCTGTTCGCCCTCGCCCGCGCGGGGTCCGTGCGATCGCGCGGGGCCGTGTCGCTGCATTCTCCAGGGAGGTCCGCGTGAAGCCGACCGACATCACGAACCCCGACTACTTCCACAAGGTCGTGGATTGCCAATGGGCCTGCCCCGCCCACACGCCCGTGCCGGAATACATCCGCATGATCGCGGCCGGGCGCTATTCCGACGCCTATATGGTCAACTGGCACTCCAACGTCTTCCCGGGAATCCTGGGGCGCACCTGCGATCGGCCCTGCGAGCCCGCCTGCCGCCGCGGGCGCGTGGAGGAGGAGCCGGTCGCGATTTGCCGCCTGAAGCGCGTGGCGGCCGACAACAAGGACGACATCCGCGCGCGGCTTACCCCGATACCCGAGGAGAAGAACGGCAAGCGCATCGCCTGCATCGGCGCGGGGCCGGCCAGCCTGACCGTCGCGCGCGACCTGGCGCCGCTCGGCTATCAGATCGACATCTATGACGACCAGGCGAAGGCGGGCGGCTTCATCCGCAGCCAGATCCCGGCCTTCCGCCTGCCGTCGCAGATCATCGACGAGGAATGTGGCTACATCACCGATCGTGGTGGCGTGGTGCTGCACATGAACCGCCGCGTGGACAGCCTGAAATGGGCGCTCGACCAGGGCTATGACGCGGTCTTCGTCGGCACCGGCGCGCCGCGCGGGCGTGAGCTGGACGTGCCGGGGCGCAAGGAAGCCGCGGCGAACATCCATATCGGTATCGACTGGTTGGCCAGCGTGTCCTTCGGCCATGTCGAGACGATCGGGCGACGCGTGATCGTGCTGGGTGGCGGCAACACGGCGATGGATTGCTGCCGGTCCTCGCGCCGCCTGGGCGGGGAGGAGGTGACGGTCGTCGTCCGCTCCGGCTTCGAGGAGATGAAGGCGAGCCCCTGGGAGAAGGAGGACGCGATGCGCGAGGGCATCCCGATCCGCAACTTCCTGGTGCCCAAGGAGGTCCTGCACGAGAAGGGCAGGCTGACCGGCATGCTCTTCGAGAAGGTGAAGGCGGAATACGACGCCAAGGGCCGGCGCAGCCTGGTGCCTTCGGGCGAGCCCGATGTGACGATCGCCTGCGACGACATCCTGGTGGCGATCGGCCAGGAGAATTCCTTCCCGTGGATCGAACGCGACATCGGCCTGGAGTTCGATCGCTGGGGATTGCCGAAGCTGAACGAGGCGTCGTTCCAGTCCACCATTCCCAACGTATTCTTCGGCGGCGACTCAGCCTTTGGTCCGAAAAACATCATCTGGGCCGTTGCGCATGGGCATGAGGCCGCGGTCTCGATCGACAAGTTCTGCAACGGCCTCGACGTGAATGACCGCCCGCCGCCCGAGGTGGTGATGTCCAGCCAGAAGATGGGCATCCATGAGTGGTCATACGACAACGATATCTCGCTCGATCTGCGCTACAAGGTGCCGCATCTGCCCGAGGAGAAATCGCTGCGCGACATCAAGGCCGAGGTCGAGCTCGGCTATGACCGGGAGATGGCGTACAAGGAAACCCAGCGCTGCCTGAACTGCGATGTGCAGACGGTGTTCACCGCCTCCACCTGCATCGAGTGCGATGCCTGCGTCGATATCTGCCCGGTGGACTGCATCAACTTCATCGATGCGGCCGAGGAGACGGAACTGCGCGCCAATCTCCGGGTGCCCGCGCACAACCTGACCCAGGACCTCTACCTCGCCGATGGCCTCAAGACCGGCCGCGTCATGGTGAAGGACGAGGATGTCTGCCTGCATTGCGGCATGTGCGCCGAGCGCTGCCCCACCGGCGCCTGGGACATGCAGAAATTCCTTCTCGAGACGGCGAAGCCAAAGCCCAAGGTTCACGCATGCAGCCGATAACCCGCACGAACGACTTCGTCGTCAAATTCGCCAATGTCAACGGGTCGGGCTCGGCCAGCGCGAACTCGATGTTCGCCAAGGCGATCCTGCGCATGGG
>JBJXFU010000069.1:0-10791 GCA_046155885.1 Paracoccaceae bacterium
CTACTTGAACCCGTCGGGAACACCCCGCCCGCAGAAGCCGAGGCCAACTTCTACGCAGCACTGGAAACTGAGCCCATGGCCGCGTAACTAAGATCAATCAGCCTCCGGCAAACCCAGCGCGGTTCACATCCGAGCGACCGGATGCCTTGAAGATGGTTGCCCAGACGGGCTCCGCCGTCAAGAAGTGGTCTCTTCCATAGCAAATACAGGGTCGGCAGATTGGCCGCCCTCACCGTCCTCAAGACGAGATCCTAAATCCCAAGCGGAAGGCCCGAACATTATCTACGAGGTCGCGTCATGCGCCTCCACGGCCAAAGGTGAGAGAGGTCCTTCCGCCTGGGCTCACCCCCTCGAAGAAGGGGCGATAGGGTTCGCCTGACTTTATCACGGCGTGAATGGTGCGGCCCATCTTCGCAGCGATGGCGGTGTAGGCCTTGCGGCGCAGATCAGGGTTGTGCCTGTCCTGCGCGATATAGCGCTCGAACTTGTCGCGAAAGCTGTTGGCGGGCTTCAGCACTGCGGCCTGCGCGGCGATCCAGAGGGTGCGCCGAAGTCAGGCGTTGCCATACTTCGATATCTTGCTGCGCCCCCGGAACTGTCCCGACTGAACGGTGGCCAGATCCATGCCGCAGAACTTCAGGAACTGGCGGTGATGCCGAAAGCGCCGCAGATCGCCTGCCTCGGCCAGCACGGCCAGTGCGTTGACCGGACCGATGCCCGGGATTGAGCGCAAGAGTCGGTAGTCGGGGTGGTTGCCGAGAAGCTCTGCGGCGCGCTCCTCGATGGCGTTGCGCTGCTGGATCAGGCTACGCCCCTGTGCAAGCACAAGGCGGAACATCCGGATCGCATCTGAATCCGGAGCCACAGGCAGGCCCACCGAAGCTCTTGATGTCTCGTAAATATCCGCCAGGAGGGCCGCCTTGCTGACTCGGCGTCCGATCACCGGCCAACCAGCCTCGATGAAGGCGTCCTTGTCCATGGCGGTGATCATGTGGGGGGACGGGAAGGTTTCGAGAAAGGCCAGGAACCAGTCACCTCGTGAACTGCGGTGGAAACGGTCCGCCTCCGGGAAGTAGAGCGGCAGGTAATGGGTCAGGATGCGATGCCACAGTTCGGTCTTGGCGCGCGCCACCATCTCGTAGGTCTTCGACAGCTCCTGAATGTCGCCGGTGCCGGCAACGAGGGGGTCGTGGAAGACCTGGACCGCGCCGATCTCCAGCATGCGCAGAATGACCTGCGCATCCTTCGGATCGTTCTTGTCCCAGCTGTTGTGCAGCGCCTCCCGTGTGCGGGCGAGCGCGACGGACGAGACCAGCTTCAGCTCGAAACCTGCGGCACCCAAGGCGAACATCAGGGCCCGATGGTAGTTCCCTGTCGCCTCGAACCCGATCATGACCGGCAGCTCGAACCCCCGCAGGACATCGATCAGCCGTCGATAGTCGTCGGCCGTGTTCAGCACGGTCATCCGGCGGCGGCGTGCCTTGCCGGGGACCGCGATCAGCACCTCGTGACGGTTCTTGGAAATGTCGATGCCTACCAGAATACGGGCATCCGAAGTATGCTCAACCTTGGCCATAGCCGGTCTCCTCTGTGGTGTGGTTCGCAAAGCCACCATAGAGATCCGAGACCCGGTTATGGCCGCCTGCTGCGCGATTTAGGGGCTGCGCAGACGGCCATAACCCTCAACGACGCATCCTTCTCAACATGCTACGGCATCCAGTTCGTCGAGCAACCCCGCAACCGCAACACCATCTATTCGCGGCCAATGCGCTTCGACATGATCTGCAAGACCAACGGGATCGAGGACCGCCTAACCAAGCCGAACCATCCTTGGACCAAAAGACAGATCGAGCGCATGAATTGCACGATCAAGGACGCCGCCGTCAAACGCTTCCACTGCTAGGGCTACGATCAGATTCGCTCGCACCTCGCCGACTTCCCGGCGGCCCAAAAACTACGCGCGCAGGCTCAAGACACTCAGTGGCCTCACGCCCAACGAATGCATCTGTAAAATCTGGACATCAGAACCAGAACGATTCTTGCTCGACCTGATCCACCGGATGCCGCGACTGAACATCTTATGTGTCTGATCCCCGCTACAAATACCCCGTCACCGACACCCGCCAGGACCGGCGACGGGGCTGATCCAAGTTAGCGCTCTGAACGGCGCTCGCGGCTAGATTTGCGACCGGCCCTACGGAGGAGTGTGATGCCTATCGTGAATGTCGTTGTGGCCCTGATCGTCGTAGGAGTTCTGCTGTGGCTGGCGAACACTTACCTGCCGATGGACGGAAAGATCAAATCCATCATGAACATCGTCGTCGTCATCGCGGTCGTGCTCTGGCTGCTGCGCGGCTTCGGGGTTCTTGGCGGTTTCGCGGCCTAGGTCCGGGCTCCACCCGGAGGACCGGGGCGCCCGACGTGAACTTGCCGCCGCTACGACCTACCGATCCTTGGCCATACCCCCTGTTTCCGCGTTTCCAGCAGTTTCCCTGCCTTCGGGTCGCGGACATGATCCGACCGGGAACCCCTGGCCATGTCCGGCGTTGATGCGGGATGGGCAAATCGGCCCCTCGAGTTCCGAACAGAAGGTGAAACTCGTAGAGAAAACTCATGCTTACATCGGCGGCAATTGCCGCGTTCGCCGTTCCTGCTGCGGCCCAGGACGGTTCATTCCGCGCCGAGATGTCGGAAGGTTCCGTCCGCGCATCCGACCTGATCGGCGCGCACATCTATGCGTCGGCGTCCCCTTTGGACAATGACGCCTATGCCGGTATCCAGGACGACTGGACGGATATCGGCGAGATCAGCGACGTCATCGTCACCCGGGAGGGTTCGGTTGAGGCCGTTCTGGCCGACATCGGCGGATTTCTCGGGATGGGCGAGCGGCAGATCGCGGTGAACATGACAGCGCTGCACTTCGTCGCGGACAAGGCGACAACCGACGACAGTGATGTCTGGTTCGTTGTTATGACCGCCGACAAGGCGACTCTCGCCGCAGCGCCGCTATGGTCGGTGCCTGCGTCGGATATGCGGCCCGTGGAAGCGGCCGCCGGCAAGGTCGCGGATTCGATCCGGGAAGCCGGCGCCGACACTGCCCGCGCCATCTCTTCGGTGGCCGAGGGCGATGCCCCGATGAAAGCGACGGCGGCGGACGGCGGGACTCACGAAGGGTACACGGCGGTGGCCGGAGGCGCGCTTACCGCGGCAATCCTGAAGGGTGCCGTCGCGTTTGATGCGGATGAGGCGAATGTCGGCGAAGTGGGAGAGCTGATCCTGTCTGGTGACGGGATGGTTTCCAACGTCGTGATCGACGTGGGCGGGTTCCTCGGGATTGGCGAAAAGCACGTCAGACTGAGCCTCGACCAGATGAGCGTATTCCGCGAAGACGGCGGCTCCGGCGTGCGGGTCTATCTTTCGCTGACAAAGGCCCAGCTGCAGGCGATGCCTGAACACAGGGTCTGATTTGTTGAGCGTACAGGGTGCCGGGGCTCGCGCGTTGCGCGGGCCCCATTTTTTTGTTTCCGCATGTCGCATTCGGCCAGATGGATCGCCCGGATGATCCGGGCCCGAAGGAAATGGCCGCAGGCCGAAGCCTGCGGCCATTCTGGCCGGCCCGTCCGGACGATCCGTGTTCAGACCGGCGGACGGCCGCGAAGGGCGCGTGCGACCATTGCCACCACGAAGAGGACGATGAACACGAGGAAAAGGATCTGAGCGATCCCCGCCGATGATCCGGCGATGCCACCGAAGCCCAGGGCGGCTGCGACGAGCGCGATCACGAGGAATGTAAGTGCCCAACTCAGCATGGGGTATCTCCTTCAGCGAAATGTGGCGTCATCCGCCACCGGACGATTGACCCGGCCGGGGCGACGGAGGTTCCGAACCGCGGGAACGAAGCGATCTGCGTTCCCGCGAGCGCTTCGGCAGAGCCCGTCAAGGGGTCACAGACCGCGAAACCAGCTGTCGACCTCTTGCTCGGCCGCGTCATGGGCATGGCCGTAGCGCTTCTGGACGAGCCCGACGATTTCGTCGCGGCGACCGGCGATGCTGGCCCAGTCGTCGCCGGTGATATCGCCCCATTTCGCCTGCGCGCGCCCACGCGCCTGCTTCCAGCCGCCTTCGATGGTGTCCCAATTCATGACCGGTTCCTTTCCGTGAGGGTCCTGTGCCGGTCAACGCCGTGCGGTGGGCCGGGGTTCCGCAGATCGCGTCAGCTCCGCGCAGGGTACTCCTGTCCGGCATCGCCGTGACTGTCGCCCACCCGCGTATCGCTAACAGGAAACACAAGACGCACGACGTAACGGCCGTCGTCTTCTCCAAAGGTCAGATCGCCCGACAACTGCGTCGCAAAGGCGGAAAGCAGCTGGTTGCCCAGACCGGCCCCGCCGGGGTCGGAGGCCGCACGCCCGGGCCCGGCCGGAGCTAGGCTGTTTCCGATCCTCAGCTCAGCCCGGCCGGGCGCGGCGCTTTTCAGCGACACGGAAAGCCGGGGCCTTCCGTCGTCGGTCCCGCCGGAGTGCTTGAGAACATTGGTCAGGGCTTCCGACAGGATCAGGGAAAGCGGCACGGCCTGATCGGGTGTCAGCGAGATCGGGTCGAAGTCCGTGACGGTTTCGACTTGCCGTTCAGCGGAAGCGCCGAACCGCATCACCTGGCCCGCGATCTTCTGCAGAAGCTCGTCGGCTCGCACTTCGGCAAGTCCGCTTGTCTGGTATAACTCGCGATGGACGGTCGCGAGGCTCATCACCCGGTCATGCAGGCCTTTCAGGACCGTCGCAGCCTCGGGCGCGACCGACCTGCGCATCTGAAGGTTCATTATGGACGCGATAAGCTGAAGGTTATTCTTCACGCGGTGGTGGACTTCGCGAAGCAGGATTTCCTTCTGGCGGATGGTGTTTTCAAGCTCTGCCTCGTCCTGGATCACCGCCGACATCATGCGTTCGAAAGCGTCGCCCACGTCACGCAGTTCATTGGGGGCGGCCAATACGTTCGGCTGCTCGATCGTCCGGCTTCCGCCAGCGAAGGCGATGATGGAGTGGCGAAGGGACCGGACCGGACGCAAGACCTGATGTTCTGCCGCGATCCAAGCGGCCAGCAGGCTTGCCATCCACATCAGAAGCGGTAGCGCCCAGAGCGGCAGGTACCCGTCAAGGGGCGAAACCGAGGCGGCGGAGGCGGGCCAGGACCCCAGCACGTAAAGCGCGCCGGGAACGATCTCCAGCACCGCAAAGGTTCGCATGGCGCCGTCGCGGGAGCGCCCGACAAAGGTGGCGGGCGGCTTGCCGACAAACTCGGCGAGGGGCCGGTCGGCGGGCAGTTTGCCGTCGGCGGTAGACAAGCCGCCTGCCGATGTCAGTTTGGTTCCCTCGCCGTCGAACGTCACCAGCGCGAGGGGTTCGTTCGAGGTGTTCCCGGCGTCAAGCAGGACCGGGCTGCGCCGGTCCAGTGCCCGGTGCGGCACCGACAGCGACACAAAGCCCAGAAGGTGACCGGCTGCGTCCGTTACCGGATGCGTGAAGATCAGCACGGATTCCCCGGTGATCGGGCCCCTGGCGTTGACCGTCATCGCGGGCACTGGCATGGCAACCGCTGCGAGCAGGCTGGGGGTGCCCGCGAAACTGTAGGGCCGGCCGGTCGAGGCGCAGGCCATCCTGCCGTCGGGGGGGATGAAGCCCGCGAAAGTGACGTCGGGGTCCGATCCGGCCAGACGCCGCATGACAGCGGTACAGGCTTCGGTATCCCCGGCCAGGGGCAGGATCGCGTTGGCAGTCGCTGCCGCAAGGCCCCGGGCATGGCTGATCCGGTCGATCTGCGGGGTTGCCGCAAGCAGCGTTTCGCCGAAGAGCGCCGTCTTCCAGCGGGCCTGCGCCGCGGATTCGAACTTTTCGGCCTGATTGTAGGACAGAAGGGCCAGGGGGGTCATCGCGATTGCCACGGCCGCCATCAGCCGGAACCCGAGCCGACCGAACACCGGCCCGCGCAAGGCCGCCGGGATCATGCGACCGCGAGCCTTGACTGGAAGACGACGGCGAGCGCCGACGCTTCTGCAAGCACCGGGTTTCCAGTCGGCGCGTCCATCCCCATGAGCGCGCAGAGCAGGGCACGCGCGCGGCTGGCGCGGCTTTTCGCCGTTCCGATCGCGACGCCGGTCATAGACGCCGCCTCTTCGTAGGAATAGCCGTTCGCCCCGACCAGGATCAGCACCTCGCGGTGCTCGGCCGAAAGCTGGTTGAAGGCGCGCAGGAACTCGCCGAAGGCGAGGGTCCCGTCGTGCTGCGGCAGGACCGACAGGCTTCCCACATGAATGCCTTCCGGGTCGGCGACTTCGCGGCTGACCTTTCTGCGCCCGGAATAGAACGTGTTGCGCAGGATCGTGAACATCCAGGCCCGCAGGTCGGTGCCGGGGGTGAACTTGTCGAACTTCGACCAGGCCTTGACGATCGTGTCCTGCACAAGGTCATCCGCCGCCGCGTGGTTTCGGGTAAGCGACATGGCGAAGGCCCGCAGATCGCGGACATGCAGGATGATCCCGTCGCGCGGGTCCGCCTTCGGGGCGGCACCGGCGATCATCGTTTCCCTTCTTCCGCACGCAACCTGGCAATGAGTTCCGCGAAGCGATCCGGCAGCGGGTAGGTCAGCGAGGCTTGATAGACGCGCTTGAGGTTCTCTTCGATTTCCCGCGCCACGCTCTGACGCAAGGTGCGCGGCGAGGCCGGGGTTTCCGGGATGCGCTGGCCCTCGCTTCCGCCCTTGTCCGACAACTCGCTTTGCATATCGCTTCCAAGCCTTTTGTTCTTCTTCGCGGAACCCAACGCGGACCCTGAGCGTTGAGTTCCTTCGGAAGCGAACAATGGGGAACCACCGATGACACCGCCACTTGATGCGAGATTGAGCGACGCCATCGCGAAGGACCTGCCCTTCCTGCGGAGGTACGGGCGTTCCCTCACAGGCTCCCAGATCAGCGGGGACCATTTCGCCGCGGCGACGCTTGAAGCGATCCTGGAAGACGGCTCGATGATGCAGGCGTCGCCCGATCCGAAAGTGGCGCTGTTTCATATCTTCCACCGGCTGTGGTCCAGCGCCGGAGCGCCGCTGGGCGAGCCCGACACCGATCTGTCGGCCCGGGCGCAGGATCGGATGGCGTTCCTGACGTCCGACGCGCGCGAGGCGCTGCTTCTGAACGTCATCGAAGGCTTCAGTGCCGGGCAGGTCGCAGCGATCCTCGGGACCGAACCCGCCGAGGTCGGCCGGCTTGTCAGCGCCGCCTTCGACGAAATGGCGGCCTCGATGGTGGGCGCGGTCATGATCATCGAAGACGAAGCGATCATCGCGGCGGACATCGCGGAAATAGTCGTCGGGATCGGACATCGCGTCACCGGGACCGCCCGCACGCGGTCCGATGCGGTGGCGCTGGCGCTGGCCGACCGCCCCGACCTGATCCTGGCCGACATCCAGCTTGCGGACCGATCCTCGGGAATCGATGCGGTGCGCGAAATCCTGCACGAGTTTCCCGACACGCCGGCGATTTTCATAACGGCCTTTCCCGAACGACTGCTGACCGGCGAACGCCCCGAGCCCGCGTTCCTGATCACGAAGCCTTTTTCCGAGGATCAGCTCCGGTCAGCTGTCGGCCAGGCCATGTTCTTCTCGCCTGCCGAAGCACCCGGCCACGCCGGGCGCTGATCGGAAGGCGGGAACGGATCGCGGGCGAGGCAACGGGACGGGCGCCCGGCGCGGCGTGTGCGCGGCTCGGCGGAACCCGGCGCCCGCCGGAAGCGTTTCATTCCGGCAAGCCCCGAGTCCGGGGCCTTCCCAAGCAGAAAGGCTTTTCCATGCTTCGCATCACGTTGCTCGCCCTTAGCCTGTCTCCGCTTGCCGTGTCGGCGGCATTCGGCGATGTCGACAAATTCTCGAAGGTGACCGTCACCGCCGACCTGACCGCGATCAAGAACGTGCAGGCTGCCGCATACTGGGCGACCCTGGCGCCCGATCTGGAAAACGCGATCGTGGCCCGCCTTGGCGGCCGGGTTGCCGAGGACGGCGGAACCATTTCGGTCGACCTGCGGGAGGTTGAATTGTCCAGCTCGTTCGACCGCGCGCTGAACGCGGCCGACTCGGTTCTGGTCGGGCAGGTCAAGGTGGATGCCGAGAACGCCAACTACAGCGCCTATGAGATGTCGGTGTCCCTGGGTTCGGCGAAGTTGATTTCGGCCGATGGGCAGAGCGTAACCTTCAGCACGATCGACACGCCCGAGGCGTACCGGACACTCGTGGACGCATTCGCGGACGGCGTGGTCGAACGGCTGAACTGACCTGACCTGACGATGGCGCGCCGGACGCAATCCCCGCAGTTGCGGCGCGCCGATCATGCGACCGCACTCTCCGCAGAGAGCCCAATCAACAGCGCGGCCATCGTCTGCGGCGAGAACGGCCATTGCAGCACGTAGGCGGACATGTCCCGACGGCGTTCTGCCTGTTCCCCCATGAAAACGCAGGTCGTCCTGCGCGCGATCAGCGCCCGTCCCAAGTCCGACGCGGCGAAATCGTCGGGGTCGACGTGAAGGAAGGCCAAGCGGAAGAGGCCAGCGCGCGACAGGGCGGCCAGCGCCGCCTCGGCCGAATGCGCCATGAGCACGTCGGCGGACGGATCGCATTCGCAGAGGCTCGTTGCCAGATCGGAAGCGATGAGCTGTGTCGGTTCAAGGACGAGATAGGCCGTAGGTGTCATGGCAGTCCCCCAAGATCGCGCAACCCTGATTTTCGCACGATTCGCCGGGACTGGAGCTAACCTGGGTAGTGTCCGGGCTTTGGCCCGATGTCTCGGAGCGGGTGTCCCGGGCAGGACCGACACGGCGCCCGGTGCCGCTCCTGCGGGACGACCCGGGCTTCAGACCCCGGGGCGTCGCCCGCCGGGAATCCCCCGGCGGCTCAGAGCCGCACGGCGCCACGTTCCCCCATGTCCGGTTCCTTTCCGGACGCGAGCGCGAACAGGAACTTGACCGCGCCGATCGCGGGATTGGGGCCATCCCAGTAGTCTGCGCACTCTGGCGTCACGGCGATCGCGACGACATTGCTGGCCTCGGGTCCGGCGGGCCAGAAGACCTGGGCCCCGGTCGACCAGAGCCACGCGACGGTCCGGGTGTCCGGGTCGATAGCGGCCTTTCCGAGCAAAGCGACGTGGTCCGATCTGCCCTGAAAGGACAAGAGCACGGTCCCGTTCGCCGAAACGTCGTGCGCCGCGCCGGAGGTGGCCTCGGTGAGAAGGAAAATCATCCGTTCGTCGGGCCTTGGGATCGTCGACATGGGCCGGCCGCGTGGCGATCCGTCGGACGAGGTGACGAACATGCAGGTGCCGATCTCGATCATCATCTCCCAGATCCTTGCCGGATCCTGCGATGTCGTCGCGGCGTCTTTCGGCATGGGGATATCCCTTTGGTTGCGTGCGGCCAGACGCCACCATCCGCACCAACCCCGGCCGCCCGGGAATGGTTCCGGCCACTGTCAGCCCTGGTCGGGCTTTTCCGCCTGCCCAAGCGGCAGGGTGCGCAGAAGGTCGGACGCCAGGAGCCCCGCTGCATCGCCGACAATAGCAGACAGTCGTTGCCGTTCACTCCGCAGGGAGCGCCCGAGGGCATCGATGAACCACGCACGGGCGGTGCGGCGAAAGCGGAGCTCGAACCGGGGCACCGGCAGGACGAGGCCCACGACGGCGGCAGCAGCCGCGAGGGCAGCCATGGCAGAGGCCGGCCGTCTACGCGGCGCGGCGGTTTCGGACCCGTCGGCGCCCAGGTGCAGCCCGTAGGCCCTTTCGCGCCTCGCAAGCTCGGTTTCGCGCGCTTGCGCGTCCAACCCCTCAAGTCCCCGCCGCATCGCGTGCCATACGTCCATTGTCAGCGATGCCATGACATCCGCCCGGCAGCGGGCAAGATCGCCGGCCGGTGCGAGGTGCCTCCGTTCCGCCCTGTCTATCCGGGCGGTCAGTCGTGCCGCGCGGCGGCGCAGGCGGTCCGCCGCCGCCATCCAGGCCATCTCGGGCGGCGAAGCGTCGGCAGTTCTATCGCTCGATGACGCAGCGCGCTTCCGTGCCGCAATTGGCCTCATGTGATCGCGAAGCGCCGAAAGGGCTGCGGACAGCGCCTCGCGGTCACGTTCAACGCGCGCTTCCAGCAGCCCGATATTGTCCGGCGAGGGCTCGCGCCCGGTGTCAGGCGCGGGCATGCGCAGGCGCAGGGCGCTTCACTTCGAGGTTCGGGGTTTCGCCATTGCGGCGCTGCCTGCAGAGACGGCCGAGGAACGCAAACGTTGGCGGCCGCAGCTTTCCGACGGCGACGCGGAACATCCCAATCGCCAGAAGCAGCAGTACGGCCGCCGTCGCGACGTTCGCCCAGGACGGGGTCAGGCCCAGCCCGATCATCGCCTCGGTCGCGGCCCGCGCGAGCGTAGCGAGCGCCAGGGCGCAAAGCACGGCTGCGATGACAAGCGCAAGGACCGCGGCTGCGGCGTTTCGCAGGGATCGTCGTACCTCGGCCCGGGCCAGGGCGATTTCACCCTGAACCAGGCTGGCGATCCCCTTCATCACGTCCTCGACAAGCCCCGCAGTGCCCCGCCCTGCGGTTCCGTAGCGCCCAGTGCTCACGACCGCCCCTCCCCTCGTATCGGGCCGCTCCGGTCCGGGGCATGGTCGGCGGAGGCGCGGTCGTTGCGATACTCGTCCCGGTGCGGCCGCGCCGAGGATCGCAGAACGCGTGCCAAGGCGAAGCCGGCAACTGCCGCACCGGCGGCCACCAG
>JBJXFU010000072.1:0-14005 GCA_046155885.1 Paracoccaceae bacterium
CAGGGGCGCTGCGCGCCTTCGTCGAAGGCATCGACCGCTGGCACAAGGTCACGCTGGTCCCAGACTACGACCACATCCGCCTGGCCGAGACGATCCTGGACGAGAGCGGCTACACCGGGATGTGGCAAAACGACAAGACGCCCGAGGCGCCGGGGCGGCTCGACAACCTCAAGGAACTGGTCAAGGCGCTGGAGAGCTTCGACAACCTCCAGGGCTTCCTCGAACATGTCAGCCTGATCATGGATAACGACGCCGAGGACGCGACCGAAAAGGTCACGATCATGACGCTGCACGCGGCCAAGGGCCTGGAATTCCCGGTGGTGTTCCTGCCCGGATGGGAGGACGGGCTCTTCCCCAGCCAGCGCAGCATGGACGAAAGCGGGCTCGCGGGCCTCGAAGAGGAACGCCGCCTCGCCTACGTGGGCATCACCCGCGCCGAGGAACTGGCCACCGTCAGCTTCGCGGGCAACCGCCGCGTCTACGGCCAGTGGCAATCCGCCCTGCCCTCGCGCTTCATCGACGAACTGCCCGCCGCGCATGTCGAGATCCTCACCCCCCCCGGCCTCTACGGCGGCGGCTTCGGCGCGGCTGCAGCCGGGTTCGGCGGGGCAGGGGTCTTCGGGCAGGGGGGATCGTCGCTGGAAGCCCGCGCCACCAAGGCCGACGTCTACAACTCCCCCGGCTGGCGGCGCATGCAGGGCCGCGCCGGCAACCGTCCCCTCGCCCAGCCGCGCGAGGCGCGCCATTTGGTGATCGACCTCGACGCGGTCACGGCCTTCAGCGAAGGCGACCGGGTGTTCCACAAGAAGTTCGGCTACGGAACCGTCACCGCGCTGGAAGGCGACAAGCTCGCGGTGGCGTTCGACAAGGCCGGCGAAAAGCACGTCCTCGCGGGGTACGTGGTGGCCGCAGACCTCGCCGACGACATTCCGTTCTGACCGCCCGTCACAGGTCCCTGGTCATCCGCGCCAGCGGAACGGCGGCGCCGCCGCGGTCGTCCGAAAGGCGCTCGACCACCTTGAACCCCGCCGCCTGATAAAGCGGCAGCCCCGCCATCGTCGCCACAAGCTCGACCCGCGTGAACCCCTCGCGCCGCGCCGCATCCTCGCAAAGCTCAAGGATCCGCCGTCCGATCCCGCGCCTGACATGGTCGGGATGGGTGTACATGGCGCGCACCCTGGCGGCATCCAGACCCGGGCGCAGCAGCGCCGCGTCCCGTCCCGCCATCGCGTCACCGCCATAGAGCGTGGCGCGCCGGCTCCATCCGCCGCACCCGGCGAGGTCATCCCCGGCGAGGGCCGCGAAATATGTCCCGTCCGCCACGAGCTGCCTGTCGAGGCCCATGACGGCGCGGCTGGCCTCGATCTGCTCGTCGTTCAGGAACGGCCGCAGAAGCCGGCCGATCGACACCGCCATCAGCGCCGCGATCGCGTCGAGGTCTTCGGCCCGGGCCGGCCGGTATGTGATGTCGGGCATAGGCGTCGGGTCCCCCGTGCGCGCCAGGTTAGCGCGGTTCGCCACCGAACTGAATCGCCGCGCTCGCTTCTTTTCACAACAGAGGGCGGGCGCCGCCCGGGTGGCTCTCGCGGCGCATCCGGGCAAGAGGGGCGGTGGCGGTGGGGGCGAGAGTTGGGCCCATGACTCGACGGGCGCGAACCGCTGCACCGCCCGGCGCCGATACCGCCAACGAAAACGGCGGCGCCGGGGGGAGGACCCTGCGCCGCCGTCCGTGGCAACCCGCGCGCGCCCTCCGGGAGGAGGTGGGGCGCGCAGGGGCAGTCAAGACCGTGAAGGCCGGCGGACACCCCGGGAGGAGGATGGGGCGCCGCCGCCTTCACCACGCCGGCCCCGAGGGAGGAGGAGGGGCCCTGCGTTGGTTCACCCGGCCTCGCGGCGGGGTATCGAAAAGAGGCGGCGGCACCCTTCGGGAGGAAGCTCGGCGCCGCCGCCACAGTTACCCGGACCCAGGGAGGAGGTAGGGCCGCAGGTCAGAAACTCACGTGCCGTAGGCTGCTTCCCTCGCCACGGACTCAAGCGTCCAGCGGCTGATTCCCATATCGGTAAGGTCGCGGTCGCTCAGGGCGTTCAGTTCGCGGAGCGTCTGCCGGTACACCGCCTGACGCTTGCGCGCCGCGCGCAGGTCGGCGAAGTAGGCCGCGATCCTGCCGGCGAAACCGGACTGGGCGTACCTTAGAACTTGTGCATTTGTCATTTCGCTTGCCTCATTCACCACTGGTGCGCCATTCCGGCGTCGTTGGGAGGAAGATGGCGCTTATGCTGCAGTTGCACAATAACCCCGCCCGTCAATGCTGCCATGCGGCATGCGCATAACGGTTACTGACCTATTTCCGCTCAGGAATTCAGCAATGTGCTTCAAATCCGGCAGCTTTCGCCCATATCAGGTGAGTTGCGTACCTCAGCGCCCCGCCGGGGCCGGGAATCCGTCAAGGAAATTCACATGACTGTGAACAGGAAAACCGTCGAAGCCCTTCTCGCGCGCCTCGAAGTGCCAGGGGGCGGCACGCTTGTCAGCCGCGATCTCGTGCGCGCGCTGACCGTCGACGGCGCAGGGATTCGCTTCGTCATCGAAGCCCCGACCCCCGAAGAGGCCCGCGCCCTCGCCCCCGCCCGCGACCAGGCCGAGGCGGAACTGAAGCGTCTTGGCCCGGGCCCCGTCTCGGTCGTTCTCACCGCACACGGCCCCGCCGCGAAACCGCCGCCCCCCACGCTGAAGATCGGCGGCCACCCGACGCCGCAGGCGGGCCCGCAGCGCGTCACCGGGGTCGACCGCATCCTCGCCATCGCCTCGGGCAAGGGCGGGGTCGGCAAATCCACCGTCTCCTCGAACCTCGCCGTGGCGCTCGCCCGCCAGGGCCGCCGCGTCGGCCTCCTTGACGCCGATATCCACGGCCCCTCGCAGCCACGCATGATGGGCCTGACCGCACGGCCCCAATCGCCCGACGGCAAGACCATCATTCCGCTGCACGCCCACGGCGTCACCGTGATGTCGATCGGCCTGATGCTGAAGGAAGGCGAGGCAGTGATCTGGCGCGGGCCGATGCTGATGGGGGCCCTCCAGCAGCTTCTCACCCAGGTCGAATGGGGCCGGCTCGACGTGCTGATCGTCGATCTGCCCCCCGGCACCGGCGACGTGCAGCTGACGCTTTCGCAGAAAACCCACCTGACCGGCGCGCTGATCGTCTCCACCCCGCAGGACGTGGCCCTGATCGACGCCCGCCGCGCCATCGACATGTTCGGCAAGCTGAAGACCCCGGTGCTGGGCCTGATCGAGAACATGTCCACCTACATCTGCCCCAACTGCGGGCACGAGGCGCATATCTTCGGCCACGGCGGGGTGGCGGCCGAGGCCGAGCGCATCGGCGTGCCGTTTCTGGGCGAGATCCCCCTCAGCCTCGACGTACGCCTTGCCGGCGATGCGGGCACGCCCGTCGCGGCGGGCGAGGGGGCGGTGGCGGAAGCCTATGCGCGGCTCGCGGCGCGGCTGGTGGCGGGCGGCATGGCGTAAGGGGCGGCCAGGGGCGGGGGCCCGGACTGCCCAAGTCGGAGCTGCCCTCCGGAGCGGCTGAGCGGGAACAGGGGAAGCTCTGGTGGAGGTTCACCACTGCTCACGCAGGAACGGTTCCCCCTGGCCGGCGGCGGGCGCGCCCGCCAACCGACAGCTTGGGCAGATCAGCGAGAGTTCATCCTTTCCTGTCGCGGGATGAGCCTCCCCTGTTCCGCACCTGATCTCAATTGGCAGGGGCAAGTGACCCTGCCAACGGCGCAACGGTGCCACTTGCCGCCCGGGACGCCTTAGCGTTCCGGGCAGCGCCTGCCTGCCCCTGGGCCGGGCGCTTTCGCGCCAGCCAAGGCAGGCGCTGCCCTCTCGGGTCGAGGGCTCGGGCGGTCACGTGGCACCGTCCCCCATGAGCGGGGGCATCCCTCCGCTGGAGGGCTGCCTGATCCCGCTCAGCCCGGCGGCGGTTCCGAAAGGGCGCTACCTTTCTTAGTGCCCCACTAACCCGAAGCCATACGATCGTATGGCAGGTTGCTGGAGGGTTGCTGGCACCCACCGAACGCCGCGAAAGCCCGTCCTTCAGACCGGCCCCCGCCTCGCGCCCCGGCCGCGGCGATCCGGGGCAGTCCGGGGCCACCGCCGGACGGGAACTCACGGGAAAATGCGCCGGCAAAGCCGAATCACCACCGCTTCCCGGCGCCGCCCAGACGCCCCGGCCCCCGTTTTTCCCCCGATTCTCCGGCCGCCACCCCTCGACGCCCGCCGCCGCGCGGCGTCTTCCCGGGCATGGCCGGGATCAGGCGGGAATTCCCGGCCGGGGAGCCATCTGACTACATATTGCGGGCCGCCGGACCAGGCTTTCAACATATGCGAAAGCTGCGGCCCACGCGGCGCACCAACGCCCCTTCACTACTCCGCATCCAGGCAACCGATCAGGCGCCTCACCCGAAGAATCCCCTTGCTTCCCGTAAAATCCCATGCCATCCCTTGTTCCACGGACGAGGACGGGCAAAGACATCGGGGCGCAAAAAGACCCCAAGGCGATAAGTCAGGTTTCATACAGGCACCCGCCTTCTTCCGAACGACAGAGATCCGGCGCGCAGGCGAGCAGACATCCCCCCAGGTGGCAGGCGCGGCCGGACGGACGACCCAGCGATGGGACGAGGGCGGCGGATCGGGCGGTGGCAGCAGCCCGATCCGCCGTTGTCTTTTCGGCGGGTCGCGAGACGAAGACCGGGGGAGGGGACAGGAACGGAAGGCGCGCCCTTGGCACGCAGGTTCAGAGGGTCGGAAACGTTCAGGGTGGACGGCAAGGGTCGCGTGTCGATCCCGGCCGCGTTCCGCCGTGTCATCGAAGCCTCGGACCCCGACTGGCGCGACGGCCTCAAGCCCAACATCGTCATCGTCTACGGCGACCACCGCCAGGACTGGCTCGAAGTCTACACCGTCACCGCGATCGACGAGATCGACCTGCAGATCGAAGACATGCAGCGCGGGTCCGAAGAACGGCGGATGCTCGAGGACCTGATGCACGGCAAGTCGCTGGAAACCCAGATCGACGAAGACGGCCGCCTCGTCCTGCCGCAGAAGCTGCGCGAAAAGATCGGGCTGAAGGACGAGGCCTTCTTCATCGCCCAGGGCGACTATTTCAAGATCTGGAAGCCCGCAACCTACGAGGCGCACGAACGCCGCCGTGCGGCCAAGGTCGCCGACAAGTACCCCGAGGATTTCGATCCCCGCAGCCTGCTGCCCCCGCGCTCACGGGGCTGACGCATGGCCGCTGCCGCCGCCCTCATCCCCGACGCCCCCGCTCCGCATATCCCCGTCCTTCTCGGCCCGCTCCTGTCGGCGGTGTCCCCGGTGACGGGCACCTGGGTCGACGGCACTTTCGGAGCCGGCGGCTATGCGCGCGCGCTTCTCGCGGCGGGGGCGGAGCGGGTGATCGGTATCGACCGCGACCCCGCCGCCTTCGCCCTGGCCCGCCCCTGGGCTACCGCGTTCGGCGACCGGCTCAGACTGGCGCCGGGCACCTTCTCGGACCTCGACAGCATCGCCGGCGGCCCGGTCGATGGCGTGGTGCTCGACCTCGGCGTTTCCTCGATGCAGATCGACACGCCCGAACGGGGCTTCTCCTTCCAGAAGGACGGTCCCCTCGACATGCGGATGGGCGACAGCGGCCCCACCGCCGCCGACATCGTCAACGGCGCCTCCGAAGACGAGATCGCCGACATCCTCTTCCACTACGGCGAGGAACGCGCCGCCCGCCGCATCGCGCGCGCCATCGTCACCGCCCGCGCGGTGGAACCGTTCCGGACCACCCTGGCGCTCGCCCGCCTTGTCGAACGCGCGCTGCCCCGCCCCAAACCGGGGCAGAGCCACCCGGCCACGCGCGCCTTCCAGGCGCTCCGCATCGCGGTCAACGACGAATTCGGCCAGCTGCTCGCGGGCCTCGAAGCCGCCGAGCGCGCCCTGAAGCCGGGTGGCCGGCTCGCCGTCGTCAGCTTCCACTCGCTCGAGGACCGCGTCGTGAAACGCTTCCTTCTCGCCCGCTCGGGCGGCGACGGGCAGGGCAGCCGCCACGCGCCCGAACGCCTGCCGCAAGCGCCCGCGTTCATCCTGCCGCGCAAGCAGGCCATCGCCGCCGACGCCGCCGAACTCGCCGCCAACCCGCGCGCCCGATCGGCGCACCTGCGCACAGCCCTCCGCACCGATGCCGCCCCGGGCCGCGCCGACCCCGCCCAACTCGGGCTTCCCTTACCCGCGCTCAAGGATCGCCGCTGACATGCGCGCCCTGCTTTTCGTCGCCGCCGCGCTTTCGGTACTGGCCCTCGCCTTCTGGGCCTACCGCGAAAACTACCGCACGCAGGGCGAACTCGCCGCCGTCCGGGACCTTCGGACCGAAATCGGGTCCCTGCGCGAAAGCCTCGCCGTGCTCAGGGCGGAATGGGCCTACCTGAACCGCCCCGACCGGCTCAGGGAACTGGCCGACATCAACTTCCCGCGCCTGGAACTCCTGCCGCTCGACCCCACCCAGTTCGGCGATCCGGGCGAAATCCCCTATCCGACGCCGCCCGCCTTCGATCCGGACGCGCTGGCGCTGTCCGACCCCGTCGACACCTCGGCCGGTACGGAAGGAAACCCGTGATGCGCGCCCCTCTCCGCCCGCTCGCCCGCATCCTCGAGGCCCGCGCCAAGGGCGAGAACCCCGACGCCATCGAACGCGAAAACCGCCGTCTGCGACACGAAGCCACGCGCGACCGCGCCCGTGCCCGTGCCGAGGGGCGGCTCGCGGTGCTGGCGCTGGTCGTGACCCTGGCCTTCGGCGCCGTCGGTGCCCGGATGGGAAGCCTCGCCGCAGTCGACCCGGCCGAGCCGCAGACCGCTGGCGGTGCCTCGTCGATCGTCGCGCAGCGCGCCGACATCGTCGACCGCGAGGGACGCCTTCTCGCCACCAACCTGCTGACCCACGCGCTCTACGCCCAGCCGGCGCTGATGGTCGACCCGGAGAGGTCGGCGGCGGAGCTTGCGGAAATCTTCCCGGACCTCGATCCCGTGAGGCTTGCCATCGACTTCACGGGCAAGCGCAAGTTCCTGTGGATCAAGAAGAAAATCTCGCCAGAGCAGATGCAGAAGGTGCACGAGATCGGCGATCCGGGCCTGTTGTTCGGCCCGCGCGAGATGCGGCTTTACCCCAACGGCGCGATCGCCGCGCATATCCTCGGCGGCGCGGGCTTCGGCCGCGAAGGCGTCGATTCCGCCGAGGTGATCGGCACTGCGGGTGTGGAGAAGACCTTCGACGCCTGGCTGCGCGACCCCGCCAACGGCGGCGCGCCGCTGCAGCTGACCATCGACCTGTCGGTGCAGTCCGCGGTCGAGGACGTGCTCTCCGGCGGCATGCATCTGATGAACGCCAAGGGCGCGGCGGCGATCCTGATGGACGCGCGCACCGGCGACATCGTGGCCCTGGCCTCGCTTCCCGACTTCGACCCCAACACCCGCCCGCAGCCCTTGGTGAAAGGCGACGCCGGCGACAGTCCGCTCTTCAACCGCGCCGTGCAGGGGGTCTACGAGCTTGGGTCCACCTTCAAGATCTTCGCCGTGGCCCAGGCGCTCGACCTCGGCCTGGTCTCGCCCAGCTCGATGGTCGATACCAAGGAGCCCTACTACTTCGGCAAGTTCAAGATCACCGATTTCCACTACTATGGCCCCGAGCTTTCGGTCCGCGACGTGATCGTCAAGTCCTCGAACATCGGCACCGCCCATATCGCGCTGATGCTCGGCAAGACCCGCCAGCAGGCCTTCCTGAAGTCGCTGGGCTTCTTCGAACCGACGCCCGTGGAACTGGTCGAGGCGCCGGGCGCAAAGCCGCTTCTGCCGAAGAAGTGGGCCGATATCTCGACCCTGACCATCTCCTACGGCCACGGCCTGTCGGCCAGCCCGCTGCACCTTGCCACCGCCTACGCGGCCATCGCCAATGGCGGGGTGACGGTCACGCCGACGCTGATCCGGCAGGCCTCGCACCCCGAGGGCCGCCGGGTGATGAGCGAAAAGACCGCCCGCATCGCCCGCGAGATGCTGCGCGGCGTCGTCACCGAAGGCACCGCGACGATGGGCGATGTGCCGGGCTACGAGGTGGCGGGCAAGACCGGCACCGCCGACAAGCCGAAACCCGGCGGCGGCTATTACGACGACAAGGTCATCACCACCTTCGCGGCGATGTTCCCGGCCTCGGACCCGCGCTACGTCCTGGTCGTGTCGCTGGACGAGCCGGTCGAAACCTCGGGCACCGAGCCGCGCCGCACCGCCGGCTGGACCGCCGTGCCCGTCGCCGCCGAAATCATCCGCCGCGCCGCGCCGCTTCTGGGCCTCCGGCCGCTGGTTGAACCCCCCGCCGCAGATAAGGTAACACTCGTCTCCAACTGAAAAACAGGTCGTCAGAGGGGAACGCCCCGCTTCGGGGCAAAAGGACATGGCGCGCGGCAGCACATCCCTGGCCGATCTCGGTCTGACCGCACAAGGCGGGCGCGAGGCGGTGGTGACCGGCATCGCGGCCGACAGCCGCGCGGTGCGCCGCGGCTTCCTTTTCGCCGCCCTGCCGGGTTCGCGGGCGCATGGCGCCGACTACATCCCGGCCGCGCTCTCCCTCGGCGCCTCGGCCGTCCTGACCGACCGCGCCGGCGCCGACCTCGCCCGCGCCGCGCTCGACCGCGCACAGGCCGCGCTCGTCATCGCCGAGGACCCGCGCGAGGCGCTGGCGCGCGCCGCCGCACTCTGGTCCGGGGGCCAGCCCGCCACCGTGGTCGCGGTGACCGGCACCAACGGCAAGACCTCGGTGGCAAGCTTCACCCGGCAGATCTGGACCCAACTCGGCCTGCGCGCCGCGAATATCGGCACCACCGGGGTGGAGGGCGCCTTTTCCGCCCCCTCGATCCACACCACGCCGGAACCGGTGACCCTGCACCGGCTGCTGGCCGACATGGCGGCCGCGGGTCTGACCCATGTGGCGATGGAAGCCTCGTCCCACGGGCTCGACCAGCGCCGGCTCGACGGGGTGACGCTGAAGGCCGCCGCCTTCACCAACCTGACGCAGGACCACCTCGACTATCACGGCGACATGGAAACCTACTTCCGTGCCAAGCTGGGGCTTTTCGACCGGGTGCTGCCGCCGGACGGCGCTGCGGTCGTCAACCAACATTCGCCGCGCGGCGCGGCCGTCGCCGCCGTGGCGAAGGCGCGCGGGCAGCGGCTGATCGGCGTCGGCACCGCAGCCGAAGACGACCTGCGCATCCTCGGCCAGCGCTTCGACATGACCGGACAGGACCTGCGCTTCGCCTGGGCCGGCGCCCCGCATCTGGTGCGCCTGCCGCTGATCGGCGGGTTCCAGGCGGGGAACGTGCTTCTGGCCGCGGGCCTCGCCATCGCCGGCGGCGAGGCGCCAGAGGCGGTCTTCGCCGTGCTGCCCCGGCTTTCCACGGTGCGCGGCCGGATGCAGCTGGCCGCCAGCCGCGACAGCGGCGCGGCGGTCTTCGTCGACTACGCCCATACGCCGGACGCGGTGCAAACCGCGCTGAAGGCGCTGCGCCCGCATGTCCTCGGCCGCATCGTCATCGTCCTTGGCGCCGGCGGCGACCGCGACCGCTCCAAGCGCCCGCTGATGGGCCGTGCGGCGGCGGCGCATGCCGATCTGGTCTATGTCACCGACGACAACCCCCGCACCGAAAGCCCCGCTTCGATCCGCGCCGCCGTGATGCAGGGCTGCCCCGCAGCCACCGAGGTCGGCGACCGCGCCGAGGCGATCCTGCGCGCGGTGGACGCGCTGCGACCGGGCGATGCGCTGCTGATCGCGGGCAAGGGGCACGAGACGGGGCAGATCATCGGCCAGGACATCTACCCCTTCGACGACGCCGAACAGGCGAGCGTGGCGGTGGCCGCGCTGGACGGGAAGATATGAGGGGCGGCAGACCCGCACACCGGCCGCGCACCGCCCGCGAACCCGCCCGCGAACCCGCCCGCCCGCGCGCAGGGCAGAATTTTCACGAAAATTCTGCCCCGCCCCGCATTTCCTTCGTGAAGGAAATGCCCCCCGCCCGCCCGCGCGCCCGTCTCCCGGCACCGCCCGCGCTTCACTTCTCCGGACCCCTCCTGTGACCGCCCCCCTCTGGACCTCGCCCGCCCTCGCCGCCGCCACCGGCGCGCGCCTCACCCGTCCCTTCGCCGCCACCGGCATCTCGATCGACACCCGAAGCCTCGCCCCCGGCGACCTTTTCGTCGCCCTCACCGCCATCCGCGACGGCCATGATTTCGTGGCCGGGGCGCTGGCCAACGGTGCCGCCGCCGCGCTCGTCTCGCGCCTCCCCGAAGGCCTTCCCCCCGACGCCCCGCTGGCGCTCGTCCCCGACGTCCTCGCCGCCCTCCGCTCCCTCGCCGCCGCCGCCCGCGCCCGCACCGCCGCCAAGGCCGTGGGCGTCACCGGCTCGGTCGGCAAGACCTCGACCAAGGAGATGCTCCGCGCCATCCTCTCCGGCCAGGGCGCCACCCACGCCGCCGAGGCGAGCTTCAACAACCACTGGGGCGTCCCCCTGACGCTCGCCCGGATGCCCGAAGCCATCCGTTTCGCCGTCCTCGAAATCGGCATGAACCGGCCGGGAGAGATCGCCCCCCTGGCGCGGCTCGCCCGCCTCGATGCGGCCCTTGTCACCACCGTCGCGCCTGCGCATCTCGAAGCTTTCGAAAGCCTCGAGGGCATCGCGCACGAGAAAGCCTCGATCTACGAGGGCCTCCTGCCCGGCGGCACCGCCATCGTGCCCCTCGGCCTTCCCACCACGCCGATCCTGACGGCCAGGGCCCGCGCCACCGCCGCCCGCGTCCTGACCTTCGGCCGCGACGAGGCCGCCGACTTCCGTCTCATCGACGCCACTCTCGCCGAAGGCGCCACCGTCGTCCGCGCCACCCGCTTCGGCGAGCCGATGCTTCTCAGGCTGCTGACCCCCGGCGCGCATTTCGCGATGAACGCGCTCGCGGCACTCGCCGCCGCCGAGGCGCTGGGCGCCGACCCCGCGCTCGCGGCGCTCGACCTCGGCCGCTGGCAGCCGCCGGACGGGCGCGGCAAACGCGACACCGTGCGCCTCGACATCGTCGACGAAAGCCTCGCCTTCGACCTGATCGACGACGCCTTCAACGCCAACCCCGCCTCGGTCGCCGCCGCCCTCGACGTCCTCGCCGCAGCGCGGCCGAAGGACGGGGTCGGCCGCCGCGCCGAAGGCCGCCGCATCGCCATCCTCGGCGACATGCTGGAACTCGGCGCGACCGAACTCGCGCTCCACCGCGCCCTTGCCGAGCACCCCGCGATGGCGCAGGTCCACCTCGTCCACTGCCTCGGCCCGCGCATGCGCGCCCTGTGGGAGGTGCTGCCGGCCGGCAAACGCGGCGAATGGCACGAAACCGCCGAAGGCCTCGCGGCCCGCGCGGCCTCGCTCGCCGACGCGGGCGACGTGATCCTGGTCAAGGGATCGAAAGGATCGAAGGCAAGCCTCGTGGCCGGGGCGCTGCGCCGCCTCGGGCGCCCCGGGGCCAGCGGCATAGGAGTGGCGGAGTAGATGTTCTACTGGCTCAGCGCGCTGTCGGACGGGGGCGATTTCTGGAACCTCTTCCGCTACATCACCTTCCGCGCCGGCGGCGCCTTCTTCACCGCGCTGATCTTCGGCTTCCTCTTCGGCCGCCCGATCATCGACTTCCTGCGCCGCACCCAGAAAAAGGGCCAGCCGATCCGCGACGACGGGCCGGAATCGCATTTCTCCAAGGCCGGCACGCCGACGATGGGGGGGCTGCTGATCCTCTCGGCGCTGACCGCCTCGACGCTCCTCTGGGCGCGGCTGGAAAACCCCTTCGTCTGGATCGTGCTGGGCGTCACCCTCGCCTTCGGGCTGATCGGCTTCGCCGACGACTACGCCAAGGTCACCAAACAGACCTCCAAGGGCGTCTCGTCCCGCACCCGCTTCCTCGCCGGCCTCGCCGTCGCCGCCATCGCCGCCTGGGCCGCCACCCGCTTCCACCCCGAAGGCCTGCAGAATGAACTGGCGATGCCGTTCCTGAAGAACGTGCTGCTGAACCTCGGCCTGCTGTTCATCCCCTTCGCGATGATCGTCATCGTCGGGGCGGCCAACGCCGTGAACCTGACCGACGGGCTCGACGGCCTCGCGGTGATGCCGGTAATGATCGCCGCCGCGACGCTCGGCGTCATCGCCTACGTGGTGGGCAACGTCCGCTTCGCCGACTACCTCGGCGTCCACCTGGTGCCCGGCACCGGCGAGATCACCATCTTCTGCGCGGCCCTCATCGGCGGCGGCCTCGGGTTCCTGTGGTACAACGCCCCCCCGGCGGCCGTCTTCATGGGCGACACCGGCTCGCTGGCGCTCGGCGGCGCGCTGGGCGCCATTGCCGTTGCGACCAAGCACGAGATCGTCCTGGCCATCGTCGGCGGGCTCTTCGTGGTCGAGGCCCTCTCGGTCATCATCCAGGTCGCCTACTTCAAGCGCACCGGTAAACGAGTCTTCCTCATGGCCCCCATCCACCACCATTTCGAGAAACTCGGCTGGTCCGAGCCGCAGATCGTCATCCGCTTCTGGATCATCTCGCTGATCCTGGCGCTGATCGGGCTGGCGACGCTGAAGGTGCGGTAGGGCGGGGCCTGCCCCGCCGCCCTTCGCCCAACAGGCGCCGCCAGCCGCCGCTGGCGGGCCGCCCTATCGAGCCCGAGCCACCCCCTTCCGCTTTCGCCCCGTCTGAAATATCCCACGTTGGGTGCGGGGGTGTGGAACCCCCGCGGCCCGCACGCCGGGCCGAAGGGAGAACCGCCATGATCCCGGTCCGCAGCCACGAAGGCGCCCGCGTCGCCGTCCTCGGCCTCGGCCGCTCCGGCCTCTCGGCCGCCCGCGCGCTGGCCGCCGGCGGCGCCGCGCCGCTCCTGTGGGACGACAGCCCCGAGGCCCGCGCCCGGGCCGAGGCGCAGGGCATGACGCTCACCGACCTGACCCGCGACGCCGCCTGGGAAAACCTCGCCCTCCTCGTCACCTCGCCCGGCATCCCCCACCTCTACCCCGCGCCCCACCCGCTGATCGCCAGGGCCCTCGACCGCGGCATCCCCGTCGACAACGACATCGGGCTTTTCTTCCGTTCCCTCGCCACCCCCGACTGGGACCAGTTCGGAACCCCCCCCAAGGTCGTCGCCGTCACCGGCTCGAACGGCAAGTCCACCACCACCGCGCTCATCCACCACATCCTCACCCATGCCGGCCGGCCCGCGCAGATGGCCGGCAACATCGGTCGCGGGGTTCTCGACCTCGACCCGCCCGGCGACGGCGAGGCGATCGTGCTGGAGCTCTCCTCCTACCAGACCGAACTCGCCCGCGCCCTGACCCCCGACATCGCGGTCTTCACCAACCTGACGCCCGACCACCTTTCCCGCCACGGCGGGCAGGGCGGCTATTTCGCCGCCAAGGCCCGGCTCTTCACCGAAGGCGGCCCCGACCGCGCGGTGATCGGGGTGGATGAACCCGAAGGCCGCTTCCTCGCCGGCGCGGTGGGGCAGGGGCCCGACGACGCCCGGGTGATCCGCGTCTCGTCGGGGCAGAAACTCGAGGGTTTCGGCTGGTCGGTCTTCGCGCGCAAAGGCTTCCTCGCGGAATGGCGCAAGGGCCGGCAGGTGGCCTCGGTCGATCTGCGCGGGGTGACGGGCCTGCCCGGCGCGCACAATCACCAGAACGCCTGCGCGGCCTACGCCGCGGCCCGGGCGCTCGGCCTCGCTCCGAAGGCCATCGAAGAGGCGTTCCACACCTTCCGGGGCCTGCCCCACCGCAGCCAGACGATCCTCGATCGGGGCGGCGTCCGCTTCGTCAACGACAGCAAGGCCACCAACGCCGACAGCGCGGCGAAGGCGCTGCAGGCCTTCCCCCGCATCCGCTGGATCGCCGGGGGCCTGGGCAAAGAGGG
>JBJXFU010000089.1:0-4450 GCA_046155885.1 Paracoccaceae bacterium
TCATCAACACCAGCCGCGAAAACTTCCGCACCTCGCTTTCGATCTCCTGCTACTCGCTCATCGACGTGGCGCGCCGGGCGGCCGAACTGATGCCCGACGGCGGCACCCTGCTCACGCTGACCTACCAAGGCTCGAACCGGGTGACGCCGCACTACAACGTCATGGGCGTGGCCAAGGCCGCGCTGGAGGCGGCGGTGCGCTATCTTGCCAACGACCTCGGCCCGCAGGGCATCAGGGTCAACGCCATCAGCCCCGGCCCGATGAAGACGCTGGCCGGCGCCGCCATCGGCGGGGCGCGCGCCACCTTCCGCCACACCGAGGCGAACGCCCCGATGCGCGCCAACGCGACCTTGGAGGCCATCGGCGGCACTGCCGTCTATCTCGCCTCGGACTACGGCCGCTGCACGACGGGCGAGATCGTGCGGGTGGACGGGGGCTACCACGTGCTTGGGATGCCGCAGGCGGAGAACCTGTGATGCGGGATGCGCCGCCCCCGCTATCGGTTCCGGAGGCCGATCGCCTTCCAGGGTGACGGCATCGTCTTCGGTCCGTGGCTCTCTCTGACCGTCGCGCCGCGTCTGCAGTTTGCCCATGGCGGCATTGCAGCGTAGTGCAGCCGACCCGGATCGCTGATCAACCCACCCTCCGCGACAGAGGGCGGCGCCCGCCCCCGAACGCAATGGGGGGTGATGAGCGCCCGGAAGACATGCCACCGGCGCGTTTCCGGGCGCTCATCACCCCGGGGCAGGCGGTTCGCGCCCGCCGGGCAGGCACTGGCCTGCCGGGGTCTCGCGGGACGGGTGGCCTTGGGGCGACGTGGTTCCCTCGGGCGGGGCGAGGCAGTGCCTCGCCTTGATCCGCCCGAATGGGTCGTCGCTTCAGCCTGATCCGACCCCGCGTTAACCCCCCAAAATCCGCCCTCGGCGTTTGGGGGGGGTACTGGCAGGTTGCTGGCAGGTTGCTGGCACCCTGCGAACGGTCCGGAAGCCGCCGGTTAACCGGGCGTCCGCAAGGGCTCGCGGGCCACCCCCGGGCCCCTCAGCGCACCGGTTCCAGCACCGCCCCGTCCGCCCGGCAGTCCCGCGCCGCGTCGATCCCGCAGGCCCGGAACTCCAGCCCCTTGGTCAGGCAGATCCGCGCCTCGCTGATCCGCCCGCCCTCGCACAGGATCGTCACCATCGCCGGTTCCAGCCCCGGATTGGCCTCGATCAGCGCCGCCTCGATCACCCCCGGCGCCACCGTCAGCGGCCGGTCCACCCGCGCCAGAACCTCGGGAATGGTAATCTTTCCATAGGCTTGTCGGGACAGCGCGAAGTAGTCGCGGGCCGACAGCCCCGAACAGGTGCCATGCACCTGCCACTCGTGCCAGGCCAGCCCCGCCGACCCCATGATATCCTCCATCGCCCGCGTCTCGCCCCGCGACGGCGGCGCCTCGGCGCTGCGGCAGCGGCCCGGCCAGCCGGCCTCGTCCTGCGGCCAGAGCCCGTGCAGCGTGAAGGTGAAGTTGTGGCGCGCCTCGCACTGCTCCGCCCCCCGCGCATCGCCCGTCAGCGCGCACCAGGCCGCGGACCATGAAAGCGCCAGCACGTAGTAATCGAATTTCCCGGCCTTTTCCCCACCGGCGAAGGCCGGCCCGGCGGCCAGAAGAAGCACGGCGAAGCAGCGCATTTTCTCTTTCCTTGGAAGCCCGCCGCGACTATATACCCCCGCAGTCTTCCCCCGAAAACGTGGAATGGCGGCCCCGGCCGCAGCCGTTTTCCCGGCGAAGCGGGATATTGCCGGGGCCCCAGCGGCCCGCCGATGGAGGTGCATGATGTCGAAACCCCTGATGGCCCGCGCGACCGCCGTTTGGCTGGTCGACAACACCACCCTGAACTTCGCCCAGATCGCCGATTTCTGCGGCATGCACGAGCTCGAGGTGCAGGGGATCGCCGACGGCGACGTGGCCGCCGGGGTGAAGGGCTTCGACCCGGTCGCCAACAACCAGCTCGACCAGGGCGAGATCGAGAAGGCGCAGAAGGACCCGTCCTACCGGATGAAGCTGAAGTTCTACGCCGCCGCCGTGGGCGAGGAAAAGCGCCGCGGCCCGCGCTACACGCCGCTGTCCAAACGCCAGGACCGCCCGGCCGCGATCCTCTGGCTGGTGCGTTTCCACCCCGAACTGACCGACGCGCAGATCGGCAAGCTGGTCGGCACCACGAAACCCACGATCCTGTCGATCCGCGACCGGTCGCACTGGAACATCGGACAGATCCAGCCGATCGACCCGGTGGCGCTGGGGCTTTGCCGGCAGACCGAACTCGATTCCGCCGTGCAGAAGGCGGCGCGGAAGAAGGCGGCGGACGGGACCGTGATGAGCGACGACGAACGGCGCAAGCTCGTCTCGACCGTGCAGTCGCTGGGCATGCCGTCCGAACCCCGCGCCGACGCGCTCGCCGGCTTCGGCCGCCACGACGACGACCACCGCCCGGCGAAGGACTATTCGGACGCCGAAAGCTTCTTCAACCTGCCGCAGGACGACGCGGAAGAGGACGAGGAAGAACCCCGTACGAAATAGCGCCGCCCGCGCGCCTTCAGGGGCGGGCCCGCTCCAGGAAGGCCGCGAGGTCGGGGTGAAGATAGCAGGCCACGGCCACGGCGGGCGTTTCGTCTTCATCGGGGCGGAAGTTCAGCATCGCCCTGCCGTCGCTGTCCGCGACATGCCCGTCGCCGTCGGGGTCGAACGGGAAGGCGATGATGGGATTTTCGTTGATCGCCGAAAACAGTCCGCGGTGCATCCGCCACGCTCCGAAAATTGACCCAGCGTAAGGTTGCGGGGTTATACGACGGCCGGCGCCGCTTGTCCTCTGTTTTCGCACCTGCAATGTGCGATTCTCCCGCAGGTGGAAAGGCGCTGCGGGATCACATCCCGCGCCGTGCACGAAGCGCCGCCTGGATCGTGCCGTCGTCGAGATAATCGAGCTCGCCGCCGATCGGCACCCCCTGCGCCAGCCGCGTGACCGCCGCCCCGGTGCCTTCCAGCGCCTCGGCGATGTAATGCGCCGTGGTCTGTCCGTCGACGGTGGCGTTGAGCGCCAGGATCACCTCGCGGATGCCCTCGGCGCGGACCCGGGCCAC
This sequence comes from Paracoccaceae bacterium, assembly GCA_046155885.1. Lineage (GTDB taxonomy): Bacteria > Pseudomonadota > Alphaproteobacteria > Rhodobacterales > Rhodobacteraceae > JAOADN01. The sequence continues at coordinate 3,118 of JBJXFU010000089.1, forward strand.
CAGTTCCGGGATGCGCAGGTCCTCGGGGCCGACCTGATCCAGCGCCGACAAGGTGCCGCCCAGCACATGATACCGCCCCCGGAACGACAGGCCCCGCTCCATCGCCCAAAGATCGGCGACATCCTCGACCACGCAAAGATCGCCCGTCGCCCGGCGCTCGTCGGCGCAGATCGCGCAGCGCTCCGACGTGCCGAGATTGCCGCAGCTGGCGCATTCCCGGACGGTGGCCGCGACCCGCGCCATCGTCTCTGCAAGCGGCGCCATCGCCTGCGTCCGCCGCTCGATCAGGTGCAGGACCATCCGGCGCGCCGAGCGCGGCCCGAGGCCGGGCAACCGGGCCATCAGCTCGATCAGCGCCTCGATATCGCGGGTCTCGCCGGCCACGCGCGCCTCAGAACGGCAGCTTGATGTCGGACGGCAGGCCCATCGACTGGGTAAGGCGCGCCATCTCGTCGCGGCTGCGCTCGGCGGCGCGGGCCTGGGCGTCCTTGATCGCAGCCAGGATCAGGTCCTCGGCCACTTCCTTGTCGGCGGGGTTGAAGATCGCCGGGTCGATGGTCAGCGATTTCAGCTCGCCCTTGGCGGTGCAGGTCACGCGCACCAGCCCGGCGCCGCTTTCGCCGGTGACGATGGTGGCGTTCAGCTCCTCGGTCAGGGCGGCCATCTTGCCCTGCATTTCCTGCGCCGCCTTCATCATCTTCGACAGATCGCCAAGCCCGCCCAGACCGCCCAGACCGCCAAGTCCTTTCAGCATCGGTTTTTCCGTTCCTCTCAGTTGTCCTCGAAGGGGTCCCAGTCGTCGGGCAATCCGTCATTTGCGCCGGTTTCGTCCGCTTCGTCCGTCGCGGCAGCGGGCGCGGCGGTGGCAAGCGGGCGTGCAGGAAGGATTTTTGCCTTGGGGAAGGCAGCGAGGATCGCGGCGACAAGGGGGTTGGCGGCGGCTTTGGCCGCGCGCCGCTCGGCGATGCTGGGCGCGCCGCCCCCGGCCACGACCGACACCGCCCATCGCGCGCCCGTCCACAGCTGAAGCCGCTGCGAAAGCATCGCGGCAAGTTCGCGCGGGGCGGTCGGGCCGGGTTCGAACTCGATCCGGCCGGGGGAATAGGAAACAAGTCGAAGATTGGTTTCGACCTCGTAGAGCAGCTTGCCGTCGCGGCGGTCGCGGATCAGGGCAACGACGGTTTCGAAGTCGGGATAGGCGGCAAGGGCGGCGGCAGGCGCGGGCGATGCCGCCGGCAGCGCCCCCGCGTCGCCCCCGCTCGCGGCCATCCGCAATCCGGCCCGCGGCGCCTCTGCCGTGGCCGGTGCCGGGACCGACCGCGCCACCGGCTGG
>JBJXFU010000100.1:0-23665 GCA_046155885.1 Paracoccaceae bacterium
CGCCGACTGGTTCGGGGTCCGGTCGGGGGGCGCGTTCTTCCCGGTGATCCCGGCGGTGGAACTGGGGTAGGGGCGCGCCCTATTGCGGCGTTCGGCACTGAGCGGGACGCAACCTCCCACCGCCCCCCTTGCCCGGAACAGCCGCGAAGCGGCCCGGGCGGCGCCCGACCGCCCCCCGGGCGGGCGCCACCGCAACGGCAGTCTGCAAGAAGGACGGCAGGGTCGGAGGCGCCATAAAGCGCGGATCAACACCCTTGGCGCGCCCCCCCCGCAGTCGGGCGCCGCCCTCCGTTGCCAGGGCATGACGGTGACCCCCCCCGCCCCCCTCAGTTCTCGTTGATGTCCTTCTCCCAGACCTTCGCCTGCCCGTGGCCGCGCGCGAAGACCGACTTCAGCGCGAACCACCCCGCCAGCGAGGCCACAGCGAAGACCGCAAGCGTCACCCCGAAGCCGTGGCCCAGAACCCCGACCCCGATCAGCACGCCCGTCACCGCCGCCCCCACCGCGAAACCCAGGAACACGAAGGCCGGCACCACCATCTCGAGCATGCCCAGCACGCCCGCGCCAACCAGCCACGCCCACCACACCTGCCACCAGTCCATCGCCTCAGCCCTTCCCCTTCAGCATCCCGAACGCGTTCGCGAAGGCGTCGAGCGCCGCGGCCGGCACCAGCACCACCTGCTTGCCCGCCCCCTGCCCCACCGCCGTCAGCGCCTCGACCTGCTTCATCGCCACCTGGAACTGCGCCGCCTCCAGCCCGTTGGCCTGGATCGCCGCCGCAATGGCGCCCGTCGCATAGGCCTCCGCATCCGCCGTGATCCGCCGCGCCTTCGCCGCCTGCTCGGCCGCGTAAAGCTCCGCATCCGCGTTCAGCTCGACCGACCGCTTCAGCCCCTCGGCCTCCGTCACCTGCGCCCGCCGCGCCCGTTCGGCGTTGAGTTGCTGCAACATCGCCGAGCGCGTCGCCTCGTCCAGGTTCACGTCCAGAAGCTCCACCCGCGTGACCTCGATCCCCCAGTCATCGACCACCTGGCTCAGCGCCTCGCGGATCTTGCCGATCAGCACCGACCGGTTCGACTGCACGTGATCGAGGTCCATCGTCCCGATCTCGGCCCGCACGATCCCGGCAACCGTGGTGGCGATCGCCCCGTCCACGTCGCGGATGCGGTACACCGTCTTCTCCGGCTCGGTGATCCGGTAGAACACGCTCGTCTCCACCGCCACTAGCACGTTGTCCGCCGTGATCGCGTCCTGCTTGTGAGAGGGCAGCTGCCGCTCCAGCACCGAGATCTTGTGCGCGATCCGGTCGAGGAACGGCACGATGAAGTTGATACCCGGCCCCAAGACCGAGCGCAGCCGCCCGAACCGCTCGACCACATGCTTCTCCGACTGCGGCACGATCCGCACGCCGAGGAAGATGCACAGGATGATGAACAGCGCGACGACCAGCCAGACGGCATTGCCGCCGAGGATGTCTTCGATGGGCATAGGGGGCTCCCGGAGAGTTAGGGTTCGTTGGTGGCGAGTATGGCGGGGGCGCGGGCGGGGGGGAAGGGGTTAGGCGCATGCCGCCGGCCTTGTCCAAACCCGGAACACAGTTTTCGGAAGATCGCATCCGTCGTGGCCGATCACGAACCGCTCTCGCAGGGCTGCCGGCGAAGTGACCCCGCGAAACCCTTTTTCCCGCGACAGAAGGAGGGCAAGGCGGGCAGCCTCGCTGCATGCAACCTCTTCTCGCCTACTTCGCTGGACTGTTGACGCTGATCAACCCCTGCGTCCTGCCTGTGCTGCCCATCGTCCTGGCCTCGGCGCTTCAGGCCGGGCGGGCGGGTCCGGTCGCGCTGGTGGCGGGCATGGGCGTGGCCTTCGTGGCGGTGGGGCTTCTGGTGGCCAGCCTCGGGCCTGCGCTCGGCCTGACCGACCGGACCATCGCCACGGCGGGCGCGCTGATGATCGGGGCCTTCGGGCTGACGATGGCCCTGCCCGCGCTCGGTGCCCGCTTCGCCACCGCCACCGCCGGGCTCGCCGCCGGGGCCGACCGCCGCATGGGCAGCGCGCCCTCGGCAAGCCTCGGGGGCCAGTTCGCGGGCGGTGCGCTTCTTGGCGCGGTCTGGAGCCCCTGCATCGGCCCGACCCTGGGCGGCGCTATCGCGCTGGCCAGTTCGGGGGGCAGCCTGATCGCGGCCGGCGTCACGATGACCGCCTTCGCTGCCGGTGTCGCCACCGTAATGCTGGCCATCGCCTTCGGCGCGCGCGCGGCACTGGCCCGCAACCGCGCACGGATGCAGGCGCTCGCCACCGGCGCCCGCCCGATCCTCGGCTGGGCCTTCGTCGCCGTCGCGCTTCTCATCCTGTCGGGCGGCGTGCGGATGATCGAATCCGCCGCCGTCCGCATCCTGCCCTACTGGCTGCAGGACCTCTCCGTTTCAATCTGACCCCTGAAAGGTGCCTCCCATGCGTCGTCGCGATTTCCTTGCCCTGACCGCCACAGTTTCGCTTGCCCTCGCCACAGGCCTCCGCGCCGAGGACGTGGTCTACACGCCCGGCCTCGTCGCGGAACGCCTTGCCAAGGGCGAGACACTGTTTGTCGATTTCTATGCAAGCTGGTGCAGCACCTGCGCCGCCCAGCATCGCGCGATCGACGCGATTCGCGCGGAGAATCCGGCCTACGAAAAGGCGATCACCTTCGTGACGGTCGATTGGGACACCTACCAGGATGACAAGTTGACGCGCGGTCTGAAAATCCCCCGTCGTTCCACCTTGGTCGTGCTGAAGGGCGACAAGGAACTCGGGCGGATCGTCGCGGGTACCAGTCGGGATGAGATCAAGGCCCTGATGGACAAGGCTCTCGGCGCAGCCGGGGCCTGACCCGCGCCCGCCCCTTCAGCGTCGGTCGGGACGTGCCCCGACCGTCCCCCCGCTCTGCCCCGATCCTGTCCGGCACCGCGATCATCACCCCCCACTGATCTCCCGCCTCGCCAGGCTCGCCAGAAACGCCGACCGGCTCATCCGCCGCGCCTTCGCCACCTCGTCGATGGCGCGCAGAAGCCCCCGCTCCAGCGAGATGTTGGCCCGCACCTGCACCCCGTCCGCAGGAATGTACGGCACCACCATCAGCACCGCCCCCGCCGCGAGCGCCGCCTTCACCTCCGGCATCTCGCGCACCGCGCCGAAGGGCCGGCCCGGCACCGGCGCGGTATCCTCGAACCACAGGTCCAGTGCCTCCCCCGCCTTCGCCGGAATCTCCTCCCACGAATCCGCCGCCGCGAAGCAGCCCGGCAGGTCGGGAAACGTCAGCCCATAGGCGCTGTCCCCCTCCTGCTCCACCACCGCCGCATAGGTCAGCATCGCCACCTCCGTAGGACGGGGCATGCCCCGCCAACCCGCATGGTGCGCATTCATCGCGCACCAGACCCCGCACCCGCGTCCAGCCCCGCCTGCCGCCAGATCGCCCGCGCGGTTCCCTCCGGCAGGTCCTTCCTCGGGTGCGGCACGATCACCGTCACCTCGCCCCGCCGCAGCTTGTGGTGCGATCCGCGCACCGACACGACCTCGAACCCCGCCTTCCGTAGCGCCGCGATGATTTTCCGGCTGTCACGCTCGACGGGCACCCCAAGCCTCCGGTTTGCGCAACATCATACGCAACGGCACACATCCCCGTCAACCGGCTTGCGCAACCGGATGCGCATCCCCTCACCCTTTCCTCGCCTCCAGCCGCGCCCGGATCGCCGCCGCAAGTTCCGCCAGCGAGAACGAAGCGAGCGGGTCGGGCGCGTCTTCCCAGTCCTCGCCCAGGATGCGGGCGTTTTCGCCGAAGGCCGGGCGGGCCCCCGCGTGGTACGTCTCGCGCCGCTTGTAGTGGTTCAGCGTCTCCGCCCCGTTCACCAGCCCCGCCAGCCGCGCGTGCATGTAGGTCTTCAGCACCTCAGCCATCCGACCCAGGTGCCCGATCCCCATCTCGCGGAAAAACCGGATCACGTCCTCGTCGATGCTCATCGTCACCTTCCGGCGCTTCCCCCGAGGGGTGGCCCGGGCGATCTCGTGCCAGGCCTCGGGGATGAAACCGCGTTCGTTGATCGCGTTGTGCAGATCCCATTCGATCCGCCAGGCGACATCCATCATGTAGGTCATCTGGGCGCGCTTGCGGGCGCTCATCTGCTTCAGGTCCGGCAGGAAATCCTCGTCCGCCATCGCCTCGTCCCTCCACCTTTCCGCTGTGCCGGGGAAGCGTCGCAGGGTTTGGTTAACCTTTCGCCACACGATCGTATGGCAGGTTGCTGGCATATTGCTGGGGGGTTTCTGGCGCCCCCTTTTGCGCCCTTCCCCCCCGCCTTCCCGCGCCCCGTCCCCGGCGCTATCCTACCCCGCATGCCCGCCCTCTGCCGCGACTGCCTGGCCGAATTCGACCCGCCCCCGCCGGGACCGCGCTGCCCCGCCTGCCTTGCGCCGCGCCTCCTCTCCCACCCCGAACTCTTCACCCTCTCCATCGCCCATCTCGACTGCGACGCCTTCTACGCAAGCGTCGAGAAGCGCGACGACCCGGGCCTTGCCGACAAGCCGGTGATCGTCGGCGGCGGGCACCGGGGGGTGGTTTCAACCTGTTGTTATATCGCGCGGATTCACGGCGTGCGCTCCGCCATGCCGATGTTCCGGGCGCTGAAGCTCTGCCCGAACGCCACCGTCATCAAGCCCCGCATGCAGGCCTACGTCACCGAATCCCGCCGCATCCGCGCGCTGATGGACGGGCTCACGCCGCTGGTCGAACCCTTGTCGCTGGACGAGGCCTTTCTCGACCTGACCGGCACCGAAAGGCTGCACGGCGCACCCCCGGCGGTACAGCTCGCGCGGCTTCTCAAGCGGATGGAAACCGAAATCGGGTTGACTGCCTCGGTGGGCCTTTCGCACAACAAGTTCCTCGCCAAAATCGCCTCCGACCTCGACAAACCCTGCGGCTTTTCCGTCATCGGGCGGACTGAGACGCAAGACTTTCTTAACCCCCGTTCGGTCCGGCTGATCTGGGGGGTCGGGGCGGCCACGCAGGAAGCCCTTGATAATGCGGGGATTCACACCTTCGCCGACCTGCTCCGGTGGGACCGGAAAGACCTCGGCCGCCGCTTCGGGTCGATGGGTGACAGGCTCTGGCGGCTGGCGCGGGGCGAAGACAGCCGCCGCGTCAGCCCGCACGAACGGCCGAAGTCGATCTCGAACGAGACGACCTTCGATCAGGATACGTCCGACCGCGACCTGCTCGACGGCCACCTCTGGCGGCTGGCCGAAAAGACCGCGGACCGGACGAAGGCGAAGGACCTGGCCGGGCGGGTGGTGGTGCTGAAGCTCCGGCGGGCGGATTTCTCGATCCTGACGCGCCGGGTCTCCCTGCAGGACCCGACGCAGCTCGCCGACCGGGTCTATGCGGCGGCGGCCGGGCTGCTGGCGGGGGTGGCCGAGGCCGGGCCCTTCCGGCTGATCGGCGTGGGGCTGTCCGACATCGTGCCGGATACCGGCGCCGACCGGATGGCCGACCTGCTCGACCCCGGAGCGTCACGACGGGCCGGGGCGGAACGGGCGGCCGACGCGATCCGGGCCCGGTTCGGCCCGGCGGCGATCGTGAAGGGGCGGGCGCTGAGGTAGGGGGCGATCCGAAGCGCTGTAGCCGGGAACACTTCGGAGCGGCTCTTCCTCGGCGCCCCTGCAATGGAGGGCGGCGCTCGACCGCGGGGGGCGCACCAAGGGTGTCGGTCCGCCCCTAAGGCGATTTGACTTCTTCCCACCCCCGCCCCCTTGCCCGGAACAGCCGCGAAGCGGCCCGGGCGGCGCCCGACCGCCCCCCGGGCGGGCGCCACCGCAACGATGGGGCGAGGAACACCGTCAGGGTTGTCCGCACCATAAACTGCGGATCAACACACCTGGCGCGCCCACCCGCAGGCGGGCGCCGCCCTCCGTTCCGCCGGGCAATTGAGGACCGTTTCAGGCTGGCGGAGAATCTACTTAACCAGTTGATTATAAATCGCTTTCCGCCTCTAAACCCTACTCCGCCGCCATCGGCAGGCTGGTCCGCCCGATCCCCGCGATCTCGCCCAGCACCTGGCCCAGCACCCGCTTGAACCCCTGGTAGTTGCCGTTCGGCCGGATCTCCGCCTCGTTCATGTAAAGCGACCGGTCCATTTCGATCTGCACCGCATGCTGGCGGCGCGACGGGCGGCCGTAGGTCTGGGCGATGAAGGCCCCGGCGAAGGGCGCGTTGCGCATCACCCTGAGCCCGGCCCGCTCGAACGCCGCCTCGATCGCGTCCACCACCACGGGGTGGGCAGTGGCCCCGAAACGGTCGCCGATCACGATGTCGGGCTTCCGCGATCCGTTGGCGGCCAGCGAATCGATCGCCTCGTGCGGCATCGAATGGAAGTCCACCAGCACCGCCTCGCCGAACTCGGCCCGCGTCTCGTCCAGAAGCCGCTGCAGCCGCGCATGATAGGGCCGCCACCAACTGGCGATCCGCGCCTCGGCCTCGGCCAGCGGTATCCGGCCCCGGTAGATCGCCCGCCCGCCGGACACCACCCGTGGTATGACGCCCAGGCCCGACGAAATGCGCGGGTTATGCGCCACCGCCCGCACGCCTTCCACCAGCGCGGGGTCAAGCTCGTCGGCCGCCCGGTTCAGGTCGATGAACGCCCGCGGTGCCCGGGCCGCCAGAAGCGGCGCGCCGTGGTCGGGAACGCAGTCCAGAAGCTGGTCGACGAAGGCATCCTCCGAGGTGCGGATGGTACGTTCGTCAAGCACCGAGGCCTGCAGGAATTCCGCCGGATAGTGCCGCCCGCTATGCGGCGAGGCGAAGACCACACTGGTCATCCGCCGCAGCGGCATCGTCAGATCAAAAGCTTGCGGCGTCATGCGTTTCCCCGGGCGTTCCGGCCAGTATAAGGGCATCGCGGGCTTTGCCGAAAGGGCTTGAAAGGCTGCAGGCAATCTTTTACAGGCACGAAGCCGACACGGTTCCGCCCGCGTCCTTCGTTTTTTCGGACCGGCGGACCCAGACAGAGGCGGGCGCGTAGCTCAGCGGTAGAGCACTACGTTGACATCGTAGGGGTCACAAGTTCGATCCTTGTCGCGCCCACCATCCGCCGTCCCGTCCGCCCGCTTGCGGTCCGGGGCATCAGGTTTACAAGGCGCGAAGTCGCCGCGAAGAGAGGAAGACCGATGAAGGTCAGAAACTCGCTCCGTTCGCTCAAGACGCGGCACCGCGATTGCCAGGTGGTGCGCCGCAAGGGCCGGGTCTACGTCATCAACAAGACGCAGAAGCGCTACAAGGCCCGCCAGGGCTGAGGCCCGGCGCGGCTGCCGACAACCGTAGGGGCCGCCGCGGGCATCGCGGCGGCCCTTTCGTTTGCGTTGCCCGGAAGGTAACGGTGCGGGACCCACGGGGGGATTGGTGACACGGGACTGAATCCGATAACGATTCCGGGCGATTCGCGCAGGTCGCGCGGGAAGGGGGGCCGATGACGCATCTCTGGGTCCGGGCCGAACAGCGGCCGAACGAGGAACGCGTCGGGATCACCCCCGACGGCGCCACCGCCCTGCTCCGCGCGGGCATCCGCGTCACCGTCGAGGAAAGCCGCGTCCGCGCCGTTCCCCTCGACGGCTACCGTGCCGCCGGTTGCGAGATCGCCGCCGAAAACGCCTGGCCCGGCGCCCCCGCTGACGCCATCATCTTCGGGCTCAAGGAACTGCTCGAAGACGGCACGCCGCTCACCCACCGCCACATCATGTTCGGCCATGCCTTCAAGGGCCAGCCCGCCGGGCAGGTGCTGCTGCGCCGCTTCCGGGCCGGGGGCGGCACGCTTTACGACCTCGAATACCTCACCGACGAAACCGGCCGCCGCGTCGCCGCCTTCGGCTACTGGGCGGGCTTCGCGGGGGCGGCGGTCAGCCTGATGGCCCATGCCGCGCAAGGCAGGGGCGGCATCCTCGGCCCCGTCCGCCGCTATCCCGGGCGGGCGGCGCTCGTCGCCGACCTGACGGACCGGATGGAGGGCCAGCCCCGCCCCCGCGTCCTCGTCATCGGCGCGCTCGGCCGCGTCGGCACCGGCGCCTCCGACCTCTGCGCCGCCCTGGGCGTGGCGGTCACCAGATGGGACATCGCGGAAACCGCGCATGGCGGGCCGTTCCCGGAAGTGCTTGACCACGAAGTCTTCCTGAACTGCATCCTCGCCCGTCCCGGCTGCCCGGTCTTCGTGCCCGCCTCGGCCAGAACCGCGCCGCGCAGGCTGACCGTTATCGGCGACATCGCCTGCGACCCGACCTCGGACTTCTCGCCCGTCAAGGTCTACGACCGCGCCACCTCATGGGCGGCGCCGGTGCTCCGGGTCGCCGAAAACCCGCCGATCGACGTGATGGCGATCGACAACCTGCCCTCGCTCCTGCCGGTCGAATCGAGCGAAGACTACGCCGCCCAGCTCTTGCCGACGCTGCTGGCGCTCGGCAGTCTGGAAACCGGGGTGTGGGGCCGCGCGAAGGCCGAATTCGACCGCCGCGCGGCAGGACTGGAACAGAGGGAACGCACATGACCATCCATTGGTGCGGAACGGGCCTTTCGGCGGTGCCGGGCCTGCGCAGGCTGATCGAGGCGGGCCACCCCGTCACCGTCTGGAACCGCACCGTCGGCAAGGCGCGCGAGGCGGTGGGTGACCTGACCGGCGACATCCGCGAGTTCTCGCTTTCCGCCCTCGGCCTCGCGCTCAGGAAGGGCGACGTGGCGGTCTCGATGCTGCCCGCCGACCGGCACCCGGATATCGCCCGGCTCTGCCTCGACCACGGCGCGCATTTCGTGTCGTCCAGCTACATCTCGCCCGAGATGCAGGCGCTCGACGACCCCGCCCGCCGGGCCGGGGTAGCATTGGTTAACGAAGTCGGCCTCGACCCCGGCATCGACCACATGATGGCGCATGACCTGGTGGCGCAGTACCGCGCCTCGCCCGCCTATGACGCCGGCAACGTGATGTCGTTCCTTTCGTACTGCGGCGGCATCCCGAAGGTGCCGAACGCCTTCCGCTACAAGTTTTCCTGGTCCCCCCTCGGGGTGCTGAAGGCGCTGCGTTCCCCCAGCCGGTCGATCCGCGACTTCTCGGAACTTCGCGTGCAGCGCCCGTGGGACGCGATCACCGGCTACTCCGCCCCCCTGCCGGTGCCGGAAACGTTCGAGGTCTATCCCAACCGGGATTCGGTGCCCTTCATCGCCGAATACCGCTTCGATCCCGCCTGGAAGGTGAAGAATTTCGTGCGCGGCACGATCCGCCTGAAAGGCTGGGCCGACGCCTGGTCGGGCGTCTTCCGCGAGATCGAAGAGCTGCACGGGGCCGAGGGCGAGGCGCGGCTGAAGGACATGTCGGACCAGTTCTGGCGCGACAATTCCTATTCCGGCCCCGACGATCCCGACCGCGTGGTCCTGTTCGTTGAGCTCAAGGCGGAAAAGGCCGGCAGGCCGGTCTTCCACCGCACCTGGGCGCTGGACGGCTGGGGCGATGTGCGCGGCACGGCGATGGCGCGGCTGGTTTCGACGCCGGTGGCGCTGGCGGTCGAAAGCGTGCTCAGCCGCGAGATCGTGGCCGGGGTGCACCCGGCCCCGCACGACCCCCGGCTGGTGGGCAAATGGCTGGCCGAGGTCGGACACCTGGCGCAGTACATGCGGCTGATCGACCATGTGAGGTGAGGGGCGTCGGCGGGCGCGCAGCGGCGGGATGACCTTTGTCGACCCCCCCCTGGCAGGGCCCATCGGCCCTGCCATGCGACCACGGTCCCCCAAGCCCCCCGGTCGCCCCACGACTGGGCGATCCCCTCTGTCATCGCGCGTGTCAGCGGCCGGGTGGCACCGCTTCCGCATGAGCGGGGGCATCCTTCCACTGGGAGGCTGCCTTTTCCCGCTCAGCCCGGCCGGGGGCATGGAGGGTTTGGCCAAGGCACATCCCGCTCCAGGAAAGTGGCGCCGCGACTCAAGTCGGCCGCATTCCCCCCTATTCCAGCTCCCGCGCCTCATCGACCAGCATGATCGGTATCCCGTCGCGGATCGGAAAGGCCAGCTTCGCCGCCCGCGACACCAGTTCTTGCCGCTCGGCATCGTAGGAAAGCGTCGTCTGCGTCAGCGGGCAGACCAGCGCCTCGAGCATCCGGCGGTCGGGCTTGGGTCCGTGGTCGGGGTCCTCGGGCGCGGTCACTGCATGCGCTCCTCGCCACCGCTCCTCAGCGCGTATTCCATCAGCGTCACCAGGGTTTCGCGCCGGGTTTCCAGCGTCGGCGCCTCAAGCAGCGCCTGCTTGTCCTCGGGGCCGAAGGGACAGAGCATCGACAGCGAGTTGACCAGAAGCTCGGGCTCGGCCTCTTTCAGGCTGCCCCAGTCGGTCGAAAGCTCGCGCGCGGCGAAGAAGCGGCCAAGAAGGTCCAGGAAGTCGCTCCGCCGGAAACCCGGGTCCACCTCGGTGGCGCCCAGGTCGCGGCCGAAGGCCTCCCACGACACCTCGGCGCGCAGGTAGGGCGTGAAACCCTTGATCTCCCTGCCAAGGCAAAAGCGCGAGATACCGGACATGGTGACCATGTACCGCCCGTCCTCGGTTTCCGAGAACTGGGTCAGCCGCCCGGCGCAGCCGATCGCCGAAAGCCTCTTCTCGCCCTTCGGGCCCGGGCGCGGCTGGATCATCCCGATCAGGCGTTCCCGCGTCTTCAGGCAGTCTTCCAGCATCGCAAGGTAGCGCGGCTCGAAGATGTGCAGCGGCAGGCGGGCGCGCGGCAGAAGAAGCGCGCCCGGCAGCGGGAAAAGCGGAATGGCGTCGGGAAGGTCGGCGGCCCTGATCATGCTGCCCAAGATAGGCGCGCCGGCGCCGGAGGCAACCGCCGGGTCAGGCGAAGATCAGCGAGGACAGGCGCCGGCGTCCGGCAAGAACCACCGGATCGTTCGGTCCGAGCGCGTCGAAGATGGTGAAAAGCTGCGCCTTCGCGGCGCCGTCGTTCCATTCCCGGTCGCGGCGGAAGAGTTCCAGCAACTCGTCCACCGCCTCGCCCGTCTGCCCGTCCGCATGCAGTGCCAGGGCAAGATCGAAGCGGGCCTGGCGGTCCTTCGGGTCGGTCGCGACGCGGGCCTGAAGCTCGGCCACCGGCCCCGCCTTTTCCGCCTGCCGGGCCAGTTCGATCTGCGCCCGCGCGGCTTCCAGCTCCGGCGCCGCCGCCATCTTCTGCGGCGCCGCCTTCAGCAGGGCTTCCGCCTGGTCAAGGCTGCCTGCGGCGATCTGCGCGCGGGCCAACCCGCCATAGGCGCGGGCGTTTTCGGGTTCTTCGGCCAGAACCGCCGCGAAAATCTCCGCCGCGTCGGCGGCAGCGCCTTCGTCAAGCATCCGGTCCGCCTCGTCCAGCGCCTCGCCCAGCCCGCCGTCCCCGGCCAGCGCGCCCAGCTTGTCGACGAATGCCTTGACTTCCGATGCGGGCAGCGCGCCCTGGAAGGCATCGACCGGCTGGCCCTGCCAGAAGGCATAGACCGTCGGAATCGACTGGATGCGAAGCTGTGCGGCGATGCGCTGGTTCTTGTCCACGTCGACCTTGACCAGCCGCACCTTGCCTTTCGCCGCCGCAACCGCCTGTTCGATGACCGGCCCCAGCGTCTTGCAGGGCCCGCACCAGGTGGCCCAGAAATCGACGATCACCGGCACCTCGCGCGAGGCCTCGATCACGTCGGCCATGAAGGTGGCCTCGGTCGAATCCCTGATCAGGTCGGCGGGTGCGGCGGCGGGTTTCTGGCCAAGCTCGAGCATCGCGATGCTCCTTCGCGGATGGGTTTCCGGGGTCGCGCACTAGATGGAGCAACGGGGGCAGGGTTGCAAGGCCGGGCCGTCAGAGGGCAAGGCGCTCGTCGAAACGGAAGGGCAACTGGAGCGCAACGGCAACCTGCGCAAAGTCCGGGTGAAGCGGGTTCAGAAGCAGGTTGGGCTCTTCGGGGATGACGGCCGAGGGCACCGACAGGACGGCGGCGCGCCCTTCGGTCAGCCAGCGGTCGCCGAAGGCGCGGGTGATCCTGTGGTCAACCAGCTCGGCGGGCGCGGCCTCGTACCGCTCCACCGCGACCGAGGGCGGAAGCTCGACCGCGACCTTGACGAAATCGGCAAGCGAACCGGCGCGGCGCTGATCCGGGTGAAGGTGCACCCAGACTTCCAGAAGCGCCAGCGACAGTGTCGCCGACGTATAGATCAGCGGATGTCCGGGGCTGTTCCATCTCCCGCCGAAAAGCCGCGCGCCTTCGCCGTCGAGGCCGGGGGCGTGCTCCGGGCGGACAAGGCGCCAGAGGCGCGGCATCAGCTGTAGACGCCGTGCGCGATCCGTCCCAGAACAGCCTCGACCTCGCGCGCGCCAAGCTCGCTGCGGGCAAGTTCCATTGGCACCCGTCCCCCCAGTGCGGGGTTGGGCAGCCGCAGGAATTCGTCGGCGGTGTCGTCCTTCCCGAAAGTATCGCGCGCCGCCATCACCACCCTGACCAGCCGCGCCAGCGCGTCGGCTTCCGCCAGCTTCAGGTTCGCATTGGCGCTCAGCCGGCGCTCGAGGGTACGCGGCGGGATGATCATGGCGGCATCGGCTGCCGTCAGCACCTTGTCGCGCTGCAACTCGCGCACCGTGCGCGCCGGGATGCCGCGGGTCAGGTCGGCGTAGGTGAAGTCTTTTCTGAGGGCCCGGCTCATGTGAATCTCCGCCAATTGCCGGATCATAGCACGGCATCTGGCGAAAGTCACCGAACAGCCGCCCAGAGGCCTACAGATCGAAACTCGCGAAGACCGGGACATGGTCGCTCGGCCCCTCCCACCCCCGCGCGGCGCGCAGGATGCGGCTGCCATGCGCCGCGCCGGCAATGTCGGGGCTGGCCCAGATATGGTCGAGCCTTCGGCCCTTGTCGGCGGCGTCCCAGTCCGGGGCGCGATAGCTCCACCAGCTGTATAGCTGCCCCGAAGGGATGTCCTTGCGCGTCACGTCCACCCAGCGCCCCGCCTCCTGGGCCTGACCGAAATGCTCGACCTCGATGGGCGTGTGGCTGACGATTTTCAGAAGCTGCTTGTGTGACCAGACATCGTCCTCGCGCGGCGCGATGTTCAGGTCGCCGACCAGGATCGACTTCTTCGGGCGGCGCTTCCGCGCCCAGTCCCGCATCGCGGACACGAAGTCGAGCTTCTGGCCGAACTTCACGTTCTCCTCGCGGTCGGGGATGTCACCGCCCGCCGGCACATAGCAGTTGTGGATCACCACCCCGCTCCCCAGCCGCGCCGCGACATGCCGGGCCTGGCCGAGCCCCGCGAAATCCTCATGGCCCAGGTCCTCGATGGGCAGCCGGGACAGGATCGCGACGCCGTTGTAGCCCTTCTGCCCGCGCGCCACGACATGGGGATAGCCCAAAGCGGCGAAACCCTCGCGCGGGATAAGCTCGACCGGCGCCTTGCATTCCTGCAGGCACAGGATGTCGGGCGCCTCCCCGGCCAGAAGCCGCACCACCAACGCCTCGCGCAGGCGGACCGAGTTGATGTTCCAGGTCGCGAGGGTGAAGGGCAAAGGTGGCTTCCGGTCCAGCGGGGTGGGGACGAAGGGCGAGGCTAGCGGTCACGCCCTCCGCCCGCAACCGGCCGGTTGCCGGAAAGTGACTTGAGCGGCGCGCCTGCGCATGGCAGAGGGGCCCGAAGCGTCCCGCCGCAGCCGAAGTGCGCCGGACCGGAGGTTCCTGCCCATGCATCACGTTTCCAGCCACCTCGCCGCGACCCTTCTGACCGCACTGCTCGCGTTGGGCGTCTTGCAGCCTGCCCAGGCCCGGCCGCTGACCGAGGACGAGGCCGAGGCGCTGGACAAGGCGGTCAGCCGGTATCTGTCGGCCAGCGGGTCGAAGAACGCCGAAGGGATCGTCGCCGCGATCCCCCCCCGCGTGCTGAACGTCTTCGCCGGGGCCTACGGGATCGAAGCGAAGAACCTGGACAAGACGCTGATCGAACAGACGGCCGCGATGATGAAGCAGGCGTCCTTCAGCGATCTCACCTCCGACCAGACGGCGCTCGATGCGGCGGATGTGGCGATGGCGGACGGGACGGCGGTCACCTGGGTCATCGTGCCGACCGCCTTCACCGCCGAAACGAAGGGCAACAAGACGCGCAACGAACAGCCGCTTCTGGCGCTGAACGAAGGCGGCAAGTGGTACTTCATGCGCATCGAGGGCGAAGAGGTCAGGAAGATCGTGGCTTTCGCCTATCCGTTCCTGGCCGAGGCGGTGCTGCCCGAGGCCAGGGTGACGCCGATCCCGTGAAGCGGCAAAGCGGTTTGCGGCCAACCTGAATCGCCTCTCCTTTTAGTTCGCGCGACAGAGGGCGGTGCCCGGCTGCGGGTGGGCGCCCCAACGGCTTTGGTCCGCACTTTGTGGTGCCTCCAGCCCTGACGGTGTTCCCGCAGACTGACGCTGCGGTGGCGCCCGCCCACGAACGCAACGGGCGGGCGGTCGGGCGCCGCCCGGGCCGCTTCGCGGCTGTTCCGGGCGAGAGGGAGCGGCGGAGGTGAGTCTGGGGTCTCGTCGCGAACGAGCCGCCGCAGGCACCGGCGGCGCGGCCCCCGGAAGTGCCGCCCGGGCCGGACAGAAAAAAGGCCCGGGCCGAAGCCCGGGCCAGTCCAACAGGGAGGAGCCACAACATAACCCCGTTGTGGCCAGGGGAACCTTGGGTGCCTCCGCGCGACCAGGGCGCGGCGGCTCATGCGACCAGTCTGTAGCCCCCGGATTCGGTCACAAGAAGGCGGGCATTGGACGGATCGGGTTCTATTTTCTGACGCAAACGATAAATATGTGTTTCCAATGTGTGCGTAGTGACGCCCGCATTGTATCCCCAGACCTCGTGCAGCAGCACATCGCGGGCCACGACGCCCTCGGTCGCCCGGTATAGGTACTTGAGAATGTTGGTTTCTTTCTCGGTCAGCCGGATCTTCCGGTCGCGCGCGTCGATCAGCATCTTCATCGCCGGCTTGAAGGTATAGGGCCCAAGCTGGAAGATCGCGTCCTCGGACTGCTCATGGGTGCGCAGCTGCGCCCTGAGTCGCGCCAGCAGCACCGGGAACTTGAACGGCTTCGTGACATAGTCGTTGGCGCCGGCGTCAAGCCCCAGGATCGTGTCGGCGTCGCTGTCGTGCCCGGTCAGGATGACGATGGGGCATTTCACCCCGGTCTTCCTCATCCGCTTGCAAAGCTCGCGCCCGTCGGTGTCGGGAAGGCCCACGTCCAGGATCACCAGGTCGTAGATGGCCTGTTTCGCCTTATCCATCGCCTCATGGCCGTCGGCGGCTTCGAAAACGTCGAAATCTTCGGTCGCCAGAAGCTGCTCGGCCAGCGCCTCGCGCAGGTCGGCATCGTCGTCGACAAGAAGAATTTTCTTCAGACTGGCCATGATACGCCCTCGCTCTCACACTCCCGACAATTGCGCGTGAGCGGCAGAGGTCTCAAGGTTTGCAACAATTCCCTCACATGGACGTGTCGCCAAGGGCGGATTTGTTTCAATCCGTGGTAACGTGACCTAGTTTCGTGAGGCATCCACAGGTGAGGAAAGCGCCCTGCCCCTTGGCCCCGGCATCGTCGAACGGCTCAACCGCGCCCGCGCCGATCTGCGCATGGGCGTGCCGGTGGCGTTCGTGTCGGGCGCCGGCGGCGCCATCGCCGTCGCCGCCGAAGCCGTATCGCCCGAACGGCTGGCGCAGATGCGCGTCATGGGCCCCCTGTCGCTCACCGTGACCGAAAGGCGGGCCGAAACGCTGAAGGCGCGCGCCTATGACGGCGATCTGGCGCGGATCGCGGTCCCGGCGGACGCGGACGCGGCCTGGGTCGCCGCGGTGGCGGACCCGGCCGGAGATCTGGCCTCGCCGATGAAGGGGCCCTTCCGCACCCTGCGCGACGGGGATGCCGATCTTCACCGCGCGGCGATCAGACTGGTGAAGTCGGCGCGGCTTCTGCCCGCCGCGCTGGTCCTGCGGCTTGCCGATGCGCCGCGGCTGGCGGCCGAGGAAGGGTTGACGCTGATCGACATGGCCGAGGCCGGGCCAGCGCTTGCGGCAGCGGTGGCGCTGCACCCCGTGGTCTCCGCCCGCCTGCCGATGGAAGCGGCCGAGGCCGGCCGTCTGCACGTCTTCCGCCCCGGCGACGGCGGCGAAGAACACTATGCGATCGAGATCGGCAGCCCGCCGCGCGACACGCCGGTGCTGGCGCGCCTGCATTCGGCCTGCTTCACCGGTGATCTGCTGGGTTCCCTGAAATGCGATTGCGGCCCCCAGCTCCGCGCCGCGATTTCCCAGATGGGCGAGGCGGGGGCGGGGGTGCTGATCTATCTCAACCAGGAGGGGCGGGGGATCGGCCTGGCCAACAAGATGCGCGCCTACAGCCTGCAGGACATGGGGTTCGACACGGTCGAGGCGAATCATCGTCTGGGGTTCGAGGATGACGAACGCGACTTCCGCATCGGCGCGGCGATCCTCAGGCGGATGGGCTTTTCCGGGGTCCGGCTGATGACGAACAACCCGGCGAAGGTCCGGATGCTGGAAGCCTGCGGGATCGGGGTGGTCGAACGGGTGCCGCTGAAGGTCGGACGGACGCACTGGAACTCGGGCTACCTCGACACCAAGGCGGCGAAGTCGGGTCACATCCTCTAGGGTCGGGGCCCGGGGCGTACGGAGGATGAGGACGGGATTGCCAAGGGCCGCTATTCCTGACTTTCCGTTGCCCGGAAGTCAGGCCAGACGGGCCGGGCAGAGTGTGATCGAGGGAAGGGGTCCCGCATGAAGGCCGCCGTCTACCGCAGCTACGGCGGCCCCGAAGTGGTGGAAATCGCCGAGCTGCCGGTGCCCGGGCCGGGCGCGGGCGAGGTACTGGTCCGGGTGATCACGTCCACGGTCTCGACGGCGGACTGGCGGCTGCGGTCGCTGGACGTGCCACGCGGCTTCGCTCTTCCGGTGCGGCTGATGTTCGGGTGGAACCGGCCGCGCCGTCCGGTCCTCGGCACCGAACTGGCCGGCGTGGTGGCCGCCTGCGGCCCGGGGGTCACCGGCTTCTCGACGGGTGACGCGGTGGTGGCCTTCGTCGGCGCGGCGCTTGGCTGCCATGCCGAGTACCGTGTGGTGAAGGCCGGCGCCGCGATGATCCCGAAGCCCACGGCCCTGTCCTGGGAAGAGGCCGGGGCGATGAGTTTCGGCGGCACCACCGCCCTTTGGTTCCTGCGCGACCGGATGGCGCCTGCCCCGGGAGAGCGGCTGCTGGTCATCGGCGCCTCCGGCGCGGTGGGCAGCGCCGCGGTGCAGATCGGTCGCGCGATGGGTGCCGCCGTCACCGGGGTCGCCCGGCGCGAAAACCATGACCTGATCCTCGGTCTCGGCGCCGACGCGGCGCGGGATTACCGCGACTGGGCGCCGGCCGACGATCCGGACGGGTTCGACGCGATCCTCGACATCGCGGGCAAAACCGATGCCGCGGTGCTGGCGCGCTCGCTCCGGCCCGGCGGGCGCCTGGGCGTTGTGGTGGGGGATCTTCGGTCAATGCTCCGCGCACCATTCCTGCGGCCCGGCGAAGGGCGGCGCGTGATCGGCGGCACCGCGCCCGAACGGCGCGAGGCGCTGGAACACCTTGCCGGACTGGCCGGGCGCGGCCTGTTCCGCCCGCTGGTCGACTCGGTCACGCCGCTCGACCGGATCGCCGAGGCGCACCGGCTGGCCGACAGCGGACACAAGCGCGGCAGCGCGGTGGTGCGCATCGCGCCCGACCCGGAGGACGCCGCCTGATGGGGCGCGGCGATCTGGTGGTGACGCGGCGCGGGCTCTCTTTCAGGGG
This sequence comes from Paracoccaceae bacterium, assembly GCA_046155885.1. Lineage (GTDB taxonomy): Bacteria > Pseudomonadota > Alphaproteobacteria > Rhodobacterales > Rhodobacteraceae > JAOADN01. The sequence goes on from JBJXFU010000100.1 coordinate 17,852, forward strand.
GCGGGTCTACCCCTGCACGCTCGGCCGGGGCGGAACCGTCACCACCGGGCGGAAGCGCGAAGGCGACGGGTGCACCCCCGCCGGGGCGCACCGGATCGTCGGCTGCCTCTACCGCCCGGACCGCGTGCCCCCCGGCCGGTTGCCGGGCTGGGCGGCGCCGACCCGGCGGGACGATCTCTGGTGCGACGATCCGGGCGCGGCGGATTACAACCGGATGGTCCGCGCGCCCTTCGCGCCCTCGGCCGAACGCCTCTGGCGGGCCGATCCGATCTACGACATCCTCCTGGTGACGGACTGGAACTGGCCCGATGCGCGGCCCGGGCGCGGCTCGGCGATCTTCATCCACATCTGGCGCCGGCCCGGCGCGCCAACGGCGGGCTGCGTCGCGCTGGCCAGGGAAAGCCTGCTGGCGATCCTGCCGGGCCTGCGCCCCGGCACACGCCTCGTCGTTCCGCCGCCGGGCTGAGGCGACCAACGGCCGGCCGACTGAGCGACGGGCGACCAACTCCCTTCCCAAAGCGCTTTGGGCACCCTAGACTTCACCCGAACCGGGGGGATGGACGATGCCCGACGAACTTTCGCCTTGGGACCGCGACATTTTCGATCTGCGCATGTCACGCAGCCGCGACGACCTCTGGGGCATGCTCGACCGGCTCTACGGCGCGCACCCGGACTACAAGGCGTTCTGCCGGAAGCTGACGCAGGCGCTCGAATCCGCCTGGGCGGCGCGGCCGGCCGACCTGAAGCGGCTCGACCTGGTCCGCGACCTCGAACCCGACTGGTTCCAGCGTCCCGGGATGGCGGGCTATGTCTTCTACATCGACCGCTTTGCGGGAAACCTGCGCGGCATCCCCGACCGGCTCATTTACCTCGCCGATCTCGGCATCACCTACGTCCACCTGATGCCCTGCCTGAAGCCCCGGCCCGGCGATTCGGACGGCGGCTATTCCGTCATGGACTACCGCGCGATCAACCCCGCCTACGGCACGATGGCGGATTTCGAAAGTGTCTCGGAGGCCCTGCGCGCGCGGGGAATGTCGCTCTGCGTGGACCTTGTCCTGAACCACACGGCCAAGGAACACGCCTGGGCGGCCAAGGCCCGTAACGGCTCGGCGGCGCATCGCGACATGTACCTGATGTTCGACGACGATCGCCTGCCGGGCGAATACGAAAAGTCGCTGGTGGAGGTCTTTCCCGACAACGCCCCGGGCAACTTCACCTTCTACCCCGATATCGGCAAATGGGTCTGGACCACCTTCAACGAACACCAGTGGGACCTGAACTGGGCGAACCCCCGGGTGTTTCTGGAAATCGTTCAGGTGATGCTGTTTCTCGCCAACAAGGGCGTCGATGTGCTGCGGCTCGACGCCGTGGCCTTCATGTGGAAACGCATGGGCACGCGCTGCCAGTCCGAACCCGAGGTGCACATGATCCTGCGGGCGCTGCGCGCCGCCTGCCGCATCGCCTGCCCGGCGGTGATCCACCTGGAAGAGGCGATCGTCGCGCCGGCCGAGATGCTGCCCTACCTGGGGCGGGGCGAACATGACGGGCGCGAAGGCAACCTCGCCTATCACAATTCCCTGATGGTGCAGTTCTGGGGCGCGCTCGCCACCCGCGACGCGCGGCTGATGACGCATGTGCTGTCCACCCACTTCCCCCCCGTGCTGACCAACGCCACCTACGCCACCTACATCCGCTGCCATGACGACATCGGCTGGGCGGTGACCGACGAAGACGCGGCGGCACTCGGGATCGGCGGGGCGGCGCACCGTGCCTTCCTCTCGGACTTCTACGAAGGCTCCTTCCCGGGCTCCTTCGCCCGGGGCGCGCTGTTTCAGGAAAACCCCCTGACCGGCGACAAGCGCATATCCGGCAGCTTCGCCTCGCTCGCCGGCCTCGAAAAGGCCGAGGCCGCCGGCGACGCGGCGGGGATCGAGGCGGCGGTACAGCGCATCCTGATGGGCCACGCACTGATCGCGGGGTTCGGGGGGATCCCGCTGATTTACATGGGCGACGAGGTGGCGCTGACCAACGACTGGGGCTACCGCGACGTGCCCGGACATGCCCGCGACAGCCGGTGGGTGCACCGGCCCCGGATGGACTGGGCGCGGGCCGAAGCGCGGGACGGAACCGGAACCCCGGCGGCAAGGGTGTTCCGGGGGGTAAAGCACATCCTGGCGCGGCGGCGGGCGGTGCCCGAGCTGCATGCGGGGGTACCGACGCTTGTGGCCGGAACCGGCGATCCCGCGGTGCTGGCCGTCCTGCGGCAGGCACCGACCGGAACGGTCGTGCAGCTCTACAATTTCTCGGAAAGCTGGCGGCACCTGCCGGCCGACAGCCTTTCGGCCTTCGGCGTGCGGAGCTTCTTCGACGAGATTTCCGAAACCCAAGTCACCCTCTACGACGGCAACATCGCGCTGCCGCCCTATGCGCGGGTGTGGATGCGGTAGGACCGGCCCCCGCGCCGCCGCTTATGGACTCACGCCCGACCGTCGCATATCTCGCGCGGATCATGGCCGAGAGCACGGACAAGAACTACAAGAGCATCGCCGAAAACCGCCGGGCGCGCTTCGACTATTTCGTCGAAAGCGACCTCGAGGCGGGGATCGTCCTGTCCGGGTCCGAAGTGAAGTCGCTCCGCACCGGCCAGTCGAACATCGCCGACAGCTACGCCAGCGTCGAAGGCGGCGAGCTCTGGCTGATCAACGGCTACATCGCGCCCTACAAGCAGGCCGGGATCTTCGGGCACGAAGAACGGGCCAGGCGCAAGCTCCTGGTATCGCGGAAGGAACTGGCGCGGCTCTGGCAGGCGGTCGGGCGCGAGGGCATGACGCTGGTGCCCCTGGTCATGTACTTCAACCACAGGGGCCGGGTGAAGCTGAAGATCGGCGTCGCCAAGGGCAAGAAGCTGGCCGACAAGCGCGAAACCGAGGCCAAGCGCGACTGGAGCCGCGAAAAGGCGCGCCTGCTGAAGCGCGGGGAATAAAGCCGGCCGGGGTGCCCGACCTTCCTGCGCCAGAGGAGATAGGCGCTTTTCCGGCGACAGATTGGTGGATTTGTTCCATTCTGGCGACAATCGTCGGGATGGGCCCACCCGGCCGATGCAACATGTCACGGGCCCGGGGGAACCGGTCGATGCTTGAACTCATCATCCAGCTCATCGCAGGAGCGGTCGGCGGCAATGTCGCCGGCGGCGTTCTGAAGACCCAGAGCCTCGGAACGCTCGGCAACTCGATCGCCGGCGTCGTGGGCGGCGGCCTCGGCGGCCAGATACTCGGCATGCTCCTCGGCGGGGGCGCCGATGCCGCCGCTTCGGGGCTCGACTTCGCCGGGATCATCCAGTCGCTCGCCTCGGGTGGGGTCGGCGGGGCGGTCGTCATGGTCATCGCCGGTGCCGTGAAAGGCATGATGTCGAAGGCCTGACACCCGGGGGCGCGGGGGTCGGATCGCACGCGGCCCGCCCGCGCCGCTTGCCCTTCCGCCTCGCTGGCCGCTATGGGTTGGCGGACAGCAAGGGATTGGGCACATGGCCGCTGACGACCCAAGGACGCTGGTTTCCTCAGGCTGGCTCGCCCGGCATCTGAAGGATCCCGACCTGCGCATCCTCGACGCCTCGTGGTACCTGCCGGACCAGCAGCGTGACGCCAGGGCCGAATACGCCGCCGCGCACATCCCGGGCGCGCGCTTCTTCGACATCGACGAAATCGCCGATACCCGGTCCGGCCTGCCGCACATGGCGCCGGAACCCGAGAAATTCGTCAGCCGGATGCGCGCGATGGGCGTCGGCGACGGGCACCAGGTGGTGGTCTACGACGGCGCCGGCCTGTTCTCGGCGGCGCGGGTCTGGTGGACGTTCCGACTGATGGGAAAGACCGACATCGCGGTTCTGGACGGCGGCTTGCCGAAATGGCGGACCGAAGGCCACCCGGTCGAAGATATGCCCCCCAACGTCAGGGACCGCCACATCACGGTGCAGCGGCAGGCGGGGCTGGTGAAGGACGTGACCCAGGTCGCCGCAGCGGCGAAGCTCCGCGATCACACGATCCTCGATGCCCGCTCGCCCGGACGGTTCAGCGGCGAGGAGCCCGAGCCTCGGCCCGGCCTGCGGTCCGGCCATATCCCGGGGGCGGTGAACGTCCACTACCGCAGCCTCCTGAACCCGGACGGCACAATGAAGGACCCCGCCGACCTGCGCCGCATCTTCGAGGCGGCCGGGGCCGACCTTGCCAAGCCGGCGATCACCACCTGCGGGTCCGGCGTGACGGCGGCGATCCTGAGCCTGGCACTGGAACGGATCGGCAAGCGCGACCATGCGCTTTACGACGGGTCATGGTCGGAATGGGGAATGTACGGCGACCTGAAGGTCGCCAAGGGCTGAAGGGCGCGCCATGTTCGACAAGCTGTCCCAACCCGCCCCCGACGCGATCCTGCGCCTGATGGCGCAGTTCCGGGGCGATCCGAGGCCCGGCAAGATCGACCTCGGCGTGGGCGTCTACAAGGACGCGCGGGGCCTGACCCCGGTGATGCGCGCGGTGCAGGCGGCCGAAGAGCGGCTGGTCGGGACGGAAACCACAAAGACCTACACCGCGCTCGCCGGCGACCCCGCCTTTGCCGGGGCGATGGCGCGGCTGGTCTTCGGCAGCGCCGTGGCCGAGGACCGCATCGCCGCCTGCGCGACCCCCGGCGGAACCGGGGCGATCCGGCTGGCGCTCGACCTGATCCGGATCGCGGCGCCGGGCGCGACGGTCTGGGTCAGCGAACCGACCTGGCCCAACCATGTCGCGATGCTGAACCACCTCGGAATGCCCTGGTCGGGCTACCGCTACTTCGACGCCGCCACCCGGGGCGTCGATGCGCGGGCGATGCTGAACGATCTGTCCGCCGTCCGGGCGGGCGACGTGGTGCTGCTGCACGGTGCCTGCCACAACCCCACCGGCGCCGACCCATCGCCCGCCGACTGGGCCGAAATCGGCTCTGTGCTGGCCCGTACCGGCGCGGTGGCGCTGATCGACCTCGCCTATCAGGGCTTCGGACACGGGCTCGACGCGGACGCCGCCGCCACCCGCGCCATCGCGCGCGCGCTGCCCGAGGTGATGGTCGCGGCCTCGTGCTCGAAGAACTTCGGCATCTACCGCGACCGCGCGGGCATCCTCTTCGCGCTTTCCGATCCTTCGCGGCGCGACACGGTGCAAGCGAACCTCGCGGCGCTGAACCGCACCAACTTCTCGTTCCCCCCCGACCACGGGGCGCGGATCGTCTCGACCGTCCTTGCCGACACGGCGCTCACTGCCGACTGGCGGGCCGAACTCGACGCGGTACGCAGGGGCATGATGGGCCTTCGCCGCCAGCTCGCCGACGAGCTTCGCCTGCTCACCAACTCTGACCGCTTCGATTTCATCGCCGGCCACACGGGCATGTTCTCTCGCATCGGCGCGAGCCCCGAAAAGGTGGCGCGGCTCAGGGACGAACACGCGATCTACATGGTCGGCGATTCCCGGATGAACGTCGCGGGGCTGAACGCGGAAACCGTGCCGGTGCTGGCAAGGGCGATCGTCGCGGTCGGTATCTGAGCGGGACACGGGCACGCGGCCAGCCAGCGGTATCAGCGTTTTGCGTCCGACCTCAGTCGCCCGTCAGCCGCGCTACCACTCCGCGACAGAGGGCGGCGCCCGTCCGCGGGGGGGCGCCCCTGCGGTGTTGGTCCGCGCTTTATGGTGCCTCCAACCCCGCCGTCATTCTCGCAGACCAACGTTGCGGTGGCGCCCGCCCCGGGCGCAATTGCGCGGGGTGATGAGCGCCCGGAAGACATGCCAG
>JBJXFU010000110.1:0-3655 GCA_046155885.1 Paracoccaceae bacterium
CAGCGGTCGGCGGTGGTCTTCAGCGCCGCGCCCAGGATGTCGCCCAAGGATGCGCCGGAATCCGACGATCCGTACTGCTCGACCGCTTCCTTCTCTTCGGCGATCTCGCGCGCCTTGATCGACAGGCCCAGCTTGCGCGTCTTGGGATCGACGTTGGTCACCCGCACGTCGATATGGTCGCCCTTCTGGAACCGCTCCGGCCGCTGGTCGGCGCGGTCGCGGCTGAGGTCCGAACGGCGGATGAACGACTTCATGCCGTTGTAGTCCACCTCGATCCCGCCCTCTTCGATGGCCGAGACGGTGACGGTGATCACCGACCCCCGCTTCACCCCGTCGACCGCGTCCGAGAAGGTGTCGGCATCGAGCCCCTTGATCGACAGCGAGATGCGTTCCTTCTCGGTGTCCACTTCCGACACCACCGCCTTGACCACATCGCCCTTGCGGAAGTTCTGGATCGCCTCTTCGCCGCGGCTCTCCCAGCTCAGGTCCGACAAGTGCACCATCCCGTCGATGTCGTTGTCGAGGCCCACGAACAGCCCGAACTCGGTGATGTTCTTCACCTCGCCCTCGATCATGCTGCCCGGCGGATGGGTCTCGGCAAAGACCTCCCAGGGGTTGCGCATCGTCTGCTTCAGCCCCAGCGACACCCGCCGCTTGGCGCCGTCGATCTCCAGCACCATCACATCCACCTCCTGCGAGGTGGAGACGATCTTGCCGGGATGCACGTTCTTCTTCGTCCAGGACATTTCCGAGACGTGGACCAGCCCCTCGACCCCGGCTTCCAGCTCCACGAAGGCGCCGTAGTCGGTGATGTTGGTGACCCGGCCCTTGTGCACCGAACCGATGGCGAACTTCTCGGCCACCGAATCCCACGGGTCCGACAGCAGCTGCTTCATGCCGAGCGAGATGCGGTGCGTCTCCTTGTTGATCTTGATGACCTGGACCTTCACCGTCTCGCCGATGGCCAGGATTTCCGACGGGTGGTTCACCCGCCGCCAGGCCATGTCGGTGACGTGCAGCAGCCCGTCCACCCCGCCAAGGTCCACGAAGGCGCCGTATTCGGTGATGTTCTTCACCACCCCGTCGACCGTCTGGCCCTCGTGCAGGTTGCCGATCACCTCGGCGCGCTGCTCGGCGCGGCTCTCTTCCAGGATGGCGCGGCGGGAAACCACGATGTTGCCCCGGCGGCGGTCCATCTTGAGGATCTGGAAGGGCTGCTTCATGCCCATCAGCGGGCCCGCGTCGCGGACCGGACGGACATCGACCTGCGAACCCGGCAGGAACGCCACCGCGCCGCCCAGGTCCACCGTGAAGCCGCCCTTGACCCGCCCGAAGATCGCGCCCTCGACGCGCGCCTCGTCGGCATAGGCCTTCTCGAGCCGGTCCCAGGCCTCTTCGCGCTTCGCCTTCTCGCGGCTGACGACCGCCTCGCCGCGGACGTTCTCGACCCGGTCGAGATAGACCTCGACGATGTCGCCCACCTTGATCTCGGCCGTCTCGCCCGGGGTGGCGAATTCCTTCAGGTCGACGCGGCCTTCCATCTTGTAGCCGACATCGACGATGGCCTGCCCCGCCTCGATGGCGATGACGCGGCCCTTCACGACGGTGCCCTCGACGGGCGTGTCGATCTCGAAGCTTTCTTTCAGGAGGGCTTCGAATTCCTCCATCGTGGCTTTGGCGCACATGCGCGGGTCAGTCCTTTCGATGTTGCACAGGCCGCGCGGTTGGCTCCGCCGGTCTTGTCAGGGGTTGGTCCGTGGCCCTTCGGCAGGCGCGGGGCGCGCGCGGGAGGAGCGGCGGTAAAAAATCAGGGCCGGAGTGACCCGACCCTGCCCGTTCCTCACACAGCACCCCGGCCTCTTCAGGGCCGGTTCGACGGGGGGGCGTATAGGCGAAGGCGGGGGGGTTGGCAAGCGGGGAAAGGCGGGCGGGGGGCGGGGTTCACTTCGCCAAGCGCCGCACTCGACCGAGCCTCCGCATGGCTTAGGCACCGACGGCCGGGCTGAGCGGGACGAGGCAGCCCTCCTGTGGAGGGATGCCCCCGCTCATGCGGAAACGGTACCACCCGGCCGCCGACACGTGCGATGACAGAGGGCAGTGCCCGGCCGCCGGGCGGAAGCGAAGCGCCCGCCCGAGGGGGCGGACGGGCGCTGCCCGGAACGCGGGGCGTCCCGGGCGGCCAGTGGCACTGCTGCGCGGTTGGCTGGGTCGGCGGCCCCTGCCAATTGAGGCGCGGCGCTATTCAGAGATGGCTCGTATCGCCCGCCACCGCATCCCGCAGGGCGGGGCTCACCCGCCACCCCCCGTCACAACCCCAACTCCCCCTGCGCCCCCCGGTCCTCTTCCCGCGCCGCCCGCCGGAACGTGTCATCCCGCCGCGCCGGCAGCCTCACCGCCCGGTCGCGCAGTTCCATCGCCTGCTCCACCGTCACGATCTGGATGCGCGGTACCGGCGAAAACCCCGGCATCTCGTACTGCCCCGCCCCCGCCGCCTCTGTCACCATCGGCCGCGAGGGTTCCGCCAGCGCCAGGAAGACGCCGATCTGCGCCCCCTCGCGTTCGATCACGCCCCGCAGGTCGCGGATCATCGCCACCCCCACGTTGTCGCCCGCCTTGACCGACACGATCGCCCGCCCCTCGTGCTTTGCCCCGAAGAAGATGTTGCCGTCGATCCCCTTGTCGGCGCCCTTCTTCGACAGGTTCCCCGGCTGCGCCGCGATCAGCGACAGCGCCCATTTCTCGAACTCGAAGTAGTAATTCTTGTCCTCACGCCCCCGCGCCGCGAGGTTGCGCGCCCCGTCAAGGTCCTGCGGCACGCCGTGGGTCTTGAACTCCACCCCCGGAAAGGCATCGCGCAGCCGCTTTTCGATCAGCCCGATAGCAAGGTGGGTGACGTCGATGCCGATCCACTGCCGCCCCAACTTCTGCGCCGCATGAACGGTTGTGCCGCAGCCGCAGAACGGGTCGAGCACCACATCGCCGGGGTTGGAGGAGGCATTGAGGATGCGTTCCAGGAGGGCGACGGGCTTTTGGGTGGGGTAGCCGAGGCGTTCCACGCGATCACCAGTTGATTGAATTCCCCGAAGCATCGAAATGTCCGTCCACACAGACTGCAAAGAGACGCCCCGCGACTCGTCGAGATAGCGTTTCATGTAGGGGCGCCCGGAGCCTGAATAAACCAAGCGACCCTCGGCATCCATGCGCTCCATGTTTTCCCTTGAGTATGCCCAAAAGCGACCGACAGGAGGACGAACGCCCTTCCACTCGTAGCTTGTGTCTCCGCCACCTTTCGCAGCCGTTAGGTCAGCTTTGTTAAAACGCCGGCCCGAATCGGCCTCAACGTTGCGATACCAGCTATCAATAGTCTTTTGCGGAAGGGGCTCATATTGAGTATTAAAGAGCCAGTCGCTCCCTTTGGTGTAATACAAGATCGTGTCGTGAACTCGACCGAACTGTTTTGCACCTTGCTTCCCATCATTGTGGGCGTCGGAGCGTTTCCAAATGATCTCGTTCTTATAGTTTCTAGCCCCAAACACCGCATCCAGCAATATCTTCAGGTAATGGCTCGCCGTCGGGTCGCAGTGCAGATAGAGGCTGCCGGTCGGCTTCAGCACCCGGTGCAGCTCGATCAGCCGCACCGCCATCATGGCGAGGT
>JBJXFU010000169.1:0-31991 GCA_046155885.1 Paracoccaceae bacterium
CGGCCGCCTCGGCATGGGTGATGCCCAGGTGGCGCAACTGAACCTGGGCCTGCGTCCAGGCCAGCGTTGCTGCGCGCGCGAAGGCGGACGGGTCGCGGTGCCGGTCCACCTGGTCCAGAAGCGCCTCGGGCGTGTCGGCGACCATTGTCCAGAAGGTCACCCGCGTCACCCCCCCCGCTGGGATGCTGACGCGACGCCGGATGGAAAAGACCGGGTCCAGCACGGTCCCGGTCGTGCCGGACAATGGGGCGGTCGCCATCAGGGCCCGGCCGATGCTGCGCCCACGCCCGATGAATCGGGCCCGGTCCGTCTCGAACTGGACGGGTGCGGTTTCCTGCCCTTCGATCACCGAGATATGGGCGGCCCAGACCTCGGGGTCATGTGGTGAGCGGCGGCGGCGTGTGGCCATGATGGCGCCCAGTTCCGGCAGGTAGTCGGTGACGACGAACATTTTCGAGAAGGCGGGATGCGCCACATCGGCCGCCTGCGGCGCCAGCACCAGTTCGCTGTACGAGGTCGCCTCTACTTCGCGGGCATGGCGACCGGTATTGGTCAGCGTCACCCGCCGCGCCTCGGCATCGTCTTCGGCCGAAACGACGATCTCTGTCGTGGTGGAGAAGCGTGGCGACCTGTGGGCAAAGGCCGCGTGGTGTTCGCTGAACACCGCCCGATGTTCGTCGCGATCCGCGCCCGTCGGCCGCAGCCCGGCCGACCAGACCCTGCCGGTCGCCGTGTCGCGCAGGAAGATGAACGACCCAGTCGCCGCTGCAGAGGGCTCGGCCCGCCATCGGGTGACCGCGAAGTCACGCCAGCGGCTGAAGCCTTCGCCCGTGGGCGTCAGCATCACGCCGTAGTTCCCGTTCGACAGCAGATGCGCGGTCGGAGCGGCCCCGCCCGGCGCGTCGAAGGCGCGAACTGCCGGCACGTCGCTGGTCTCGACCGGGGCGACCGGAACCTCTTTGGCGCGCGGCGGGGCGGTTGCGACATCGCGCGGCACGCGTTCCTGCAGCAGAAGCTCGACCCCGCGGATCATCGGCTCGGCATGGAAGCGGTCGCGCAAGCGAGCATCCTGCAGCGTGTTCGCGATGGCCGTGATCGTCATGCCCTGGTGATGCGCCATGAAGCTGCGGACAATGACGTGGTTCTCGCCGTCCGGCAGGCGGGCGGGGGTGAAGTCCACCGCCTCGTAGAAACCATACCGCCCTTCGGCGCCCAGAGCCGCGAGCCGGGCATAGTTCCGTACCGCGGCCGCCGGGTCGATCATCGCGGCAAGTCCCGTCGCGTAAGGCGCGATCACGCGGTTCTCGCTTAACCCCCGCTTCAGGCCCAGGCCCGGCACGCCGAAGTTCGAATACTGGTAGGTCATCTCGAGGTCGCGCGCGTTGTAGGAGGATTCCGAAATGCCCCACGGCAACCCCAGCGCCGCGCAATAGGTCTGCTGGCGGGCCACGATCAGCCGGGTCGTCTGTTCCAGGACCGATCCCGCCGGCGCGCGCATGACGAGTGACGGCATCAGGTATTCGAACATGCTGCCCGACCACGAAATCAGGGCCGACCCCGCGCCGATCGGCGCTGCGGCACGGCCCAGCCGGAACCAGTGCTTCGTTTCGACATCGCCCTTGGCGATGGCGAAAAGACTGGCCAGCCGCGCCTCGGACGCCAGAAGGTCGTAGCAGCTTGGGTCCAGCCGGTTCGTCGCCAGCGAGAACCCGATCGACAAGAGCTTCTTGTCCGGATCGAGCAGAAAGCCGAAGTCCATCCCGGTGGCGATGGCGCGGGCCATTTCCCCGACCTCGGCCAGCAGGGCCGCGTCGGCCGGCGCATCCCGGTCGGCCAGCCAGTCGGACAGGCAGCGATGTGTCGCGGTGGTCCAGAACGCGATTTCGGAATCCGGCCCGGCGAGCGCCTGCGCCGCCAGCATTGCCGCTTCTGCGTCGGGCAGAAGCGCGCGCAAAGGCAAGACGTCGGTCGCTGCGGCCCGTGACAGCCCCGCGAGCAAGGCCGCGATTTCCGTGTTGCCCGCAAGCCCCGCCAGCGCGGCCTCGGCAAGTGCTACCGTATCGCCCAGGGCCTGCCGACGGACCGCCTCGGGAACCGTTCCCGTGGACCAGTCACGGCAGGCCTGCGCCACCGCGATCAGGTGCCCCGCCAGGTTTCCGCTGTCGACCGAGGACACATAGGGTGGGTCGAGCACCCGCAGGTCGCGAGTGTCGTGCCAGTTGTAGAGATGCCCGCGATAGCGCGGCATCCGCCGGATCGTCTGCAGGGTGTCCCTGATCCGGACCACGGCCGCCCCCTGCCCGATCCAGCCTATGTCCCGGGCCGCGACCGTCGACAGAAGGTAAAGCCCGATGTTGGTGGGCGAGGTCCGGCTTGCCACCTCCGGCTTGGGGATTTCCTGGAAATTGTCCGGCGGCAGGAAGTTCTCGTCGGCCGTCACGAAGGTCTCGAAGTAGCGCCAGGTACGGCGGGCGATCAGGCGCAGGCTCCGGGCCTGGTCCAGGGTAAGCGGCGCGGCGGCCGTGGCCGTCGTAGGCAGGCTGATCCGCCGGGCCACGGCGGGCGCGGCCGCCCATACCAGCGCGAACGGCAACAGCACCGGCAGCACCGCCGGATTGATCGCCCAGGCCAGGCCGCAAACGCCAAGGCCCAGCGCCACGCCGGGCGCCATGAGCCCATAGTGGCCCGATGGCGAGGGCGGCGCGCCTTCCCCCGACCGCGCGGCCGTCACCCATTCCAGCAGGTGCCTTCGCGAAACAGCGAGCCGCCATGCCGTGCGCAGGACGGCATCCAGCATCAGGGCGGCTGTGTCGGCCAGAAAGGTCAGCGAAAGGGCGATCTGGGAAAACGCCAAGCGGGCATCGGCAACCAGAGCCGCGAAGTGACTGCGAAGGGTCACGCCGGACCGCCCCGGCACGATGCGGAAAGGCAGCGGCAGAAGGCGGGGCAGCGCCAGCATCGCCACCACCAGCACCGACCAAAGCGCCGCGACCGGGGGCGGCAGCATCCAACCCGCGAACAGCGCCGCCAGCGCCAGCGGCGCCGTCAGCGACCGGCGCAGGTTGTCGATCATCTTCCAGCGGCCGACCGTGGGGAGCCCGCCCGTGTCATGACGCCGCGCACCGAAAATCCAGGGCAGCAGCTGCCAGTCGCCACGCGCCCAGCGGTGATGACGCCGCGCGTCGACGTCGTGGCGCGAGGGGAACTCTTCGACCACCTCGATGTCCGAGGCCAGCGCCGCCCGCGCGAACACCCCCTCGAAGAGATCGTGGCTGAGCAGCGTGCCGTCGGGCACCCGGCCTGCCATCGCGGCTTCGAAGGCGTCGATGTCGTAGATGCCCTTGCCGGTGAACGAGCCTTCGCCGAACAGGTCCTGGTAGACGTCCGATGTTGCGGCGGCATAGGGCTCGATCCCGCCCGGCGCGGAATAGACCCGCTGATAGACCGAACCGTCGCGGCCCGTCGGCAGGGCAGCGGTGACGCGCGGCTGCAGGATGCCGTAGCCCCCGGTCACCCGCCGCGCCGCATCGTCGAACCGGGGCCGGTTCAGCGGATGCGCCATCTTGCCGATCATCTGACGCACCGTTCCGCGCAGGACCCGCGTATCGGCGTCGAGCGTGATGACATAGCGGACATCGCGCGGCAGCACGCCGCTGATCACGTCGAAGCTGGTGTCCGCAGCGCCCCGCAGAAGCCGGTTCAGCTCGATCAGCTTGCCGCGCTTGCGCTCCCAGCCCATCCAGACGCCCTCGCTCGGGTTCCAGAGGCGGCGGCGGTGCAGGAAAAAGAACCGGTCGCCATCGTCCGAGGGATACTGCGCATTTAGCCGTGCGACAGCCGCCAGCGCGCCGGCGACCATGGCCTTGTCGTGGCCGTTGGTCTCGGTCCCGCAGTCTTCCGCGTCTGACAGAAGCGCATAGTGCAGCGCCCCACCCGGGCTGGACAGGTGATGCACTTCGAGCCGCTCGATCAGGTCCGGCAGGTCGGCCCCATCGTGAAGTAGCAACGGCACCGCCACGAGGCTGCGCAGCGGCGGCGGAATCCCCTTCGCGAGTTCAAGCCCGGGCAGCGGTTTGGGCGGAACGGTTCGGGTGATGATCGTGTTGACAACCGCCGTTGCCGCGTCGGCCGCGACCCCGATCCCGATCAGGGCGAGCGTGAAAGTCGCAAGTCCGCCCGCCTCTGCGACGCCCAGAAGGGCCGCGCATACGGCAAGAATCGCCACGGCCACCATCGCGATCGCCGCGAGATACCCCCGCAATCCAAGCTGCCCCATCCGGCGACGCAACAGCAAGCGCCGGGACGGGCGGTACCCCACCCTGGCCTCGAGCGCGCCCCGCCCTTCGCCAATCAGCCAGTGACCGGGATCGCGGCTGTGGCTGTCGGTCCCCTCCGCGGCCAGGGCAAGGCAGCTCCCGGCAACTCCGGATTCGTCCTGGCCGGACCTTCGGGCGAGGATCTCGATCTCGGTCCGGTATCGGTTCCGCGTTGCGAAATCCATCTCGGGGTAGGTGGCATTCCCGCGCAGGCGCGCTTCGATCAGGCTCACGTCCTCGAAGAACTCGGCCCAGTCCGTTTCGGACACCAGCCGCATCGAGGTCACGATATTGCGCATCGTCACGTTCGAGGCGCCAAGCCGCAGCTGGGCGTTGGCGATCACGATCTCGACAGTGGTCCCCTGCCGGCTGAGGCGGTCCTCGAGCCAGCCGGACAACGGGGTCTGCGCCGGATCGGACCCGCGCAGCCGTTTTGCGATCTGCGCCGCCACGATCTCGGACAGCGGGCCGGCCTCATGCGCCGCGACCGTCCGCTGCAGGGCGGCGACCTGCGACTCGCCCGGCCGGTCGCGCGCCGACAGGGCTGCATCCACTATCGCATCCGCCGTAGCGCGGAGCCTGTGGCCTTCGACGATCTGCACGGCCAGCCTGCGCATGTTCTCAATCAGGACGATCCGCAGCGTGATCGCCACGGCCCATAACTCGCCTATCATCAGGGGCTGGACATCCTGGTATGCCCGGACGTAGCGGGCCAGCACCTCGCGTGACATCAGGCTGTCGGTATGTGCGACATAGGCCCAGGCCAGCCCGTAGACGCGCGGGTATCCGGCGAACGGGCCACCCGACAGCTTCGGCAGCTGGCGGTAGTATCCCGGCGGAAGGTCGTCGTGGATCTGGCGGAGCTGTTCTTCCACGTGGTGGAAGTTGTCCAGAAGCCACTCCGCCGCCGGCGCCATCGTCTGACCCGACCCGAGCGCCTGCGCGCAGGTGCGGTAGGCCGCAAGAAGAACATGCGCGTTCTCTTCGACCCGGCTTGAAAGCTTTCTGACCCTCGGCGGTCTGCCCGTGCACACGGGCTGCGCGCTTGCCAGCGTCCGGGCATGATGCTCGAGCCGTTCGGTGCCGAAGAGATCGGCGCGGATCGGCGAGCGGTCCTGCCAGACACCCGATTCTCGGCGCAAGGAGCGCCGGAGCCAATGGCGTCCGTGGTCGGGGAACCGGCCGCGAGCCGTCACTTCAGCCGCAGCACGCTTCGTCCGTGCAGCGTTGTCCCGGGCAGCCTGTCGCTCGTGGCGGGCTTCGCTGTCTGCTGCGGCGCGCCTTGCCGCAGAGGTTTGACCCTTCCGGGATGCTTCGCATCGACCACGTCGGCCCGCAGCCGTCGTGCCATTGCGGCCCATTCTACCTCGATGTCATTCCAGTCCATCTCACCATCCTTTCAAGCGATCCCGATATTGAAAGCCCCCGCTTCCGGTTTCCGAAACAACGCGCGGCCGGCACGCGGGATTCCGCCATCCGGTCAGCCCGCCCTAAACCGTTCGTCGAACCAAAGCGGACCATGGCCAACCGGTACTTCGCCGCGTGGTGCGGTCCGCCGTGCCGGGCGTCCCGGATGGCGCTTGCCGCTAGATCAGTTCCCGCGCGTCCGGCGCGGCACCGCCGTGAACGCAGGACAGGTTCCGCGCGACCGCCTCGGCCATGGCCATCGCTTGCCGCGCCTGGGAGGCGGCAAGCAATCCGTCGTGGTATCCGCAGTCGAACCGCGTGCCCGAGAACCGGAACGCCGTCAGCGGCACCGACTTGGTCGCAATCGAAATGGCATCGGTCAGCTGCAGATCGCCCCCGGCGCCAACCGATGTTTGCCCGAGTACGTCGAAGATCGCCGGATCGAGGATGGCGCCATCCCCGCCTTCGGCCTCTCTGCCATTCCCGAAACCGCGATGCAGCGGTCTATCGGCAAACCGCGCAGACGGAAGATCCCGTATTGCGAGGTCTCGTCGGCCCCGACCTGTATTGCGGCGACCGTCTGGCCGCCGGTTTAACGCCCGGCCATCCCGGACAGGCATTCCGTGCCCGTGATGACATCATCGGGAAGAACGACAGCGATCAGCGCAGGCAATGTAGGACCTGCGCAGTACAGGACTGCGTGGTCAAGGCCCAAGGGCCCGTCCTGAGACACATAGGCGACTTCCGGCCGGCCGCCATGATTCGATTCCCTCGCACTGGCACGGAACCGCGCTGCTTCCGCACCTCGGGGGCCGCCGGGCAGGTAGTCGCGGATCGCCATCTTCGACTCTGTGATGACGACGACGATCCGCTCTGCGCCGGCCGCTAGCGCATCCGGCATGGCGAAGTCGGTCACGACGCGGTCCGCAGACCGGAAGCAGCTCCTTCGGAGCCGGCCTGTGCCCGGAGGCTGCGGTCAGTCCCAGCCGGCCTCGCACAGGTCCGCCCGCATGGTGCAGCGCTTGCCGCTGGGCATCAGCGTGCCGTAGCCGGTGTATCCGTCGTCATCGGCCTGTTTGGCGGCGGGCGCCGGCGCCACAGGCTGGGCGGCCGCCGCAGGCGCCTTGACCTTGGCGCGGGCCACCTTCACCGGCTGAAGCTGCCGCAACTCGGCCAGCTGCGCCTCGCTTACCGAGGCGATCAGCGTGGCGTACTGGTGGATGGTCAGCTGGCCGGTCGCGGGCAGGTTCAGCGAGAGCTGATAGCGGGTGACAGCCTGCGCCGTCCTCGCCCCGTGGACGCCGTCGCGGCCGCCCGGATCGAAGCCGAGGATGGTAAGCGCCTCTTGCGACAGTCGGGTCTGCTCGCGGCTCAGTTCGGCGGGGATGCCGGGGTCGACGAGGCGCGTGACCGGGGCGGGTTCCGCCGTGACCGCCGGCTCGGGTGTCGGCGCGGGCACGGGCGCGGGTTCCGGAACCAGAACCGGCGACGGTGTCGGTGCCGTCGCGGGGGCGGCGGTAGCGATCTCGATCCCCTCGGGCGGTGTTTCCTGCATCAGGCTGTCCAGGCGCTGCTGGGCGAAGAACGCGAAGCGGCCGCTCGGAAACTGACGCAGATACTCCTCGTAGCCCTCGATCCGGTTGGTGTTGGAAGCCAGACCCCACAGGGCGAGCTCGAACATGTCCGATTGCGATCCGCCCGCGGCTGCGGCGCCCGCCGCCACGGCCGCCGGCGCGGCGGGTGGCGGGGCCGCGGGCGGATCGGGTTGCGCGTTGGCGTTCAGGAAGATCTCCTTGGAGGAGAGCGAGCCATAGGTGAACGGCTCCTGCATGCCGTTGGTGGCTTCCAGAACGTCGTCGCGAACCTGCCGGAAAAGCTGGCCGATTTCCAGGTTCGGCGCCGACAGCGCTTCGGCAAGGGCGGTCGCGTAGGGGCTGTTGCCGCCGCTTCCGTCAAGCGCGACCGTGCCTTCCTTGGCGGAGTAGGCCACCAGCATGTTGCCCGAGGGTTCGATAGCCGACAGGCCGCGCCCGACCGAACGGGTGCCAAGCTCGCGGGTCATGGTGGCGACGAAGGGGTTGTTGCGGCAGGCATCCACGATGACGAGGCTCAGGTCGGCTGCCTGGGCGACGGCGTTCAGCGCAAATTCCATCTGCACGGCTTCGAACACCACGTCGGTGTCGGCCGCGAGCTTGGCATCGACCGGGACGAAGTAGTTGACCCGGTTCACCTCGATGCCGTGGCCCGCATAGTAGACCAGGGCCACTTTGGCGGATGCGGCGTTCGACTTGAAAAGCTGCAGCGAGCGCAGCATGTCCATCTGGTTCAGGTTCTCGAGCAGCACGACCTCGAACCCGGCGTCGGACAGCTTGTCGGCGATGGCGGCGGCATCGCGCACCGGATTGGGCAGTGCGGGAACGCTGGTATACGCGCTGTTCCCGATGACCAGCGCGACCCTGTCCGCGCCGCTTGCCGACGCGGTCACCGCCGCAAGGCTGACCAGAACGGAAACGGCCAGTCGAGCCATTGCCATGAGCTGGCCACCAAATCTGATCATGTTGCCCCGACCCCCCGTCGCAGCGGACGATCACCGGATTCCGTCAGAATGACTTTCGGAGTCCGGATTGCCGACTCATCCCACCAAGGGTGAATGCTACAGCAATTCAGGCCATTTGTCCAAATCGCCGGGGCCGGCGCGCGGCACGGTCGGGACCGCGGTTTCGGGAAACGCGGCAGCGGGAAGGGCGTGGGCGCATCCCGGGGCGGCGGTCATCGCCTCACACCCCCCCATCCTCCGCCACCCGCTGCAGATACCGACCGTACTGTGTCTTGAGATAGGGCTTCGCCAGCGCCACCAGCGCCTCGGCGTCAATCCAGCCGTTGAGGAAGGCGATTTCCTCGGGGCAGCCGACTTTCAGGTTCTGGCGTTCCTCGATGGTGCGGATGAACTCGGCGGCTTCCAGCAGGCTCTCGTGGGTGCCGGTGTCGAGCCAGGCGAAGCCGCGCCCCAGCCGTTCGACCGACAGCGCGCCTTCGGCGTTGTAGAGGTTGAGAAGGTCGGCGATCTCCAGTTCTCCGCGCGCCGAGGGCGTGATGCCGCGGGCGCGGTGGGGGGCGTCGGCGTCGAGGAAGTAGATGCCGGTGACGGCGTAGGAGGACTTCGGTCTCTCGGGCTTCTCGACGATGGACAGGACCTTGCCGTCGCGCTCGAACTCGACCACGCCATAGCGTTCGGGGTCCTTCACGCGATAGCCGAAGACGGTGCCCCCGCTGGCGCGGGCGTCGGCGGACTTGAGCCTGTCCGAAAGCCCCTCGCCGAAGAAGACGTTGTCGCCCAGCACCATCGCCGAAGGCGAACCGGCGAGGAATTCCTCGGCCAGGATATAGGCCTGGGCCAACCCGTCGGGCGAGGGTTGGACGATATAGTCGAACCGCATCCCCCAGGCCGATCCGTCGCCGAGAAGGGCGCGGAACTGCGGCAGGTCGCGCGGGGTGGAGATGATCGCTACTTCGCGGATACGGGTCAGCATCAGCGCTGAGAGCGGGTAGTAGATCATCGGCTTGTCGTAGAGCGGCAGCATCTGCTTCGACACCGAATGGGTGATCGGGTAAAGCCGCGTGCCCGAGCCCCCGGCCAGGATGATGCCCTTGCGACTTGTCTCGGTCATGTCGCGGTCTCCAGTTCGGCCAGCGCGGCGGTCAGTCCCGGCCGCCAGTCCGGCTGGGCGATGCCATAGGCCCGCCCGATCCGGCCGCAGTCAAGGACCGAGTTCAGCGGCCGGCGTGCGGGGGTGGGGTAGTCGGCGGTGGCGATGCGGATGACCTTTGGCGCAAGGCCCGCGCCGGCGAAGATCGCTTCGGCGAAGTCGGCCCAGGTGGAGGCGGGGGCGCCGGCGAAGTGGAAGATGCCGCTTTGCCCCCGGCCTTCGCGGAAGGCGGCCAGGACGGTGACGAGCGCGCCCGCGATGTCGGCGGCGGGGGTGGGGCCGCCCCTCTGGTCGGCGACGATCCTCAGTTCCGGGCGCTCGCGGCCAAGCCGCAGCATCGTACGGACGAAGTTCTGCCCGTGGCCCGCGAAGACCCATGAGGTGCGCAGGATGACATGCGCCCCGCCCGCCGCCGCCACCAGCCGCTCGCCGTCGAGCTTGGTGCGGCCGTAGGCGCCCAGGGGGGCGACCGGGTCATCTTCGCGCCGGGGCGGGCCTCCGCCTCCATCGAATACATAGTCGGTGGAGAGGTGCAAAAAGGGCACGCCAAGCGTCGCGGCGGCCCGGGCCATCGCGCCGGGGGCGTCGGCGTTGATGACGCGGGCTGCGTCCTCTTCCGCCTCGGCGCGGTCGACGGCGGTCCAGGCGGCGGCGTTGACGACGGCGTCGGGGCAGAGCGCGGCGATGGCGGCGGCGCAGGCCGCCGGGTCGGCCAGATCGGCCTCGCTACGGCTCAGGAAGCGGGCGTCCGGCAGGATGCGCGCGAGTTCGGTGGCGACCTGGCCGGACCGGCCGAAGACAAGAACCGTCATGCGCTTGACCAAGCTCCGCGCGAATCCCATCCCACCTGAGGGCAGTCTTCCGGGGCAGTCTTCCCATGTTCCGCCGCAAAGCGGAACCCGTTGATTCCGGCTCCTTTCCGCCTGTGGCCGCTCGCGCACAGCACACGGCGGCTCAATCCGGCGTGAGGCGCGTTTCAGGCTCTTGGATCGGCGGCGGCAGGGGCGATCTATGGCGCATCTTCATTCGCCGGATTCCCGAACCCGGCAGAGCGCAGGAGCCTGGATGGCGCCCTGCACGCCGGGCTCAGGGCCGACCACAGTATCGAAGGACCAGACCATGTCAGAACTCTACCTATCCGGACGCGCGCGCCGCCTGGCGCTGGCCGGCGTCTCGGCGCTTGCCCTTGCGGCCGGAATCGGCGGGGCCGGGTTCAGCCTGGCCGGAACCGACGCCACGGCGCCGACGGCGACCGTCACCGCATCGATCCCCGATATCGTCGCCAAAGCGAAGCCCGCGGTGGTGACAGTGACCACCGAGTTGAAGGTGGCCGAGGCCGCGCAGGGCAACGCGCCGGGTGGACAGATGGGCCCCGACGAGTTCTTCCGCCGCTTCTTCGGCGAGAACGGGCCGGGGCAGGGAATGCCCGGAATGCCAGGCGCGCCCGGTGGCCCGGACGGCGGGCCCGACCAGCCGCAGCGCGGCGGCATGGCGCTCGGTTCGGGCTTCATCGTTTCGGCCGACGGCTATGTGGTGACGAACTTCCACGTCGTGGACAAGGCGACGTCGATCAAGGTGACCACCGACGACGGCACCGAGATGGATGCGAAGCTGATCGGCCATGACGCGAAAAACGACATCGCGGTCCTGAAGGTCGACGCGAAATCGCCGCTTCCGGTGCTCAACTGGGGCGATTCCGACGCGATGCGGCTGGGCGATACAGTGCTGGCCATCGGGGACCCCTTCGGCATCGGGACAACGGTGACCAGCGGCATCATTTCGGCGCGGGGGCGGGACCTGCACAACGGTCCCTATGACGATTTCCTCCAGATCGACGCGGCGATCAACCACGGCAACTCGGGCGGGCCGCTTCTGGGGCTTGACGGCAAGGTGATCGGGATCAACACCGCGATCTATTCGCCGAACGGCGGCAACGTGGGCGTGGGCTTCGCCATCCCCTCGGTGCAGGCGCAGGCGGTGGTCGAGAAGATCGTCGCGGGCGGCGGCAGCATCGAGCACGGGTATATCGGCGTGATGATCCAGCCGGTGGACAAGGGCGTGGCCGAGGCGCTGGGGCTGGCCGAGCCTAAGGGCGCGATCGTCGCGTCGGTCGGTGACGGCTCGCCCGCCGCTGGTGCCGGGGTTAAGGCGGGTGACATCATTGTCGCGGTGAACGGGGTGGCGACCGAAACGCCGAAGTCGGTGTCGCGCGCCATTGCCGATCTGGCACCGGGCGACAAGGCGACGCTGACCCTGTGGCGCGATGGCAAGACCGAGGATCTGGCCTTTGCGGTCGGGTCCTTGAACAGCGATCAGGTCGCGTCGGCCGACACGGGCGAGGCCAAGCCCGACCCGTCGAGTGATGTGGCGGTGAAGGACCTTGGGCTGACGGTGCAGACCGTCAGCGGCGATCAGGCGCAGGCCGAGGGGCTGCCCGAGGGAACGGCGGGCGTGATGGTCACCGCTGTCGAGGGACCCGCCGCCGACAAGGGTATCGCCATGGGCGACGTGATCCTGAGCGTGAACCGGAAGCCTGTCACCTCGGCGGCCGATCTGGCAAAGATGATCGATCAGGTGAAGGGCGAGCGGCCTTCGGTTCTGTTCCTGATCGAACGGCAGGGCCAGCAGCAGTTCATCGCGGTTCCGTTCAAGACGGCGTAACCGACGGACGTTGCGTTCAAGCGAAGGGCCGGGGACATACCCGGCCATTTCGTTTTGGGAGACGGCGGTCGGGCATCTGGGCTTTGGGGTGAGGACCGGCTCAGGGACGCCATTCGCTCGCCGATGCGCGGCGGCGTTCCAGTGCAAGGGCTGCGGCGGCGATCTAGACCGCGATTTCAAGCAGGAACGTCCAGTGCAGGACGAAGTTCGTCACCCAGTTGCCGTAGACCGGCGGCACGGTGACGAAAGCGAAGAGGTGGTCCGAGAAGGGCGCCCCCCACATGATGCCACCCGATATGGTGTCGAGGAAAAGGTGCAGGAAGACTCCGGCGAAGAAGACCGCGCCGGGCAGCCGCCACGTCGTTCGCCAGACGACCGGCAGGGCGACGGCGGCGACCGCCGTCCAGAACAATGGGATGTGGAACCAGTAGCGGTGGTGGTGGATGGCCCGGTCGTCGATCAGGTGGAACGCGATCATGTCGAAGTCGGGAAAGACAGCGCGCAGAAGCGCCGTGCCCAGCGCAAGGCGGCCGCACAGACGGAACCCGCGCGCCAGCAGGTAGCCCGAGGGCAGGTGCGCGGTCAGCATCAGGCCGTCCCGAGCCGCCGCCCCACCCCTTCGCGGTCCTGCAAGGCGCGCCACCAGCCCTCGTTGGCCAGGTACCAGTCCACCGTGCGGGCGAGACCCTGATCGAGCGTGACCGACGGCCGCCAGCCAAGTTCGTCGCGGATGCGCGCGGGGTCGATGGCGTAGCGGAAGTCGTGGCCGGGCCGGTCGGCGACGAAGGCGATCTGTTCGGCGTAGGGCCGGTTGCCGGGGCGTTTGTCGTCGAGGATGGCGCAGAGCTTTCTCACCAGGTCGAGGTTCGTCGCCTCGTTCTCGCCGCCGATGTTGTAGCTGCGCCCGTTCGCGCCCTTCGTCAGCACGGTCAGAAGCGCGTCGGCGTGATCCTCGACATAGAGCCAGTCGCGGATGTTCGCGCCTGCCCCGTAGACCGGGATCGGAGCGCCGGCGAGCGCCTTGAGGATCACCACCGGGATCAGCTTTTCGGGGAAGTGGTAGGGGCCGTAGTTGTTCGAGCAGTTGGTCAGCACCGCCGGCAGCCCGTAGGTCTCATGCCAGGCCCGGACCAGGTGGTCGGAGGCGGCCTTGGAGGCGGAATAGGGGCTGCGGGGGTCGTAGGGGGTGTCTTCGGTGAACTTGCCGGTGGGCCCGAGCGAGCCGAAGACCTCGTCGGTGGAGATGTGGTGGAAGCGGAAGGCTTCGGGGCGGCCTTGCGCGGTCCAGAAGGCGCGGGCGGCTTCCAGAAGCGTGTAGGTGCCGGTGATGTTGGTGCGGATGAAGGCGCCGGGGCCGTCGATCGAGCGGTCCACATGGCTTTCGGCGGCCAGGTGCATGATCGCGTCGGGGCGGTGCCGGGCGAGGATGTCGTCCACCGCCGCGCGGTCGCAGATGTCGGCCCTCTCGAAGGCGTAGAGGGGGGACTGCGAGACGGGGGCGACGTTCGACAGGCTGCCCGCGTAGGTGAGCTTGTCGAGGTTCACGACGCTCAGGCCGCGACCGACGGCGAGCCGCACCACCGCCGAGCCGATGAAGCCCGCGCCGCCTGTGACAAGGAGTTTCATGGCGCGGGCTCCCAGGTGAAGGGGGTGGCGAAATTGCGGAAGAGCGGCGCGGCGCGGTCCTTGTCGGAAAGGATCGCATGCCCCGGTTCGATCCCCCAGTCGATGCCGAGATCTGGGTCATCGAAGCGCACCGCCCCGTCGCAGTCCGGGGCATAGGTGTCGGAGCATTTGTAGAGCACTTCGGTATCGGGCGCGCGGGTGACGAAGCCGTGCAGGAAGCCCGCAGGGACCAGAAGCTGGCGGCCGTTCTCGGCCGTCAGGTCCGCTGCGAACCAGCGGCCGAAGGTCGGCGAGCCATTCCGCGCATCCACCGCCACGTCGAAGATCGCCCCCCGCGCGCAGCGGACGAGCTTGTCCTGCGCATGCGGCGGGCGCTGGTAGTGCAGGCCCCGGACCGTGCCGGGGAGCGCCGAGAAGGAGTGGTTGTCCTGCACGAAATCGGTGCCGATCCCGGCCGCTTTCAGGGCCTCGCGGTTCCAGGTCTCGCTGAACCATCCCCGGGCGTCGGCGAAGCGCCGGGGGGTCAGGATCAGGCAGCCGGGAAGGGGGGTCGGGTCGACCTGCATCAGGGGCCTCGCGCGGGGTTCGCGGGCGGGTTGTAGCGGGGCCGGAGGGTTGGAGGAAGGGGGGTGCGGGGGCCGCCCTTCGCCCTTGCGCGTCACGGAGCGCGCGTGGGGAGAGGGCGGGAAGGGAGGGAAACACCCCCACCCTGACCCTCCCCCGGTGGGGGAGGGGAGCGCGGGGATGGATGGGGGGGAGGAACGGAGGCGCCCCCCCTACCTGATTCGCGCCTCGCTCGCTGCGTCGAAGACCAGCGCCTTGCCCGGATCGAAGCTCAGCCCCGCCCGGCCCGCCTGCGGCACCGCCACGCCTTCGCGCGCCTCGACGATGATCTTCTCGCCGGTGTCGGCCGCCAAATAGACATAGCTCACCCCGCCAAGCTGTTCGGCCAGATCGACCGAATGCGTGGCGGCGGCGGGGTCGAGGATCAGGTGCTGGGGCCTGAGGCCGACCAGGACCTCGGTGCCCGGCGCGGGCAAGCCCACCGACGGCCGGAATGTGGTGGCCAGACCCTTGACCTCGACCTCGCCGCCCGCCGCGACCGTGCCCTCCAGGAAGTTCATCGCCGGGCTGCCGATGAAGCCGGCGACAAAACGGTTGTCGGGGTCGCGGTAAAGGTCGAGCGGGCTGCCCACCTGTTCGATCCTGCCCGCCCGCAGCACCACGATCTTGTCGGCCAAGGTCATCGCCTCGACCTGGTCGTGGGTGACGTAGATCATCGTCGCGCCGATTTCCTTGTGCAGCCGCGCGATTTCCACCCGCATCTCGACCCGAAGCTCGGCGTCGAGGTTCGAGAGCGGCTCGTCGAACAGGAACACTTCGGGTCCCCGCACGATCGCCCGCCCGATCGCCACGCGCTGCCGCTGGCCGCCGGAGAGCGCTTTGGGCTTGCGCGCGAGATAGGGATCGAGGCGCAGGATCTTCGAGGCGTCGGCCACCTTCCGCTGAACCTCGTCCCGCGGATGGCCCGTCATCTTCAGGCCGAAGCCCATGTTCTCGGCTACCGTCATGTGGGGGTAAAGCGCGTAGGTCTGGAAGACCATCGCCACCCCCCTCTCCGACGGGTCAAGCCGCGTCACGTCGCGCGACCCGATGCGGATGGCGCCGTCGGTGGTTTCCTCCAGCCCCGCGACCATGCGCAGAAGCGTCGACTTTCCGCAGCCCGAGGGGCCGACGAAGACGCAGAATTCGCCGTCCTCGATGGCGAGATCGACGCCGTGGATCACCTGCACCTCGCCATACCGCTTGACGACCTTCTGAAGGGTCACTCCCGTCATGTCACACCCCGTTTCCCGCGCTGAATGTTGAGGTCCGGAAAGCGCCAGCTTTCCGCGTCTTCGGCGATCTTGCTTGCCGTTTCCTTCACCGTGACGGCCAGCTCCTCCAGCGCATCGAGTGTCGTGCGCAGCGTCGAGGAGGTGACCGACAGCGCGCCCATCACGCGGCCGGCCGAACTGAGGATGGGCGCGGCGATGCAGATGATGCCGGGCTCGTGCTCCTCGAGGTCGAAGGCGTGGCCCCGGGCCCGCGTGGCCGAAAGCTCGGCCCTAAGCCCTTCGGGCGTGGTCAGCGTGTTCGGCGTGTAGCCGTGATAGGAAAGCTGCGGCAGCACGCGGTCAAGCTCGGCCGGGTCGAGGAAGGCCAGCATCGCCTTGCCGACGCCGGTGCAGTGCGCGGGACCGACCTTGCCCGCCTGGGCGAACATCTCGATGGGCACACGGGCGTTGCGCTTGTCGACGTAGAGCACATGCGCGCCGTCAAGCTGCGCGAGGTGCACGGTTTCGCCGACCTCGGCCGACAGCGCGTCGATATGGGCCCGTGCGTGAGGCGCGAGCGACGATTGCAGCCAGGCCGCGTGGGCAAGCCGGACAAGTCGCATGCCCAGCGAATAGCTGCCCGAATCGGGGTCCTGCGCCAGAAGCCCCTGCCGGGTCAGCGTCCGCAGAAAGCGGAAAAGCGTCGCCTTGGGAAAGGCGCTTTGCGCGAGAAGCTCCGAGAACCGCGCCGGCCGGCCGAGCGCGGCGACCTGGTCGAGCACAGCCAGCGCCTTGGCGACGGTTCCGTCGCCCGCTTCGGCCTTCAGGCCCTCGATGCGCGTGCCTTCGCCGGCGGCCACGAGCTTTCTCCTCCCCTGTCGTTCCGCCACTGCCCGCTTTCGGGGCGTTATGATGAAACTGTTGACAAGTGTAGCCGAGTCGCCATTATGGTTTCAATAAGTAAAATCAAGTTTCACATAGTGGAACCACCAAGGGAGGACCTGATGTTCCAAATGACCCGGCGCGTGGCGCTGGCGTTGTCCGTTGCCGTTGTCGCGGCCACGGCGGCCCAGGCCGAGCAGCGCGTTCTGAAGTACAACGCCGACTACGATCCCATCCCGCTTGCCGCGATGGAGGCCCTGATCGCCGATTTCGAGGCCGCAAACCCCGATGTCGACGTGCAGATCAACAATTTCGACCACGAAGGCTACAAGACCGCGATCCGCAACTTCCTGACTGCGGACGCGCCTGACCTGGCCAACTGGTACGCCGGCAACCGCATGGCGCCCTTCGTCAACTCGGGCCAGTTCCTCGACGTCACCGACGTCTGGGACGCCAACGGCCTGAACGAGTCGCTGGCCTCGGCCGCCGCCTCGATGACGATCGACGGCAAGAAGTGGGGCGTTCCCTACACCTACTACCAGTGGGGCATCTACTTCAACAAGGACGCCTACAAGGCGGCCGGCGTCGACGTGCCCGGACCGGAAGGCGTGGACTGGGCGACGTTCGTTTCGAACTGCGAGAAGTTCAAGGCGGCCGGCATCGACTGCCTGACCACCGGCACCAAGGCCCTGTGGCCCGGAGCCGGCGTCTTCGACTACATGTCGCTGCGCACCAACGGCTACGAATGGCATATGGACCTTGCCAACGGCAAGATCGCGTGGACCGACGACTCGGTCCGCAAGGTCTTCACCGAACTGGGCAAGGTGCAGCCCTACGTGACGGCCAACCATGCCGCCATCGACTGGCAGGATGCCGCCGCCCTTCTCGTGCAGGGCAAGGCCGCCAACTACGTTATGGGCAACTTCGCCGTCGGCGTCTTCAAGCAGGGCGGCATGACGAACGACAACCTCGGCTTCATGGCGTTCCCGGAAATCACCCCGGGCATTCCGCGGTCCGAAGACGCCCCGACCGATACGATCCACATCCCGGCCGGTGCGACGAACGTCGAGGATGCGAAGAAGTTCCTGGCCTTCGTGGCCTCGGCCGACGCGCAGACAAAGCTGAACGCCGCCATCGGGCAACTGCCGACGAACAAGAACTCGACCGTCCCGCAGGACGATCCGTTCCTTGTCGCGGGCTTCCAGATGCTGTCGTCCGCCCACGCGCTCGCGCAGTTCTTCGACCGCGACGCCCCGGCGGAAATGGCCAAGGCGGGCATGGAAGGCATCCAGCAGTTCCTGGTGCAGCCCGAGCAGATCGACGCGATCCTCGAGCGGCTCGAGCAGGTTCGCGGCCAAGTCTACAAGTAAGACGATCGGGGCGGCAGGACGGGTTCCTGCCGCCCCTTCTTTCCGTTCCGCATTCGTTTGGCCATTTTCAGGCGGGCTGCGCCGGCGGAACCCGAGGCGCGGAAACCGGGAGGGGACGTCATGGCGACAGCGGCAACCGATGCAGGCGCGGGCCGGGCCGGGCGCTCCTGGTGGAAGACAAACCAGCAATGGCTGACGCCCTGGCTGTTCCTGGCCCCCGGCATGTTCATGTTCGCGGTCTATGTGATCTGGCCGATCCTCGAGAGTTTCTGGCTGTCGTTCTACGACTGGGACGGGCTCGGCCAGAAGGCATGGATCGGCTGGGGGAACTATGTCGAGCTCTGGAGCGACCCGAACTTCTACACCTCGCTCAAGAACAACGTCATCTGGCTGGTTCTGTACATGCTCGCGGTGCCGTTCGGGCTGTTCATCGCGATCTTCCTGAACCAGACGGTGCGTGGCATCCGGCTTTACAAGTCGCTGTTCTTCTTTCCCTTTGTCATCAGCCAGGTCGTGGTTGGCCTGATCTTCTCCTGGTTCTACGCGCCCGGGTTCGGCCTTCTTTACAAGCTGATCGAGGTGATCACCGGCAACGGCGTCGCGGTTCTCGCCGATCCGACCTACGTCACCTACGGCATCATCGCCGCCGGTCTCTGGCCGCAGACGGCCTACTGCATGATCCTGTACCTGACCGGCCTCAACAACGTCTCGCCCGATCAGGTCGAGGCGGCGCGGCTCGATGGCGCGAAAAGCTGGAAGATGCTCTGGTACGTGATCCTGCCGCAGTTGCGCCCGGCGACCTTCATCGCCGTCGTCGTCACGGTGATCGGCGCGCTCCGGTCTTTCGACCTGGTGTCGATCATGACCGACGGCGGGCCGTTCGGGTCGAGCCGGGTTCTCAGCTTCTACATGTATGAAACGGCGCTATCCGAGTACGGATACCGGATGGGCTACGGCGCTTCGATCGCTGTCGTGCTGTTCCTGATCATGATGGTCTTCATCTCGGGCTTCATCTGGAAGATGGTCCGCGACGAGAAGGAGGGCTACTAGTCATGTTCCCCCGGCCCATTCAGCAGGTCTCGGCCCCGGCGCGGATCGCCTATCAGGTGGCGCTGCCGGTCGCGCTGGTCCTGTGGCTTCTGCCGCTGATCGGCGTCGCAATCACCTCGGTCAGGCCCGCCTCGGATCTGGCGCAGGGCAACTACTTCGGCTGGCCCTCGGGCCTTGCCTTCTGGAACTACGTGGAGATTTTCCAGAACTCGCCCATCGGGCGCTACATGCTCAACTCGTTCTGGGTGACGATCCCGACGGTGATCGGCGCGGTGGCGCTTTCGACGATGACGGGCTTCGCGTTGGGCGTCTACAAGTTCAAGGCCAACCTTCTGGTCTTCTTCCTGTTCGTCGCCGGCAACTTCGTGCCCTTCCAGATCCTGATGGTTCCGGTGCGCGACCTCAGCCTGAAGATGGGGGTCTACAACACCTACTGGGCGCTGATCCTGTTCCATGTCGCGTTCCAGACCGGGTTCTGCACGCTCTTCATGCGCAACTTCATCCGGGCCCTTCCCTACGAGCTGATCGAGGCAGCGCGGGTCGAAGGCGTCGCCGAATGGCGCATCTTCTGGTTCATCGTGCTGCCGCTGATGCGGCCGGCCATCGCGGCGCTTTCGGTCCTGATCTTCACCTTCATCTGGAACGATTTCTTCTGGGCGACGGTGCTGACCTCGAGCCCCGAGACCCAGCCGATCACGGCGGGCCTGTCCTCGCTGAACGGGCAGTGGATCGCCCAGTGGCATCTGGTCTCGGCAGGCTCGATCCTCGCCGCCCTTCCCCCCGTGGCGATGTTCTTCCTGATGCAGAAGCACTTCATCGCCGGCCTTACCCTCGGAGCCGTCAAGTGACCAAGATTGCCTTCATCGGGGCGGGTTCGACCGTCTTCATGAAGAACCTGATCGGCGATGCGCTGCAGATGCCGGCACTGGCGGGCGCGACCGTCAGCCTGATGGACATCGACCGCAAGCGGCTGGAGGAATCCGAGCTTGTGGCGCGCAAGATGATCGCTTCCCTGGGCGTTCCGGCGCAGATCGAAACCCACACCGACCAGCGCCGCGCCATCGCCGGGGCGGATTTCGTCATCGTCGCGTTCCAGATCGGCGGCTACAAGCCCTGCACGGTGACGGATTTTGAGGTGCCCAGGCGCGTCGGCCTGCGCCAGACCATCGCCGACACGCTCGGGATCGGCGGGATCATGCGGGGGCTGCGGACGGTTCCCCACCTGTGGATGCTGGCCGAGGACATGCGCGCCGTCTGTCCGGATGCGCTGATGCTGCAATACGTCAACCCGATGGCGATCAACACCTGGGCGCTGGGGGCCAGGTTCCCGGACATCCGCCAGGTTGGCCTGTGCCATTCCGTGCAGGGTACCGCCGCCGAACTGGCCCGCGACCTCGACCTGCCGGTGGACAGCCTCCGCTACCGCGCGGCGGGCATCAACCACATGGCCTTCTACCTGAACTTCGAGGCGCGCCAGCCGGACGGCACCTACCGCGACCTCTACCCCGCGCTGCGCGACGGCTACGCGGCGGGGCGCATCCCCAAGCCCAGCCACTGGAACGAACGCTGCCCGAACAAGGTGCGCTACGAGGTGATGACGCACCTTGGCTACTTCGTCACTGAAAGCTCGGAACACTTCGCCGAGTATGTGCCGTGGTTCATCAAGACCCACCGCCCCGACCTGATCGACACCTTCGGCGTCCCGCTCGACGAATACCCCCTGCGCTGCGAGGAGCAGGTCGCCCGGTGGGAAAAGCAGGCCGACGAATTCCGCAGGGCCGACCGGATAGAAGTGAAGCCCAGCCACGAATACGCGGCCACCATCATGAACTCGGTCGTCACCGGCGCGCCATCGGTCATTTACGGCAACATCCCCAATTGCGGCTTCATCCCGCAGCTTCCGCCAGGTGCCGCGGTCGAGGTGCCGACGCTGGTCGATGCCAACGGGCTGCAGCCGACCTGCGTGAACGACATTCCCCCGCAGCTCATCGCCCTGATGCGGACGAACGTGAACGTGCAGGAACTGACGGTCGCGGCGCTGCTGGAAGAAAACCGCGAACACGTCTATCACGCCGCCATGCTCGACCCGCACACGGCCGCGGAACTGGACCTGCGCCAGATCCGCCAGCTGGTCGACGACCTGATCGCCGCGCATGGCGAGTGGATGCCCGACTGGCTCAGAACCCGCAAAGCCGCCTGAGCAGCGCAGTGACCGAAACACTCCCGCCGGGGGCGTCCCTCCGGCGCGGCGAAGACCGAAGGCCCGCAGAATGAGCTATCCGCCCGTCACCTTCCACGATCTTCGCGGCAAGTCGGTCTTCATCACCGGCGGCGGATCGGGAATGGGGTCCGCCGTGACCGAAGGCTTCCTGCGGCAGGGCGCGAAGGTCGCCTTCGTCGATATCGCCGACAGCGACGCCTTCGCCGACCGGATGGCGAAGGAAGCCGGCAGCCGCCCCCTTTTCATCCGCTGCGACATCACCGACACGCCCGCGCTCCGCGCCGCGATGGACCGGGCGGCGGCGGAACACGGGCCGATCACCGTGCTGGTGAACCTTGCTGCGAATGACCAGCGCCACAAGACCGAAGCGGTGACCGAGGACTACTGGGACTGGTGCGTCGCCGTCAACCTCAAGGCCTATTTCTTCGCCACGCAAGCCGTTATCCCGATGATGCGGGCTGCGGGCGGGGGGGCGATCGTCAACTTTTCCTCGATCAGCTACATGATGGGCCTTGGCGACTATGCGATCTACACCGGGTCCAACGCCGCCATCACCGCCATGACCCGGGGCCACGCCCGAGAATTTGGCCGCGAGGGCATCCGCGTCAACGCCGTCGCCCCCGGCTGGGTGCTGACGGAACGGCAGAAACGGCTCTGGGTCACGCCCGAGGGGCTGGCAGCCTATGTGCAGCGTCAGTGCCTGAAGGACACGATGGAGCCTGAGGATGTGGTGGGCGGCGTCCTCTTCCTCGCCTCCGACACCTCGCGGATGATGACGGGCCAGGTCCTGGTCATCGACGCGGGCGTGGTAGTGACGGGATGAGCGTCCTGCCCGGCCTCGACTGGATCGCCGCCGACTGGGGCACCTCGAACCTCCGTGTCTGGGCGATGGGCGCGGCGGGCCCGCTGGCCGAGGCGGAAAGCGGCGACGGGATGGGCTCGCTCGACCGCGCCGGGTTCGAACCCGCGCTTCTGCGGCTGATCGGCGGGTGGTTTGGCGCCGGTCCGGTCCGGGTGATCGCCTGCGGCATGGTCGGCAGCCGCCAAGGCTGGGCCGAGGCGCCCTATCGCGCCGTGCCCTGCGCGCCGGTCCTGCCGGGACGGCTGGCCCGCGCACCCGCGCTCGACCCCCGGCTCGACGTGCGCATCGTGCCTGGGCTGAAGCAGGAAAGCCCGGCGGACGTGATGCGCGGCGAGGAAACCCAGATCGCCGGCTTCCTCGCGGCACGGCCCGGCTTCGACGGCGTCCTCTGCCTGCCCGGCACCCATTCCAAATGGGTCCGCGTCAGCGCGGGCGAGGCGGTGAGCTTCCAGACCTTCATGACGGGTGAGCTTTTCGGGCTGATCGCCGAACGCTCTGTCCTGCGCTTCACGGTGTCGGACGAAGGGTGGGACGACACGGCCTTCGCCGAGGCCGTGGGCGAGGCCCTGTCCCGGCCCGAACGGGCGCTGTCGGGTCTTTTCGCGCTCAGGGCCGAGGGGCTTCTGCGCGGGCTCGCCCCCGGCCTTGCCCGCGCGCGCCTGTCGGGTGCGCTGATCGGGATCGAACTGGCCGGATCGCGGCCGTACTGGCTGGGCCAGAGGGTTGCCATCCTCGGGGCCGAGAAGCTTTCGCGCGCCTACGGCGCCGCCCTTGCCGCGCAGGGTGTGACCGCCGAACGGTCGGACGCGGGCGCGATGACGCTTGCCGGACTCGGCGCCGCGCGCGCCGGCCTGCGCGAGAGGGTGACATGAGCCGCGCCCTGATCGCCATCCTGCGCGGCATCACGCCACCCGAGGCCGTCGCCGCCGCCCGCGCGCTGATCGGTGCCGGCATCGACCGCATCGAGGTGCCGCTCAACTCGCCCGACCCCTTCACCAGCATTTCCGAAATGGCGCTGGCTTTCGGTGAAGGCGCGCTGATCGGGGCGGGCACCGTGCTGACGGCAGGGGATGTGGACCGGGTGGCGCGGGCGGGCGGGCGCCTTGTCGTGTCACCCAACTGCGATGCGGGCGTGATCCGCGCGACGAAGGCCGCCGGGATGCAGAGCTGGCCCGGCGTGCTGACCCCCAGCGAGTGCTTCGCGGCCCTCGCCGCCGGGGCGGACGGGCTGAAGATCTTCCCCGCCGGCATGATGGGCACCGAAGGGCTGAAGGCGATCCGCGCCGTCCTCCCGAAGGGCACCCAGGTCTATGCCGTGGGCGGCGCCGGGCCGGAGAACTTCGCCCTCTGGCGGGCCGCCGGGGCGGACGGCTTCGGCATCGGCTCGGCGCTTTACAAGCCGGGCATGTCGGCCGATGAGATCGGGGCGCGGGCGGCGCAGATCGTCGCGGCCTACGACTCGGCGATGGGCTGACCGCCCGCATTCACTGCGAGGGACCGAAGACCATGAAACCGGCGCTCGGCGTCTGCTACTACCCCGAACACTGGCCCGAGGAGTGGTGGGCCGAAGACGCCCGCCGCATGGCCGAGGCCGGGCTGACCTGGGTCCGCATCGGCGAGTTCGCCTGGAGCCGGATGGAGCCGGAACCGGGGAACCTGACGCTCGACTGGCTCGACCGCGCCATCGCGACGCTCGGCAGGGCGGGGCTGAAGGTGGTGCTCGGCACGCCCACCGCCACGCCGCCGCGCTGGATGATCGACCGCCACCCCGACATGCTGGCGGTGGATGCCAAGGGGCGCCCGCGCAAGTTCGGCTCGCGCCGCCACTACTGTTTCAGCCATCGCGGCTACCGGACCGAATGCGCGCGGATCGTGGGCATCCTCGCCGAACGCTGCGGCAAGAACCCCCATGTCGGCGCCTGGCAGACCGACAACGAATATGCCTGCCATGACACAGTCCAGAGCTACTCCGGCGCCGCCCTGCGTGGGTTCCGCGAATGGCTGGCGCAAAGGTACCAGAGCCCGCAGGCCCT
Source organism: Paracoccaceae bacterium (assembly GCA_046155885.1). GTDB lineage: Bacteria > Pseudomonadota > Alphaproteobacteria > Rhodobacterales > Rhodobacteraceae > JAOADN01. Next base: position 23,953 of record JBJXFU010000169.1, read on the forward strand.
GAACCGCGCCTGGGGCAACGTCTTCTGGTCGATGGAATACGCCTCGTTCGATGACGTGGACCTGCCGAACCTGACCGTGACCGAGGCCAACCCAGCGCATGTGATGGACTTCCGCCGCTTCGCCTCGGCCGAGGTGGTTTCGTTCAACCGCGTCCAGACCGACATCATCCGCCGCCATTCCCCCTATCCCATCGCCCACAACTACATGGGGCGCATCACCGGCTTCGATCACTGGGCCACCGGCGCCGATCTCGACATCGCCTCTTGGGACAGCTACCCGCTCGGCTTCCTGTCGGACCGCCTCGGCACCGAAACGACCGACGACCACCGCCGCGCCTATCTCCGACAGGGCGATCCGGACTTCCAGGCCTTCCACCACGACCTCTACCGCGCTGTCGGCCGGGGCCGCTGGTGGATCATGGAGCAGCAGCCGGGGCCGGTGAACTGGGCGCCCTGGAACCCCGCCCCCCTGCCCGGCATGGCCCGCCTCTGGGCGTGGGAGGCCTTCGCGCATGGCGCCGAGGTGGTCAGCTACTTCCGCTGGCGGCAGGCGCCCTTCGCGCAGGAGCAGCAGCATGCGGGCCTCCTGCGCCCCGACAGCGCCCCCGCACCCGCTTTGCCGCAGGTTGCCCAAGTGGCCGAAGAGATCGCCGCGCTGGGTGATCTGGCTCCGGCCGCCGCCCCGGTCGCCGTCGTCTTCGACTACGAAAGCGCCTGGGCTTGGGAAACCCAGCCGCAGGGCCGCGACTTCGACTACTTCCGCCTCGTCTTCGCCGCCTACCGGGCGCTTCGCCGCCTGGGGCTTTCGGTCGACATCCTGCCCCCCGACACCGGCGATCTGTCAGCCTACGGGCTGGTCCTGGTGCCCGGCCTCGCGACGCTCTCCGACCCGCTCAGGGCCGCGCTGCCCACCGTCGGCGGCCGCGTCGTTCTCGGGCCGCGCGCCAACGCCAAGACTGCTGCCTTCTCGATCCCGGTGCCCCTGCCGCCGGCGCTCCCCGGCCTCGACTGCACCGTTTCGCTGGTCGAAAGCCTGCCGCCCGGCGTGGCGCATCCGCTGCCCGGCGGGGGCGCCGTCCGCCATTGGCTCGAACACCTCGAAGGCGCGGCCGAAGTGACGCTGGCCGCCGCCGACGGCCGCCCCCTCGCAATGCGGTCGGGCAAGGTCGAATACCTCGGCGGCTGGCTCGACGACGAGGGGTTCGACGCCTTCCTCGCCCGTGCCTGCGCCGAAACCGGCATCGCGACCCGCCCGGTCGCCGGCGGCCTCAGGCTGCGCGACACCGCCGCCCTGACCTTCGCCATCAACTACGGCGCCGACCCCGCCCGCTTCGGCGACCGCACCATCCCCGGCGCGGGCGTGCTTTGGTGGCCGAAGGCAACCTGAGCCCTGCCATATTTTCGGTCCCGAAGTATCCCGGGGGAGCGCGAGGGGGCAGCGCCCCCACGCCCGGGTCGCCCGCGAAAGCGGGCGAAGCCTCAGGCCGTCAGGTCGCCCGAGCGCGCCGAGGCTGCCACCGGGTCCGGCCCGACCGGCGCATCCTTGCGTCGCCGGAACCACCGCCGCCGCTCGCCCCGCTCGCGGGGGGTGCCGCGCGACACCAGCATCAGCATCGACGGCGTCACGATCAGCGTCAGGATGGTGGCGAACGCGAGCCCGTAGACGATCGCGCTCGACAGCGAGATCCACCATTGGGTCGAGGGCGCGTTGATCGTCACCTCGTGATGCGTCACTTCGACGTTCAGCCCGAAGGCGATGGGGAAGACCCCGAGAATCGCCGTCACCGCGGTCAGCACCACCGGCCGGGCGCGTTCGCGGCAGGTTTCAAGGATGGCCTCGATCTTCTCCATCCCCTCGCGGCGCAGCGTGTCATAGGTGTCGATCAGCACGATGTTGTTGTTCACCACCACGCCGGCCAGCGCGATGATCCCGATCCCGGTCATCACCACGCCGAAGGGCTGGCCCATGATCAGAAGGCCAAGGAAGACGCCGATGGTCGACATGATCACCGCCGACAGCACCAGCCCGACCGAGATGAACCGGTTGAACTGCGCCAGAAGCACCGCGAAGATCAGCGCGATGGCGACACCAAAGGCCTTGCCCAGGAACGCCTGCGCGGCCGCCTGTTCCTCGTCCTCGCCGGCCAGCGCATAGCGCACGCCCCTGTCGGCAAGGCCCATGCCGTCGAGCATCTCGACAACCTGCTGCCGGATCGGGTCGGTCTGCACGCCTTCGGTGATTCCGGCCTGCACCGTCACCGTGCGCTCCCCGTTGATCCGCGTGAGGGTGCCGGTCGTCTGCACAGCCTCGCGGGTCACGAAGTTCGAAATCGGCACCGGCCCCTCGGCGGTTTCCACGCGCAGGCGGTCCAGCGCGGCGATGGTGCGCTGGTCTTCGGGAAGCCGCGCCACGATGTCCACCGCGTCGTCCGAACCGGCGGGGCGGAATTCGGTCAGCTTCAGGCCGCTCGTCACCAGCTGCACCACCGCCCCGACCTCGCCGGGCGAAATGCCGAAACGCGACGCGGCGCCGCGGTCGACCTTCAGTTCCCAGTCCACGCCCGGCGGCGGCAGGCCGTTTGCGATGTCGATGACGTCGGGGACCGCTTCGAGCCGGTCGGCCACCTCGCGCGCCACATCGTTCAGGTTCTTCGGATCGTCCGCCGAAAGGCGGATCTGCACGGCCTTGCCGGTCGGCGGGCCGGCCTGCGGGGTCGATACCTCGACCTCGGCGCCCGGGATGCCGCGCATCGCGACGCGCAGTTCGGCAAGGATTTCCTTCGCGCCCATGCGCTGGCGCCAGTCGACGAATTCGTACTGGATCACGCCCACCGCGTCGACCGGCACCTCTTCGCTCGCCTGTCCGCTGCTGCCGACCCGTGTGTAGACCGTCTTGATCCCCGGCCAGCCCAGGATGCGCTCCTCGGCCTGCCGGACCAGCGCGTCCTTCTCGGTGATGGAAAGATTGCCGCGCGCCTTCACATAGAGAAGCCCGTAATCGGGCTCGACATCGGGGAAGAACTCCACCCCCTTGCCGTAATGGCCATAGGCATAGGGCACCGCGAACAGCGAACCGAGCGCGAGCAGCATCACCAGGATCGGGTGGCGGATCGCCTTGCCGACGATCCACATGTAAAGCCCGGGGCGCGCCTTCTCTTCGATCGGATGCGCCTTGCCGATGATCGCGCCAAGCGTCGGCACGAAGATCAGCGCGTAAAGCATCGAGGCCGACAGCGTGGCGATCAGGGTGATCGGCATGTACTTCATGAACTCGCCGACGATCCCCGGCCAGAAGAGCAGCGGCGAGAAGGCGGCCACCCGCGTCATCGTGGCGGCGATCACCGGACCCGCCATCTTGTGGCTGGCCTGCGCGAAGGCGAGCTTGCGGTCCATCCCTTCGGACATCCGCCGTTCGGCATATTCGGTGACGATGATCGCATCGTCGACAAGCATCCCGACGGCCAGGATCAGGCTGAAGAGAACGACGATGTTGACGGTCATGCCGGCCATCGAAAGCCCCAGGATGCCGATCAGGAATGAGGCCGGAATGGCAAGCCCGATAAGCAGCGACGACCGGACCGAAAGCGCGTAGAGAATGACGATGAAGACCAGGATCACGGCCGTCAGGACGCTGTTCTGAAGGTCGGACAGAAGCTGCCGGATGGTGGTGGACTTGTCCTGGCTGAACGAGATCTCGATCCCCGGCGGCATCGACTTCTGCGCCGCTTCCGTCACCGCCTTCACGGCGTCCACCGTCGCGATCAGGTTCGATCCGACGCGCTTCGACACTTCGATGGCCACGGCGGGCTTGCCGTCGAGCCGGGTGATGGTCTCGGGGTCCTTGAAGGTGGGGCGGATGTCGGCGATGTCGCGGGCGCGCACCACGGCGTTGCCGTTCGAGACGATGGGCAGGTTCTGCAGATCGTCGAGGGTTTCCAGAAGCGACGGCACCTTGACGGCGAAGCGGCCCTTGTCGCCTTCCATAGAGCCTGCGGCGATGAGCTGGTTGTTGGCGTTGACCCAGCCGATCAGCTGGGCGGGCTGCAGGCCGTAGGCGGTCAGCCGCGCCGGGTCGACGATCGCCTCGACCAGATCGTCGCGCACCCCCTGCAGCGCGGCGTCAAGCACGCCCGGCACTTCCTCGATCCGGTCGCGAAGCTCCTTGGCGGTGTGTGCCAGCGCCCGTTCCGGCAGATCGCCCGACAGCGTGACCACCAGCACCGGGAACTCCGACAGGTTGATCTCGCGCACGATCGGTTGCTCGGTCGCGGCGGGCAGGTCGCGGCGCGCGTCGTCGACCTTGTTCCTGACATCGTCCAGCGCCTTGTTCAGATCGGCGCCCGCCTGGAATTCGATGACGACGTTGGCCCCGCCCTGATAGGCGTTCGACGTCATCTTCTTGATCCCGGCGATGGTCTTGACCTGGGTCTCCATCGGCCTGAGCAGAAGCCGTTCCGCATCCTCGGGCGAAATGCCCTGGTAGGCCATGCTGATGTAGATGATCGGAATCTGGATGTCCGGCTCGGCCTCTTTCGGGATCGAGCGGTAGGCGAGCGCGCCGGCGATGATCAGGAAGACGAGGATCGAGATTGTCAGCCGGGCGTTTCTGATCGCGCCTTCGACAAGGTTCATGGCGCCGCTCCGACCGCTGCCTCTGCTGCGGCGAGGCCGCCGGGCGGCACTTCACGCACGTCGACGGTCTCGCCATCGCGCACGAGGTCCTGGCCGAGCACCACGACACGGATATCGTCGGGAATGCCGGTGACCATCAGGCCCTGCGCGGTGTCGTCCATGATCTTCACCGGGGCAAAGCCGGTCACGTTCGCACGGTCGACGACGCGCACCCCGATCTGCCCGTCCGACGACAGCGTGATCACCGAACGCGGGATCAGCGAGGCCCTGACCGGCCGGGCATAAAGACTGACCTCGGCGGTCAGCCCGGCGGGGATGGCGCCGTCCGGGTTCGGCACGGCGATCTCGACCGCGAAGGTCCGGGTCTGAGCGTTCGCGGCGCGGGCGATGTCGCGGACCGTGCCCTTCAGCACCGGGCCGGTCACCAGCCTGACATCCGCCATTGCGCCGACCCGGATTTCGCCCATGTCCAGCTCGCCGATCTCGGCCCTGACGACGATGGGGTCAAGCGACAGAAGCGTGGCGACCGGGGTTCCGGCCTGCACCCACTCGCCGATCTCGACATCGACGGTATCGACGACCCCGGCGAAAGGCGCGCGCAGCAACAGCCGGTCGGCTGCGGCCACCGCCTGGCTCAGCTGCGCCTTCGCGGCGGCTTCGGCGGAACGGGCGCGGATGACCTGCAGTTCCGGCGTATTGCCGCGCGCGAGAAGTTCTTCCTGCATGTCCATCTCGCGGCTGGCCTGCGTCAGCGACGCCTCCGCCGTCGCCACCGCAGCCACGGTGTCGGCGCCTTCCACCTCCATCACCAGGGACTCGGCGTCAACTTGGTCGCCGATCTTCACCGGCAGCTTCAGGATGACGCCGTTCGCCCGCGCCGCCAGCACCGCGGACTTGTCGGCCTCGGTCGAGGCCGAGACGCGGATTTCCCGCGCATGGTCGGTGAAGACCGGCGCCATCACGCCGACGGTATGCAACACTTCGGCGGCGGTCTCCGGCGGCGCCTCGGCCGGCTTTCCGGCTTCGGGCTGCGAGGCCTGCGCCTCTTCGCTGCCGACCGACGAAAACTCGCCCGTGCCAACCCAGGCCCCGGCGGCGATCAGCACGACCAGGGCGATGAAACGGTGCGCCTTGAAGAACGACGACATTCGAACGTCTTCCCGATATTGTTCAGCTTCCGCCGCGGTCCCGGCGGCGGATGCACGCGCTCATAGGCTCTCTGCATGCGGCACGCATCATGAAAATGGGCCGCCCGGTGTAAATATCAACAACATCGCACCCCCCCTGTGACGCAGCGTCAGCGGGCGGCCGCCGGCCGTCCGGCCCGCTCAGAACGTCGGCGGCGTGCAGGCGCTGACGATCATGCAATCATCCGGCCCCGGGTTTTCAAAGCGGTGGGGCAGGCGGCTGCTGAAGAGATAGGCGTCGCCGGCGGCGAGAAGCCGGGTTTCGCCGCCCACCGTGATGCGGATGCGGCCGGCAATGACCAGGCCCGCCTCTTCGCCTTCATGGGCATAAGGTTCGGCCCCGGTGCCCGCACCCGGCGCATAGCGTTCATGAAGCATCTGGATCGCCGAGGCGCCCTGCCCGCCCACCTGCCTCAGGCTGATGCCGCCGGTCGCGCCGGGCGGCGATATCTCGCGCAGATCGCCCGCCGGGAAATGCCAGCGGGCGGGGGTTTCCTCGCCCTCCGCGAAGAAGGCGCCAAGCGACATGCCGAGACCCGCGAGCATCTTCTTCAGCGTCGCGACCGAGGGGCTGGTGCGGTTCTGTTCCACCATCGAGATCATCGCGCTGGTCACCCCCGCCGCCTGCGCGAGTTGGCGCTGCGACAGGCCGCGCGCCTGCCGTTCGGCCCGAAGCCGCGCGCCGGTGTCGAAGCCGGTCAGATCGAGGCTCATTTCCCCTTCCCCGGGGGCGCGGCCCCCTTGCGGCGGGCCGACGGGCCCGATAAATTTATTGCGCACACGTATAGGATATTGATCGCCCCGGGCGCAACCGCCCGGCCCGCGATCCCGCCCCGAGGAGCCGCCCATGCTGAACGCCGAGATCGAGACCCGCCGCAAGGCCGCCATGTCGCGCGGTGTGGGCGTGATGACGCAGATTTTCGTGGACCGGGCCGAGAATGCCGAAATCTGGGACAAGGAAGGCAACCGCTACATCGATTTCGCCAGCGGCATCGCGGTGCTGAACACCGGCCACCGGCACCCCAGGGTGATCGCGGCGGTCAAGGACCAGATCGACCATTTCACCCATACCTGCCACCAGGTGGTTCCCTACGAAAACTACGTCCGCCTGGCCGAACGCCTGAACGGCATCGTGCCCGGCAAGGGCGACAAGAAGACGATCTTCGTCACCACCGGCGCCGAGGCGGTCGAGAATGCGGTGAAGATCGCCCGCGCGTCCACCGGCCGGCAGGCTGTCGTCGCCTTTTCCGGCGCCTTCCACGGGCGCACCTTCATGGGCATGGCGCTGACCGGCAAGGTCGTCCCCTACAAGGTGGGCTTCGGCGCGATGCCGGCCGACGTCTTCCACGTGCCCTTCCCGGTGCCGCTGCACGGCGTCACCACAGAGGATTCGATCGAGGCGCTCAACTACCTCTTCAAGGCCGATGTGGACCCCAGGCGGGTGGCCGCGATCATCCTGGAACCCGTGCAGGGCGAAGGCGGGTTCTACGAGGCGCCGCGCGACTTCATGAAGCGCATCCGCGAAATCTGCGACGAACACGGCATCCTGATGATCGCCGACGAGGTACAGACAGGTTTCGCCCGCACCGGCCGGATGTTCGCGATGGACCACCACGAGGTGGCGCCCGACCTGACGACGATGGCCAAGTCGCTGGCGGGCGGTTTCCCGCTGGCCGCCGTCACGGGGCGCGCCGAGGTGATGGACGCCCCCGCGCCGGGGGGCCTTGGCGGCACCTATGGCGGCTCGCCGCTCGGCATCGCGGCGGCGAACGCCGTCCTGGACGTGATCGAAGAGGAAGGCCTGTGCGACCGCGCCAACCTGCTCGGCAACCGGCTGAAGCAGCACCTGGCGTCCTTGCGCGACGACGTGCCCGAGATCGTGGATATCCGCGGCCCGGGCTTCATGAACGCGGTCGAGTTCAACGTGGGCGGCAAGCCCAGCGCCGATTTCGCCAACCGCGTCCGGGCCGAGGCGCTGTCGCGCGGGCTGATCCTTCTGACCTGCGGCGTCTACGGCAACGTCATCCGGTTCCTCTCGCCCATCACCATCCAGGACGCGGTGTTCACCGAGGCGCTGGGCAAGCTGGAAGCCTCGATCCGGGCGGCGCGGGCGGCGTAGGGCAGGCGCGCCCCGGCCGGGCTTTGGCAGGGGAGGTGACCCTGCCAAGCCGCGATATGCGGACGCACTCCGCCCGGTCGCGCAAGCGAGCGGGGGGGGGG